>NZ_FYDV01000008.1:0-244345 GCF_900187535.1 Pseudomonas sp. Irchel s3a18 | reverse complement strand
AAAAAGGAAGGAAAGTATTAATATCGCGCATAAGAACGCCGGTTTGTTAGATGTGTTTGCTCGCACGAACATCATCAATCAAATCGGCGTTCTTGTTTCTGTGTTTCCCGGGATTCCGTGAAGAACCCTTTTTTATGGGTGTTGCTTAAGGACGCTTGCGATTGCTGATCAGGGTGCCCACACCGGTGTCGGTGAAGATTTCCAGAAGGATCGCATTGGGTACCCGGCCGTCGATGATCAGCGAGCTGCCCACGCCGCCTTGCACCGCTTCCAGTGCGCAGCGGATCTTGGGCAGCATGCCGCCATAGATGGTGCCGTCGGCGATCAGCTCGTCGACCTGCTGGGTGGTCAGTCCGGTCAGGACTTGTCCGGACTTGTCCATCAGGCCGGCGATGTTGGTCAGCAGCATCAGCTTCTCGGCCTTCAGGGCTTCGGCGACCTTGCCGGCCACCAGGTCGGCGTTGATGTTGTACGATTCGCCGTTGGCGCCAACGCCGATCGGCGCGATCACCGGGATGAAGTCACCTTTGACCAGCAGGTTAAGCAAGTCGGTGTTGATGCCGACCACTTCGCCCACCTGCCCGATGTCGATGATTTCCGGTTGGGTCATCTCCGGCGTCTGGCGGGTGACGGTGAGCTTCTTGGCGCGAATCAGCTCGGCGTCCTTGCCGGTCAGGCCGATGGCGCTGCCGCCATGACGGTTGATCAGGTTGACGATGTCTTTGTTCACCTGGCCGCCGAGGACCATCTCCACCACATCCATGGTCTGTGCGTCCGTGACGCGCATGCCATCGATGAAATGACTCTCGATCGACAGTCGCTTGAGCAGGTCGCCGATTTGCGGACCGCCACCGTGAACCACCACCGGGTTGATGCCGACGGCTTTCATCATCACGATGTCGCGGGCAAAGCCGGTCTTCAGCTCCTCGCTTTCCATCGCGTTGCCGCCGTACTTGATCACCAGTGTCTTGCCGACGTAGCGGCGAATGTAAGGCAGCGCTTCGGACAGGACCTTGGCGGTGTTGGCGGCGGCTTCGCGTTCGAGGGTCATTCAGGGCTCCGGCACTTCAATAAAAGGCGCTTCAAAAAATCAAAATGGTAGTTGGAGGTCAGGTGCAACACGTTTCAACTGGGCGTGGAATACGTCCTTGATGCGCTGCAGTTCGGCGTCGTTGTCGGCCTCGAATCGCAGGACCAGCACCGGTGTGGTGTTGGAGGCGCGAACCAGGCCCCAACCTTTGGCATAGTCGACGCGCACACCGTCAATGGTGGTCAGGTCGGCACCTTCGCCCCATTGAGCGTCATGCAGTGCATCAATGATGCTGAATTTGCTCTCTTCGGTCACATGGATATTGATTTCCGGCGTGGAAATATCGTTCGGGAAGGTCTCGAACAGCTCCTGTGCGCTGGATTTCTCCTTGCTCAGGATCTCCAGCAGGCGCGCGGCGCTGTAGATACCGTCGTCGAAACCGAACCAGCGTTCCTTGAAGAAGATGTGCCCGCTCATTTCGCCGGCAAGCAGGGCGCCGCTTTGCTTCATTTTCTTTTTGATCAACGAATGACCGGTCTTCCACATCAGTGGGCGACCGCCATACTCCTTGATCAGCGGGATCAGGCGGCGGGTGCATTTGACGTCGAAGATGATCTCCGCGTCCGGGTTGCGTGCCACGACGTCCTTGGCGAACAGCATCAGCAGGCGGTCCGGGAAGACAATGTCGCCGGTGTTGGTGATGACGCCGACACGATCACCGTCGCCGTCGAACGCCAGGCCCAGATCGGCGTTGGTTTCCTTGACCTTGGCGATCAGGTCCACCAGGTTCTCAGGTTTGCCCGGATCCGGATGGTGATTCGGGAAATTGCCGTCGACTTCGCAGAACAGCGGGATGACTTCGCAGTTCAGGGCTTCGATCAGTTGAGGGGCGATAACGCCGGCTGCGCCGTTCCCGCAATCGACCACTACTTTCAGGCGACGAGCGAGCTTGATGTCCTGGACGATTTCAGTGGTGTAACGATCAAGGATTTCGACCTGGGTGATGCTGCCCTGACCGCTGGTCAGGTTGTTGGTTTTCAGGCGCTCATGCAGGGCCTGAATCTGTTCGTTGGCCAGTGTGTCGCCCGCGATGACGATTTTAAAACCGTTGTAGTCCGATGGGTTGTGGCTACCGGTGAGCATTACGCCGGATTTGCCGGCCAGTACGTTGGCGGCGTAGTAGAGCGCCGGTGTTGGTACCAGGCCGACGTCGCTGACGTGGCACCCGCTATCTGCCAGGCCCTGGATCAGTTGCTCGACAAGCTCCGGACCCGACAGGCGACCGTCGCGGCCGACGCTGATGTTCGGCTCACCCTGGGCCAGGGTCTGGGCGCCAATGGCGCGACCGATCCAGTAGGCGGTTTCAGCGGTCAGGGTGTGCGGGACCACGCCACGGATATCGTAGGCGCGAAAGATGCTGTCGGGGAACGTGGGGGCGATGCGGGTTGCGTTGTTCATACTGGGATAGCTCCAACTCAAAGGTTGCTGGACGGGCCGGCGAGCAGTTCGGCGGCGGGTTCAAACTGAAGGGTATGACGACGTTTGGGGCAGAGAGTTCGTGCTGTGCAAATGCCATACAGGGTGGCTTGTTGCTTGAAACGTCGTCTAAGGCCTTGATATCGCTCGTTAAATCGTTCAGTTGCCGTCAGCGCAATGTTCATCCTGAAATGCAAAGCAAAGTGCCGAGACCGGGCAGGAGCGCCGGTCTCGGCGCGGGTGTTATCAGTGGCTGCCGGAATGACCGAAACCACCTGCTCCACGCTGGGTTTCGTCGAACTCTTCAACCAGTTCGAAGTGCGCCTGCACCACCGGCACCAGCACCAACTGGGCCAGGCGTTCACCGACCACGATGTTGAAGTCGGTCTGGCCACGGTTCCAGCACGACACCATCAGCGGGCCCTGGTAATCGGAATCGATCAGGCCGACCAGATTACCCAGCACGATGCCGTGTTTGTGGCCCAGGCCAGAGCGCGGCAGGATCAGCGCGGCCAAGCCCGGATCGCCGATGTACACCGACAGACCAGTGGGGATCAGCAGGGTTTCGCCCGGCTTGATGACGGTGTCCTGCTCCAGCATGGCCCGCAGGTCAAGGCCGGCGGAGCCTGGGGTGGCGTACTGGGGCAGCGGGAATTCGCTGCCGATGCGTGGGTCGAGGATCTTGGCTTGCAAAGCGTGCATACGAGTTAAACCTGGTTCAGACGTTCGGCGATAAAAGTGATCAGCTGGCGGGCAATTTTGCCTTTGCTGGTCTGGGCGAAAAGGGTGGCGTGCAACTCACGATCGATCACGCTGCAGGCGTTTTCCTCGCTGTTGAAGCCAATGCTCGGGTTGGCGACGTCGTTGGCAACGATCAGATCAAGGTTCTTGTCCTTGAGCTTGCGTGCGGCGTAGTCGAGCAAGTGTTCGGTTTCGGCGGCGAAGCCGACACTGAACGGGCGGTCAGGGCGAGTGGCAATGGTGGCCAGAATGTCTGGATTGCGCACCATTTGCAGCACAAAGCCGTCACCGGTCGTAGGATCTTTCTTGAGTTTTTGTGGCGCGACGACTTCCGGGCGGTAGTCAGCAACCGCAGCGGACGCGATGAACAGGTCGCAGGGGATCGCGGCCTCGCAGGCGGCCAGCATGTCGCGGGCGCTGACCACGTCGATGCGGGTAACGCGATCCGGTGTCGGCAGGTGCACGGGGCCTGTGATCAAGGTCACGCGGGCGCCGGCTTCAACCGCGGCTTCGGCCAGGGCAAAGCCCATTTTTCCGGAGCTGTGGTTGGTGATGTAGCGTACCGGGTCGATGTTTTCCTGGGTCGGGCCAGCGGTGATCAGCACGTGTTTGCCAGTCAGCGCCAAGTGCTGGAAGCAATCGGCGGCGCACTGCGCCAGGTCATCGGCCTCCATCATGCGGCCCATGCCGACGTCGCCGCAGGCCTGGCTGCCGGAGGCCGGGCCGAAGACCTTGAAGCCTCGGCTTTCGAGCAGTTGGGTGTTGGCCTGGGTTGCTGGATCACGCCACATGGCCTGGTTCATGGCGGGCGCCAGCGCCACGGTGGCATCGGTGGCCAGTACCAAGGTGGTCAACAGGTCATTGGCGATGCCCTGGGCCAGGCGCGCGATCACGTCGGCGGTGGCTGGGGCAATCAGCACCAGGTCGGCCCATTTGGCCAGCTCGATGTGGCCCATGGCGGCTTCGGCCGCGGGGTCCAGCAGGTCCAGGTGTACCGGGTGCCCGGAGAGGGCCTGCATGGTCAGCGGGGTGATGAACTCGCTGCCGCCTCGGGTCATGACCACCCGCACTTCCGCGCCCTGGTCGATCAGGCGACGAACCAGCTCGGCGCTCTTGTAGGCAGCAATGCCGCCGCCGACGCCCAGAACGATGCGTTTCCGATACAGCCGCTGCATAGGTCTGCCTTTCAATTCGTTGGTGACATACGTGGCGAAACCCCCTCCCCAGGGTGAAATCGCCCGCAAAAAAGATGGGCTACGATATCACAGCGACCGCTACGGAACAGCGGCGCCCACACACATGGAGGTGCTATGAGCATTCGTGACTGGCCGGCGGCGGAGCGGCCGCGGGAGAAGCTTCTGGAGCAGGGTTCGGCGAGTCTTTCGGATGCCGAACTGCTGGCCATCTTTCTACGCACCGGGGTCGCCGGGAAAAGCGCGGTGGACCTGGCGCGGCACCTGCTGCAGCAATTCGGTGGCCTGCGTACGTTGCTGGAGGCGGACCAGCAAACGTTCGGTCGCCAGCTCGGGCTGGGGCCGGCGAAGTTTGCCCAGTTGCAGGCGGTCCTGGAAATGGCGCGACGACATTTGGCGGAGCATCTGCGGCGTGATTCGGTGCTCAAAAGCCCGATCGAGGTACGCAACTACCTCAAGGCCATGCTGCGGCATGAGCCTCATGAGGTGTTTGGCTGCCTGTTTCTTGATTCCAAGCACCGGGTCCTGGCATTCGAGACACTGTTTCGCGGTTCGATCGACACCACCAGCGTCCATCCGCGGCAGGTGGTCAAGCGCGCGCTGGCGCACAATGCTGCCGCTGTGATCCTGTGCCACAACCATCCGTCAGGGCATGTCGAGCCGAGCCAAGCTGACAGGGTGCTGACCAAGCTCCTGCAGGAGGTGCTGGGGATGATCGATGTGCGGGTGCTCGATCACTTCATTGTGGGCGATGGGGACCCACTGTCGATGGCCGAATATGGCTGGATGTGAAACAGCAGCTGCAAGTTACAAGCTACAAGCGGCAAGCCAGAGCAGCATGCGTACTGCTTTGAGCTTGTCGCGTGCCGCTTATGGCTTGAAGCTGATCTTCGAATAATCCTGGCGTCCGAACGGGCTGACCTGATAGCCCTGAACGTCCTTGCGCGTCAGCGCGAAGGCGGTCGGGTGGGCCAGTGGAAGCCATAGGGCCTGTTGCTGGATCTGTGCCTGGGCTTGCTCGTAGAGCTTGCTGCGCACGCCTTGTTCGGTGGTGGTCTTGCCGGCGTTGATCAGCTTGTCCAGGCCCTGGTCGCAGTAGCGAGCGAAGTTGGTTCCGGATTTGACGGCCGCACAGGAGAACTGTGGCGTGAGGAAGTTATCCGGGTCGCCATTGTCGCCGGCCCAGCCCATGAACAGTAGGTCGTGTTCGCCGGCCTTGGCGCGACGAATCAGCTCGCCCCATTCGATCACGCGGATTTCCGCCTGAATGCCTATTTCCGCAAGGTCAGCCTGCAACAGTTGGGCGCCAAGGCTTGGGTTGGGGTTGAGCAGGCTGCCGGACGGACGCGTCCAGATGGTCGTTTTGAACCCGTTCTTGAGACCGGCCTTGGCCATCAGCGAGCGAGCCTTGGCCAGGTCTTTCGGATAGCCCGGCAGGTCCTTGGCGAAGCTCCATGTGTTAGGCGGGTAGGGACCGTTGGCGGCTTGCGCGGTGTCTTCGAACACGGCCTTGAGGTAGCTGGCCTTGTCGAAGGCCAGGTTGATCGCCTGGCGCACTTCGGGCTTGTCCAGAGGCGGATGCTGGCTGTTGATGGCCACGAATGCCGTCATGAAGGCGGGCGTGCTCTCGACCTTGAGGCTCGGCTCCTGGGCGGCAGCCTGTACATCCAGGGGCTTGGGCGACAGGGCGATCTGGCATTCGTTGCGCCGTAGCTTCTGCAAGCGCACGTTGGCGTCCGGGGTGATGGCGAATACCAGGGTGTCTACCCCGGGCTTGCCAGCAAAGTAGTCGCGGTTGGCTTTGTAGCGAATCGACGCGTCTTTCTGGAACCTCCCGAAAATGAACGGGCCAGTGCCAATGGGCTGGCTGTTGAGTTTTTCGGGCGTGCCGGCCTTGAGCAGTTGATCGGCATATTCGGCGGAGTAGATCGAGGCAAAGCCCATGCTCAGCGTGGCGAGGAACGTCGAGTCGGGGTGGTCCAAGGTGAAGCGCACGGTCAGTGGGTCCAGCGCGTCGACTTTCTTGATCAGCGCCGGCAGTTGCATCGATTGGGCGTGGGGGAAGCCACTTTGGGCGATGGAGTGCCATGGGTTGGCCGGATCCAGCATGCGCTCAAAACTGAACTTCACGTCTCCCGCCGTCAGGTCGCGGCTCGGGTTGAAGTAGTCGGTGCGGTGGAATTTCACCTGGGGGTGCAATTTGAAGACGTAGGTCAGGCCGTCGGCCGATACTTCCCAGCTGTCCGCCAGGCTGGGGACCACTTTGCCGCTGGCTGTGTCGAAGTCCACCAGGCGATTCATCAGCACATCCGCCGAGGCGTTGGTGGTGGTCAGCGAGTTGTATTGAACGACATCGAACCCCTCCGGGCTGGCCTCCGTGCAGACGCTCAGGGCGGCAGCCTGGGCCAGCGGGCTCAGCAAGAGTGGGGCGAGCAACAGCGGTAGGGCAGCGAGGCGCATGTGTGGATTCCTGTGCAGATCGAAGGCCCATCTGCGAGTGCAGTCTGGAAAAGGCTTACCCTAGTGACCTCGCCTGCAAATGACTATCCCCTTTTGCATTTTGTGGCAGGTGGGCGGGTACTTTTATTTGACGAGGAGGGGGGCGGCAGGTGTTTTTTATCGGGAATTTGCCTTGAGCGGCGTTCCGTGGAGGACGAATCCGGGTAAAGTGGCCGGGGCCTGGTGTCTGTGTTGGCACGCAAGTCGACGTTCTGCGACGAGCGGTCGCTGGCATTGATAGCCTTTGTCCAAGGCATCTGGCGCCCTGAATTCGGGGTTTTTGAAAAGTCTCTTCACACCGATAGTTGTTGCTACCGGGTCTTTCTGGTATAAAGCAGCGCTCTTTTCTAGGGGCCCGGTTCCTTCACTGTAGGTGTAGCCGGTAAGACCCTTAAAGAAACGCGGCGCCTGGCGCCAAATGACTGAGAGATTAAGCGGCCAACCCATGCCGGGTTGGGCATGTGGTTTTAGAGGGCTGAGGCATGTCTAGAGTCTGTCAAGTTACCGGTAAGGGTCCGGTGACTGGGAATAACATTTCCCACGCAAACAACAAAACCCGTCGTCGTTTCCTGCCGAACCTGCAGCATCACCGCTTCTGGGTTGAAGAAGAGAAACGTTTTGTGCGTCTGCGCGTATCTGCCAAAGGCATGCGTATCATCGACAAGCGTGGCATCACTGTCGTGCTGGCCGAACTTCGCCGCGATGGCAAGGTTTAAGGGAGCTAATCATGCGTGAATTGATTCGTTTGATTTCGAGCGCCGGTACTGGTCACTTCTACACTACCGACAAAAACAAGCGTACTACTCCGGACAAAATCGAGATCAAGAAATTTGATCCGGTTGTTCGCAAGCACGTGATCTACAAAGAAGGCAAAATCAAGTAATTGATTTTTCTCTCTTAAGAAAAAGGCCCGTATCGCGAGATACGGGCCTTTTTCGTTGTGGCTTGAAAAGGCCTCAGGCCTTTTGTTCGAACGCCACGTAGATCTTGCGGCACGTCTCCAGCACCTCCCAGGTGCCTTTGAATCCGGCCGGAATGACGAAGCGATCGCCGGTGCGCAGGGTCTTGGCGTTGCCGTCGCTGTCGCGCAGTACCGAAACGCCCTGCACGATTTCGCAGTATTCGTGTTCGGTGAAGTTCACGGTCCACTGCCCGACTTCGCCTTCCCAGACGCCGGCGTTAAGCTGGCCACAGGGGCTGTTGTAGTGGTTGTAGACGGTTTGCTCAGGGTCGCCCTTGAGCACTTTGGCGGCCTCCGGGCGATAGCGTTCGGCGGCGGTGGTGGCCTGGCTGAAGTCGACGATGTTCTGGATGCTCATTGTTGTAATCCCCCGTGATTGCGACGCGAGTGGTTGAAAAGCCCCGAGTCTATGTTTATTAAAATGAACATCGCAAGGCCGTTTGCCAGCCTTGTGTCAAATATATTGAAACTAGAGGCGTGGCTGGTTTAGGGTGGTGGGTGCCTAGGGCCGATTTGAAGGCTGGCCGGGCCCATTTCCTGACAGTGCCTGCGTAGCCGCGTGGCGCTCGTATTCAATAAGAGGAGGACACTCGTATGACCACCCTGACTCGTGCCGACTGGGAACAACGTGCCCGCGACCTGAACATTGAAGGCCGCGCCTATATCAATGGCGAATACACCCATGCGGTCTCCGGCGAGACCTTCGAGTGCATCAGCCCGGTCGATGGCCGCCTGCTGGGCAAGATCGCCAGCTGCGACGCCGCCGACGCCCAGCGCGCCGTGGAAAACGCCCGCGCCACCTTCAATTCAGGTGTCTGGTCGCGCCTGGCCCCAGCCAAGCGCAAATCCACCATGATCCGTTTCGCTGGCCTGCTCAAGCAGCATGCCGAAGAGCTGGCGTTGCTTGAAACCCTGGACATGGGCAAGCCGATCAGCGACTCCCTGTACATCGACGTTCCGGGCGCGGCTCAAGCGCTGAGCTGGAGCGGCGAAGCCATCGACAAGATCTACGACGAAGTGGCGGCGACCCCTCACGACCAACTGGGTCTGGTGACCCGTGAGCCGGTGGGTGTGGTCAGCGCAATCGTGCCGTGGAATTTCCCGCTGATGATGGCCTGTTGGAAGCTGGGCCCGGCGTTGTCCACCGGTAACTCGGTGATCCTCAAGCCGTCCGAAAAATCTCCGCTGACCGCCATCCGTATTGCCGCGTTGGCCGTTGAAGCCGGTATCCCGAAAGGCGTGCTGAACGTACTGCCAGGGTACGGTCACACGGTTGGCAAGGCACTGGCCCTGCACATGGACGTCGACACCCTGGTGTTCACTGGCTCGACCAAGATCGCCAAGCAGTTGATGATCTACTCTGGCGAATCGAACATGAAGCGCGTTTGGCTCGAAGCCGGCGGCAAGAGTCCGAACATCGTGTTCGCCGATGCGCCGGACCTGCAAGCGGCGGCTGAATCCGCTGCCAGTGCCATTGCATTCAACCAGGGCGAGGTCTGCACGGCCGGCTCCCGTCTCCTGGTGGAGCGCTCGATCAAGGACCGCTTCCTGCCACTGGTGATCGAGGCCCTGAAAGCCTGGAAACCGGGCAACCCGCTGGATCCGGTCACCAACGTCGGTGCGCTGGTCGATACCCAGCAAATGAACACCGTGCTGTCCTATATCGAAGCGGGTCACGCCGATGGCGCCAAGTTGGTTGCGGGCGGCAAGCGCATCCTTCAGGAGACCGGTGGCACGTACGTTGAGCCAACGATTTTCGACGGTGTGAGCAACGCGATGAAGATCGCTCAGGAAGAGATCTTCGGCCCGGTGCTGTCGGTGATTACCTTCGACAGCGCCGAAGAAGCCATTCAGATCGCCAACGATACGCCTTATGGCCTGGCTGCCGCGGTGTGGACCCAGGACATTTCCAAGGCGCACCTGACGGCCAAGGCGCTGCGTGCCGGTAGCGTGTGGATCAACCAGTACGATGGTGGCGACATGACCGCTCCCTTTGGTGGCTTCAAGCAGTCGGGCAACGGCCGTGACAAGTCGCTGCACGCGTTCGACAAGTACACCGAGCTGAAGGCGACCTGGATCAAGCTGTAAGCCTTTCAGGGAGCCTGTTCTGAGCCAGGCTCCCTGAACGACGCAGTTCCCCTGTGGGAGCGAGCTTGCTCGCGATAGCGGTATGACAGTCGACGTCAGTGTTGAATGTTGCACCCCCATCGCGAGCAGGCTCGCTCCCGCATTGATTTGTGCTGTGCATAAAATATCCACAGGAGCGTGGAAAATGCGTTGGGCGACTTATTTCGCCGTGTTGGCGTCTGTCCTGAGTGTCGGCCTGGCCCTGGGTGTCAGCATGCCGCTGGTGTCGTTGCGCCTTGAAAGCTGGGGCTACGGCTCATTTGCTATCGGTGTGATGGCGGCGATGCCGGCGATTGGCGTACTGCTGGGTGCCAAGGTGTCCAGCCACCTGGCGGCGCGCCTGGGCACGGCGAATCTGATGCGTCTGTGCCTGTGGGCCGGCGCGGTGTCTATCGGCCTGCTGGCGTTGATGCCCAGTTACCCGGTCTGGCTGGTGTTGCGGCTGATGATAGGGGTCATCCTGACCATCGTATTCATCCTCGGCGAGAGCTGGATCAACCAGTTGGTGGTGGAGCAGTGGCGTGGTCGATTGGTGGCGCTGTACGGCAGCAGTTATGCCTTGAGCCAACTGTCCGGGCCAGTCTTGCTGGGCATGCTGGGCACGGAGAACGATTTCGGGTTCTGGGTGGGCGTCGCCTTGCTGGTGGTGTCGCCGCTGTTGCTGCTGGGGCGTAGCGGGGCGCCCAGCAGCGAAGCCTGCAGTGTCACGTTCAGCGACTTGCTGGTTTTCTGCCGTGGCTTGCCGGCGATTGCCTGGGCGGTGTCGTTGTTCGCGGCCTTCGAGGCGATGATTCTGACCTTGTTGCCGGTGTACTGCCTGCGGCAGGGATTCACCGCTGAAATCGCCTTGGCGATGGTCAGCACCGTGGTGGTCGGCGATGCCTTGTTGCAGTTGCCGATCGGCGCGTTGGCGGATCGTGTATCCCGGCGCACGTTGTTTGCCGGCTGTGCGGTGATTCTGCTGCTGTCGAGCCTGGCAATACCGCTGTTGATCGACACCTTGCTGATCTGGCCGCTGTGGGTACTGTTCGGGGCCAGTGCGGGTGGCTTGTTCACCCTGTCGCTGATTCTGATCGGCGAACGTTATCGCGATGATGCGTTGGTGCGAGCCAACGCCCACATCGCGCAACTGTGGGGGATCGGCTGCCTGATCGGTCCGCTCGCCGCGGGCGCCGGCAGCCAATGGATCAGTGGGCACGCCTTGCCGTGGCTGATGGCGGCGGGGGCGTTCGGGTTGATCGTCCTGTTGCTGCGCCAGGGGGCTTTTGGTGAGGTGGTCGAGCCGGCCTAGAGCATGCGCTCCAGGCCAACGGTGTTGCTGAACCAGGCATTGAAACGCCGCCACCAGTTCCCCGGCTCGCGGGTCAGGGTGTGCAGCTGGCCATTGTCTTCGGTCACCCATACCACCTGGCCGCTCTCCAGCCGGGCCTGATAACTCAGGGCCGGCGCCATGCCCTGCAAGGCCAGTTCGCGTACACGCTCGGCGAGTTCCGGGCTGTCCACCAGCACGCCGACTTCGGTATTCCAGAGCACCGAGCGTGGATCGAAGTTGAACGAACCGATGAACGATTTCTGCCGGTCAAAGACGATTGCCTTGCTGTGCAGGCTGGAGTCGGAGCCAGGGTAAGAGGCACTGCGGAAAAACTCTGGACCGCTGCCATCACCGTCATCGGGTTGTCGGCGCAGTTCGAACAGCTGCACGTCGTGCTCCAGCAACGCCTTGCGGTAGGGCGCGTAGCCGCCGTGTACCGCTGGCACATCGGTCGCTTCCAGCGAGTTGGTCAACAAGCTCACCGATACCCCGGCATCGGCGCGGCCTGTCAGGTAGACCAGCCCGGGAGGGCCGGGGACGAAATAGGCCGAGATCATCACCAGCTCTTTGCTGACCCCTTGCAGTTCGGGCGCCAGCTGGGTGGTCAGCAACAGTTGCGGGTCCGGTTCGCCCTTGGCCAGTACCTTGCTCGGCGCGTCCCATAACGCCTGGTTCCAGGCCCAGGTCAACTCGGTTCGCCAGGCGTCCAGGCGCGGGTCTGTCTGGTAGGTCTTCAGTTGCTGGTACAGCGAATGGTTCTGTCGGCGGCTTTCGTCCAGGGATGCCTGCAGTCTTGAGCGGGTGTCGGCCAGGTCCTTGGCGGTGGGCTTGTTGGCGACAAACCCGTCGATGGGTTTGCTCAGGGCGCTGTTCCAGTACTGGTCGAAGCTGTGCCCCAGTTGTTCGGCGACCGGTCCGATGCCCAGCAGGTCGATGTCGGTGAAATTCAGGTTGGGCTTGGCATCGAAGTACTCGTCACCCAGGTTGCGGCCGCCGACGATGGCGGCGCTGTTGTCCGCCAGCCACAGCTTGTTGTGCATGCGTCGGTGTTGCAGCGACAGGTTGAACAGCCGGCCCATGGTTCGCGTTACCCCGGTGCTGCGGCCCAAATGCAACGGATTGAACAGGCGAATCTGTATTTTCGGGTGAGCGGCCAGTGTGGCGATGGTCTGGTCCAGGCCGTCGCTGGTGGTGTCGTCGAGCAGAACACGAATACGCACGCCACGATCAGCCGCCTTGAGTAACTCGTTCACCAGCAGTCGTGTGCTGATGCCGTCGTGGACGATGTAGTACTGCAGGTCGAGGCTACGCTGGGCCTGGCGGATCAGTTCGGCGCGTGCGCTGAAGGCTTCGCCGCTGTCCGACAGCAGGCGGAAACCGGAGCGCCCTTGATACGCGGCTGCCTGGGCCTGGATCGAGCGGCCAAACGAGGACTCGCTCGCTGGCAATGCCTGGCTCGGCTCGCGTGCCACGTCGAGCGAGGCGCAGCCACTCATCAGCGTGAGGAGCAACACAAGGAGCAGGACAGGTCTGGGGCGCAAGTCGGTTGTTCCTGCAAAAGGGCCAGGCCCGGAGTATGGCACGGCTTGCGCAGTACTCAGACGTCCGCGCCGGGGCTCTCGGCCAGCAACTTGATTGCTGCAGCCCCGACCTTGCGCACCGCCTCTTCAATCTGCGGCGTAGGCTTGGCCGAGTAGTTCATGCGCAGGCAATTGCGGTACTTGCCCGAGGCGGAAAAGATACTGCCCACGGCAATCTGTACGCCCTGCTCGAGGAGTGCGCGATTGAGCTTCAGGGTGTCGAAGCCTTCAGGTAGTTCGACCCACAGCATAAAACTACCTTGCGGACGGCTGGCGCGGGTGCCGGACGGGAAGTAGCGGCTGACCCAATCAAGCATCAGGTCGCGATTGCGTTGGTATTGGGCGCGCATCCGCCGCAAATGAGGTTCGAAGTGACCGCCTTTCAAGAATTCAGCAATGGCGATCTGGGGTTGTGCCGCAGTCGAGCCGGTGCTGATGTATTTCATGTGCAGCACCCGTTCCAGGTACCGGCCTGGTGCGACCCAGCCGATGCGCAGCCCGGGCGCCAGGGTCTTGGAGAACGAACTGCAGAGCAAGACGCGGCCGTCTTCGTCGAACGACTTGATGGTGCGTGGTCGCGGGTAGGTGTAGGCCAGCTCGCCATACACATCGTCTTCGATGATGGCCACGTCAAACCGCTGTGCGAGCGTCAACAACGCGCGTTTTCGCGACTCCGGCATGATGTAGCCCAAAGGGTTGTTGCAGTTGGGGGTCAACTGTATGGCCTTGATCGGCCATTGTTCCAAGGCCAGTTCCAGCGCATCGAGACTGATCCCGGTAAGCGGGTCGGTGGGAATCTCCAGGGCTTTCATGCCCAGTCCCTTGAGTGTCTGCATGGCACCGTGAAAGCTTGGCGAGTCCACGGCGACGATGTCCCCCGGTTCGCAGATGGCGCGAATGCTGGTGGAGAGCGCTTCGTGGCAGCCGGTGGTGACCACCAGGTCGCTGGCGCTCAATTGGCTGCCGGAGTCGAGCATCAGGCGTGCGATCTGCTCACGCAACTCCAGTGTGCCGTAGATGTTGTCGTAATACAGGCCAGGCATGTCTTGCCGTCGGCTGATCCGGGCCAGGCTGCGCAGCAGGGGCTTGATGGTTGGCGTGGTGATGTCCGGCATGCCACGGCCCAGTTGCACGACGTCCTTGCGTGGCACGGCGCGGATCAGTTCCAGCACCAGGTCCCACTGGGAAATGTCGACCGGGCGTTGGGCCGGGCGACCAACCACCGGCAACTCCGGCAGCTCGCGCCCGACCGGGACGAAGTAGCCGGATTTCGGTTTCGGTCGCGCCAGCCCGCTGTCTTCCAGCACCCGGTAAGCCTGCTGCACCGTGCTCAGGCTGACCCCGTGCTCAACACTCAATGCCCGCACCGACGGCAGTCGGTCACCGGGGCGATAGAAGCCCTGTTCGATGCGTGTGCCGAGCAATTCGGCGAGGTTGACGTAAAGCGTCATGGTGCAGCCTCGGTGAAGAGATACGGGGATCAGTACAGATGGGTCAAAAATACAGGATTCAGTCGCTAAAACAGAAAATCTGTATGGAGGTAATACATATTCATTGAATCTGTAATGGTTTTGCCTGCCCGCGCATCATGGAATCTCTGGCTACCCAAGTAAACAGGAGCATTGAAAATGAACGGCTTGAGCGATGTGCGGCTGACGTTACACAGTCAGGAACTGGCGGCAGGACAGGAGCAGGGCATGCGTGAGGCCCGCGCCCGCAATGCGCCGTCCTGTCTGGGGCGCTGGGGCCTGTTCTGGCATCGTCTGCACACGCGCAAGGTGTTGCTGGAGCTCTCGGCGCAGCAGTTGCGCGATGTGGGCTTGAGCCGTGAACAGGCGCGGGCGGAGGGGTTGAAGCCGTTCTGGCGGTTGTAAGTGTTGCCGTGTGTGATCGTTCCCGCGTGCGTGGGAACGACCAAATCAGCATCAGACCAGCTCTTTAAGCCGGTGCCACAACATCCCCAGCGCCAACAGCGGCGAGCGAAAGTGCTTGCCGCCGGGGAAGGTGATATGTGGCACCTTGGCGAACAGGTCAAACCCTCCGCCCTGCTGGCCACTGATGGCTTCGGCCAGCAGCTTGCCGGCCAGGTGGGTGGCGTTGACGCCATGGCCTGAGTACGCCTGGGCGTAATACACATTCGGCTGGTCTTTGAGCCGGCCTATCTGCGGCAGGCGGTTGGCACCGATGCCGATCATCCCGCCCCACTGATAATCGATCTTTACCCCACCCAGTTGCGGGAACACCTCAAGCATTTTCGGCCGCATATAAGCGCCGATGTCCGAAGGGTCGCGGCCTGAATAGTGGCAGGCCCCGCCAAACAGCAAGCGCCGATCAGCTGAGAGTCGGTAGTAGTCCAGCGCCACGCGCTGGTCACAGACCGCCATGTTCTGCGGCAGCAGGGCATGCGCCTGGGCTTCGCTCAAGGGTTCGGTGGCAATGATGTAGCTGCCGGCGGGCAGCACTTTGCCGCTGAGTTCCGGGTTCAGATCATTGAGGTAGGCGTTGCAGCCCAGCACCAGCGTCTTGGCGCGCACCGCCCCTTGTGCCGTGTGGACCTGGACCTCATTGCCATAGTCGATGCGGGTCACGGCCGAGTGTTCGAACAGTTTCACCCCCAGTTGCTGCGCCGCTGCCGCTTCACCCAGGGCCAGGTTCAGCGGGTGCAGGTGTCCGGAGCCCATGTCGATCAAGCCGCCGACATAGCGGTCGGAGCCGACCACACTGTGCATTTCATGGGCTTGCAGCAGTCGGGTCTCATAGCGATAGCCGAGGCTACGCAGTTCGGCCGCGTCCTCGGCAAAGCCTTCAAGGTCTCGCGGTTTATTGGCCAGGTCGCAGTAACCCCAGGTCAGGTCGCAGGCAATCTGAAACTGTTCGACCCGCCGACGGACGATCTCCACCGCTTCCAGGCCCATGAGTTTCATCTGGCGAACGCCGTCTGCGCCGATCACGTCAGTGAATTGGTCCAGGCCATGGCCGACGCCGCGAATCAGCTGCCCGCCGTTGCGTCCGCTGGCCCCCCAGCCGATCTTGTGGGCCTCGAGCAGCACCACGCTGAGGCCGCGTTCGGCCAGCTCGATGGCGGTGTTCAGACCGGAAAAACCGCCGCCTACCACGCACACGTCAGCCAACAACTGGCCCTGGAGCACTGGGTGATCAGGCTGCGGCAGGCTGCTGGCGGCGTAATAGGAGGCGGTGTGGTTGCTCGGAACAGGTTGCTGAACGCGGGCGTGCATGGGGGTGATCCTGAGTTTTCGGTGTTGAGTAAATTTTACGGAGCATAAGCCGGACCTTTCGGCGCGGGCAACACTGGTCGGCCAGTGCTGTCTGGTGTCAGGCTTTTAGGGCAAAATTGCGCCCCGTTCACTTTCTCCGGTATTCATTTCGATGAGCTGCAACCGCCAGACCGTTCGCACACTCCGGCAGCAGATCCCTTCGTTCGAGTGCGTCCCCGGTTGCCACGACTGCTGTGGGCCGGTGACGACTTCGCCGGAAGAAATGTCCCGCCTGCCGCGCAAGACCCGCGCCGAGCAGGATGCGGCGATGGATGAATTGAACTGCGTGCACCTGGGGCCCGACGGCTGCACCGTGTACGAAGAGCGGCCACTGATCTGTCGCCTGTTCGGTACCACGCCCACCTTGCCATGCCCCAATGGTCGCGGCCCCGTGGAGTTGATTCATCCACGGGTCGAGAAACAGATTCACGCGTACATGGCCAGCACCCGGCAGGTTCTCGTGTGATGTGCTCGCTCCCACGCTCTGCGTGGGAGCGAGCATATGCAGCTTGGTTCAATCCGGAATCGGCAAGCTCAAGCTCTCTTTCACTTCTTCCATCACGATATAGCTCTTGGATTCGCGCACGTGGGGCAGCTTGAGCAGGATGTCGCCCAACAGTTTGCGGTACGAAGCCATTTCGGAAATCCGCGCCTTCACCAGGTAGTCGAAATCCCCTGAGACCAGGTGGCATTCCAGCACATGGGGCAGTTTCAGCACCGCGCGTCGGAACTCTTCAAAGGTATCGCCGGATTTGTAGTCGAGGCTGATTTCGACGAACACCAGCAGGCTACCCTTAAGGTGCTGCGGGTTGAGCCGGGCGTTGTAGCCCATGATGATCCCTTCGCGCTCCAGGCGGCGCACCCGCTCCGTGCAGGGCGTGGTCGACAGTCCGACCTTTTCCCCGAGTTCCGTGAACGAGATTCGCCCATCGGCTTGCAGGATGCGCAGGATGTTCCGGTCGATCTTGTCCAGCTCACGTTTGGTCTGAGTGTTGGTCCGCATAGGGGATGCGCCTCCGTCAAAAGCTATTTTGCCGAGAATTGTCGCCAAATATAGGCACTTATATAGTGAAAAGCACTGGCAAATGTTTTTTAAACTGCGCTCATCATTGCTTGCACACAACAAACGTCGGCGACAAGCCGCGATGAGGGATAAAAAATGCGCGTTCTGGTCTTGGGTAGCGGCGTTATCGGTACCGCCAGTGCCTACTATCTGGCTCGGGCCGGCTTTGAAGTGACGGTCGTGGACCGTCAACCGGCCGCTGCCATGGAAACCAGTTTCGCCAACGCCGGCCAGGTCTCGCCGGGCTACGCATCGCCATGGGCTGCGCCGGGTGTGCCGCTCAAGGCCATCAAATGGCTGTTGCAGCGCCACGCACCGCTGGCGATCAAGGCCACCGCCGATATCGACCAATACCTCTGGATGGCGCAGATGCTGCGCAACTGCACCGCCAGCCGTTACGCCGTGAACAAAGAGCGCATGGTCCGCCTGTCCGAGTACAGCCGTGACTGCCTCGACGAATTGCGCGCGGAAACCGGCATTGCCTATGAAGGCCGCAGCCTGGGCACGACCCAACTGTTCCGCACCCAGGCACAGCTCGATGGCGCCGCTAAAGACATCGCTGTGCTCAAGGAGTCCGGCGTTCCCTTCGAGCTGCTCGACCGTGCCGGCATTGCCCGTGTCGAACCGGCCCTGGCCAGCGTGACCGACATTCTCGCCGGCGCACTGCGTCTGCCGAACGACCAGACCGGCGACTGCCAGATCTTCACCACGCGCCTGGCTGAAATGGCCATGCAACTGGGTGTGGAGTTCCGTTTCGGCCAAGACATTCAACGCCTCGACTACGCTGGCGACCGGATCAATGGCGTGATGATCGACGGCAAGCTGGAAACCGCGGACCGTTACGTCCTGGCGCTCGGCAGTTACTCGCCGCAGTTGCTCAAGCCGCTGGGCATCAAGGCCCCGGTTTATCCGCTCAAGGGTTACTCGCTGACCGTGCCGATCACCAACCCGGCGATGGCTCCGACTTCGACCATCCTCGACGAGACCTACAAGGTCGCGATCACCCGTTTCGACAACCGTATTCGTGTAGGCGGCATGGCTGAAATAGCCGGTTTTGACCTGTCGCTGAACCCGCGTCGACGCGAAACGCTGGAGATGATCGTCAACGATCTTTATCCTCAAGGCGGCGACCTGACCCAGGCCAGTTTCTGGACCGGATTGCGTCCGACCACGCCGGATGGCACGCCGATTGTCGGTGCCACCCCGTTCAAGAACCTGTTCCTGAACACGGGGCATGGCACGCTCGGCTGGACCATGGCGTGTGGCTCCGGCCGCTTGCTGGCTGACCTGATGGCGAAGAAAAAGCCGCAGATCAGCGCTGAAGGTCTCGATATTTCCCGTTATGGCAACACCCCCCAGGAGTCCGCAAAACATGGTAATCCAGCGCCAGCTCACCAATGAGCGTTTGAGCCAGATCGTGGTTCACAGCGGCACCGTGTATCTGGCAGGGCAGGTCGGCGACGATATGGGCGCCGGGATTGAACAGCAGACTCGCGAAACCCTCGCCAACATCGAGCGCTTGCTGGACCTGGCGGGTACCGACAAGAGCCGGTTGTTGTCGGTGACGATTTACCTGAAAGACATTGATGCCGATTTCCAGGGCATGAACAGTGTCTGGGATACCTGGCTGCCGAAGAACGTTGCGCCAGCACGGGCAACGGTTGAAGCCAAACTGTGCGAACCGGAAATTTTGGTCGAGCTGTCGGTCGTGGCCGCTCTGCCTTGAACGATCCCTCTCCCGGTGCTATTGGTGGTTCACGCCGCCAGTCAGCGCCGGTTTTTTTTCTCTCGAGACCGCCTAGAAGTCTGCCGCCATGCGTCCTGCCCGTGCCCTGATCGATCTTCAAGCCCTGCGTCATAACTATCAACTGGCCCGCGAACTCACGGGGGCTCGTGCCCTCGCGGTGATCAAGGCCGATGCCTACGGCCATGGTGCGGTGCGCTGCGCCCAGGCCCTGGAGGCCGAGGCGGACGGTTTTGCCGTTGCCTGTATCGAAGAAGCCCTGGAGCTGCGTGCCGCCGGCATTCGCGCGCCGGTGTTGCTGCTCGAAGGCTTTTTCGAAGCCGATGAGCTGTCGCTGATCGTCGAGCATGATTTCTGGTGCGTGGTGCATTCGCTCTGGCAACTCGAGGCGATCGAGAAAGCCGCCTTGCGCCAGCCGATCACGGTCTGGCTCAAGCTGGACTCGGGCATGCACCGGGTCGGCCTGCATCCGGCGGATTATCAAGCGGCGTATCAGCGCCTGCTGGCCAGCGGCAAGGTGTCGAAGATTGTGCTGATGAGTCACTTCGCTCGCGCGGATGAGCTCGACAACAGCAGTGCCGCAGAGCAGGTCGCGGTGTTCGAAGCCGCGCGCCAGGGGTTGTCGGCGCAGGTCAGCTTGCGCAATTCGCCCGCCGTGCTCGGCTGGCCTCAGGTGCCGAGCGATTGGGTGCGACCGGGCATCATGCTCTATGGCGCGACACCCTTCGAGGAGGCCAATCCGGTTGCCGCGCGTTTGCAGCCCGTGATGACCCTCGAATCGAAAGTCATCAGCGTACGCGAACTGCCCGCTGGCGAGCCCGTGGGTTATGGCGCCCGATTCATCACCCAGAAGCCGATGCGCATTGGCGTGGTCGCCATGGGGTATGCCGACGGTTATCCGCGTCAGGCGCCTACCGGTACGCCCGTGTTGGTGGCCGGGCAGCGCAGTCAGCTGCTGGGGCGGGTGTCGATGGACATGCTGTGCATCGATTTGACCGATGTGCCTCAGGCGGGCCTCGGTTCGACGGTCGAATTGTGGGGTAAAAACATCCTGGCCAGTGATGTGGCGATGGCCGCCGACACCATCCCTTACCAGATATTCTGCAATCTGCGTCGCGTGCCACGGCTCTATAGCGGGGACTGACGGGGCGCGGGGCTGACCGGAAGTCGCTTTGCCGAACAGGACTCAGGCTCAAGTGTTGTAAATACTGAACGCTGTCGCCATGATAACGTTCACTATCCACACAATCTGAATCCTGGGAGGCTAATGCATTGGACGTCGGTGAACGACTGCAATCGATCCGTAAACTGAAAGGTCTTTCCCAGCGTGAGCTCGCCAAGCGTGCGGGTGTCACCAACAGCACCATTTCGATGATCGAGAAAAACAGCGTCAGCCCCTCCATCAGTTCGCTGAGGAAGGTGCTTGGCGGTATTCCCATGTCCATGGTCGAGTTCTTTTCCGAAGAGATTCTTCAGGAAAAGCCGACTCAGATTGTCTACAAGGCCAACGAGCTGATTGATATCTCCGATGGTGCCGTGACCATGAAACTGGTCGGCAAGGCCCATCCGAGTCGCGCTATCGCCTTCCTCAACGAGATCTATCCACCCGGTGCCGACACCGGGGAAGAGATGCTCACCCATGAGGGCGAAGAAACCGGAATCCTGCTCGAAGGACGGCTGGAGTTGGTGGTCGGTCTGGAGACTTTTGTGCTGGAAGCTGGCGACAGCTACTATTTTGAAAGCACCAAGCCACACCGTTTCCGCAATCCGTTTGATGCGCCGGCGCGACTAATCAGCGCAGCCACACCCGCGAATTTTTAAGAAAAGAGGCGTCCGCCGAGGTTTTGCGAGCCGCCCGAGCCGTTTTTCGTCATTACTTAATACCCCTTGGACTTTAGGGTTGTTTCAGTGTGGCGGGCTAACCGTTATACTTGCGCCCGCCTGCGAAACCGTGGCCGTGGGCGTGACTAGCCACCATTGAGGGTGTACGCGTGAACCTAATTATGAAAATGCTGGCCGCACCAGCAACCGTATTGGCCCTTTGGGCAGTCAGCGCTCAAGCTGCGACTACCGACGATATTGCTAAACGCCTTGAACCAGTCGGCCAGGTCTGTGTGCAAGGTCAAGAGTGCAAAGGGATGGAAGTCGCTGCTTCGGCAGGCGGCGGTGGAGCGAAAACGCCGGACGAGATCATTGCCAAGCACTGCAATGCTTGCCACGGCTCGGGTCTGCTGGGCGCACCGAAAATCGGTGATACCGCTGCCTGGAAAGCACGTGCCGATCACCAGGGCGGCCTTGACGGCATCCTGGCAAAAGCGATTACCGGCATCAACGCAATGCCCCCTAAAGGCACCTGCGCAGATTGCTCCGACGCTGATCTGAAAGGCGCTATCCAGAAGATGTCCGGCTTGAAGTAAGCCTCATCTTCAGCGAAAAAGCCGCTTTCGAGCGGCTTAATGAGATGGTCACCCCCACACCCTGCGAGGGCTACGCTTTCGCAGGGTGTTTTGTTTTCGGAGGCCATCATCATGAGTGAGTCAGCGCTGATCGGTATCGATCTCGGTAAACACAGTTTTCACCTGCACGGCCAAGACACTGCGGGCCGAGAGGTGTTTCACAAGAAGCTCACGCGAGCACAGATGATGCATTTTTTCGGCAACCTGCCGAGCTGCGTCGTAGTGATGGAGGCCTGCGCCGGGGCGCACTTTGTCGCTCGCCAACTGACGGCGATGGGACATACGGCCAAGCTGATTTCTCCACAGTTCGTTCGGCCCTTCGTTAAAGGCAACAAAAACGACTTCGTGGATGCCGAAGCTATTTGCGAGGCCGCATCACGTCCATCGATGCGCTTCGTTACGCCTAAAACCGCAGCCCAGCAAACCCTGTCTGTTCTGCACCGTCTGCGTGAATCGCTGGTGCATGAGCGCACCAAAACCACTAATCAGATGCACGGTTTCCTGTTGGAGTTTGGTATCAGCCTGCCCAAAGGCCTGGCAATCATGAAGCGTTTGGCGAGTGTCTTGGCCGAGCACGAGTTGCCCATTCGGTTGAGGGTGTTGCTGCAACGCCTGTATGAGCACTTCAGTTACCTGGATGAGCAAATCAAGGCGCTGGATAAAGAGCTGGCGGGCCAACTGGCCGACGATGATCTGGGTAGCCGTTTGCTGAGCCTGCCGTGTGTTGGTCCGATCACCGCCAGCCTGCTGGCTGTCGAGATGGGCGATGGGAAACAGTACAAATGCAGCCGCGATTTCGCCGCCTCCGTGGGCCTGGTGCCCAGACAATATAGCACGGGCGGCAAGGCCAACCTGCTGGGGATCAGCAAGCGCGGTGACAAGCACCTGCGACAACTGTTGGTGCAGTGTGCTCGGGTTTATATGCAGAGGCTGGAACATCAAAAAGGAGCGCTGGCCGACTGGGTTCGTTCATTGCTTGGGCGACGACACTCGAATGTGGTGGCCTGCGCCTTGGCCAACAAACTGGCGCGGATCGCGTGGGCGATAGCCGCCCACCATACGCAATATGAAACAGGGCCAGACGCCTTGAACGCCTGACCCTGCGGTTGTTGCTGTGCCACGAATCACCTTTCAGGTTTTGCGATAGCTGAACAACAGATGACGTGAACGGCCCACCGGCCTGGCGAAGAACCTGACACAAAAATCGGCTTCAGAAGCCGTCGGATTTTTCAGGATCGTCAGGCGCGACTCTCATCGTGGCGCTGGGGCATGCCCCAAACAGACGCCGGATAGATTTATGCAAGCCAACCACTTCACCCGTTTATCAGTATTGCAAAAATGGGGGTGACCATAGATTTTTGTGCCCGCGATTTGATCAGGAGGCTGGTCATCGCGGGCCAGACCCGGCAAGCTCGAACGATCTCAACTCATGGATAGGTCGGGAGGCTCTGATGGTGCTGTCCGTTTCAATCGAACAGGCAGTCGATGATGTGCTCGCGCGGTTGCCTGCGCACATTCACCTCGGCCTGCCTCTGGGGCTGGGCAAGCCCAACCGCTTCGTCAATGCGCTTTATCAACGCATTGCCCAACTGCCCGAACGGCAGCTGACGGTCTATACCGCATTGAGCCTGGGGCGCCCGTCATTGGGCGACGGGTTGCAGCGGCGTTTCCTGGAACCTTTCGTTGAGCGAGTGTTTGGCGATTATCCCGAGCTGGATTACCTCGCCGACCTGCATCGCGACTCGCTGCCACCCAACATTCACATCGAGCAGTTTTTCTTGCAGCCCGGCAGCTTGTTGCACAGTGCGCCGGCGCAGCAAGACTATGTCAGCAGCAACTACAGCCATGCCGCCCGGGACATCAATGCGGCGGGCTTGAACTTGGTGGCGCAACTGGTGGCGCATGATCCGCGGCAGCCGGCTCGTCTGAGCCTGAGCTGCAACCCGGACATCACCCTTGATCTGCTGCCGATGATCGCCAGGCGCCGGGCCGCAGGAGAAACCATCTTGCTGGTGGGCCAGGTGCACAGCGATCTGCCGTACATGCCCGGCGACTCGGAATTGGGGCGCGAGGCGTTTGACCTGTTGCTCGACGAAGTGGAGGGCAGTACGCTGTTCTCCACGCCGAACATGCCAGTGGGCTTGCAGGATCACTGCATTGGCCTGCACGCCAGCACCCTGGTGCGCGACGGAGGCACCCTGCAGATCGGCATCGGTTCCATGGGGGATGCCCTGACGGCTGCGTTGTTGGCGCGCCAGGCAGACAACGACGGTTATCGCGCGCTGCTGACGGACCTCGATGTCCACTACTGGGCGCCGCTGATCAGTCGTGAAGGCGGTGTGGAGCCGTTTGCCAAGGGGCTTTACGGTTGCAGCGAGATGTTCGTCAACGGCCTGCTCGCGTTGTCCGACGCCGGGATCGTACGGCGCAAGGTTTATCCGAGCGTCGCCCTGCAACAGCAAGCCAACGCCGGCACCCTCGACGAATCGTCACAGCAGGGCGGCGTCTCGGTGCACGGTGGTTTCTTCCTCGGGCCGCGCAGTTTCTATCAGCGGCTGCGTGATTTGCCCCACAGCAAACTCACCGAGTTCAACATGACCGCCATCAGTTACATCAACGAGTTGTATGGTCACGAGGCGCTCAAGCGCTTGCAGCGTGTGGATGCGCGCTTCATCAACAGTGCCTTCACCGTAACGCTGATGGGGGCTGGAGTGGCCGATCAACTGGAGGATGGGCGGGTGTTGAGTGGCGTGGGCGGGCAGTACAACTTTGTTGCCCAGGGCCATGCACTGGAGGGGGCGCGCTCGATTCTGATCCTGCGCAGCTGGCGCGAGGCGGCTGGCGAGGTCAGCTCCAATATTGTCTGGGAATACGGCCACTGCACCATCCCGCGGCATTTGCGCGATATCGTGATCACCGAGTACGGCATCGCCGACCTGCGGGGTAAAACCGATGCCAAGGTGATCGAGGCGCTGTTGAATATCAGCGACTCGCGCTTCCAGCTGGGCCTGATCGAGCAGGCGCAGAAGGTCGGCAAGCTGCCAAAGGATTTCAGCCTTGAGCCGCGCTTCACCGACAACACCCCGCAGCGCCTGCAGGTGATTGCAGCGCGACACCCGCGATTGTTTCCGGAGTATCCGCTGGGCAGTGATTTCACAAGCGAGGAGCGGGACTTGTTGCGGGCGCTGAACTGGCTCAAGAGCAAGTTCAAGCTGACCGAGATACTCGAGTTGGGCAAGGCTGCGCTGGACGCACCGGAGCCGTCGCAGTATCCGGCTCACCTTGCGCGGATGCAACTGGCCAAGCCTGAGGGGCTGAAGGAGGATTTGTATCAGCGATTGTTGCTGGCGGGGCTGAAGGCTACTGTGCAGTAACCGCCAACACAAAACACCTGTGGGAGTGAGCCTGCTCGCTCCCACAGGTGCTGCTTTGTACTTGCGGCTTGACGCTCAGGGCTTGCAGCTGCCCTTATTCGATAAAAGTCACGACGCCGCCCGCCAGGGATTTGACCCGGGCCAGGGATTCGACGCGGTAGCCTTGCGAGTCCAGTTCGGCGCGGCCGCCCTGGAACGACTTCTCGATCACGATCCCCAGGCCTGCCACGGTGGCGCCGGCCTGCTTGATGATCGAGATCAACGCTTGCGAGGCCTTACCGTTGGCCAGGAAGTCGTCGATGATCAGCACGCGGTCGCTGCTGGTCAGGTGGCGCGGGGAGATCGCCACGGTGCTTTCGGTCTGCTTGGTGAACGAGTACACGGTCGCCGACAGCAGGTTTTCAGTCAGGGTCAGGGACTGGTGCTTGCGGGCGAAGATCACCGGAACGCCCAGGTTCAGGCCGGTCATGATCGCCGGGGCAATGCCCGAGGCTTCGATGGTAACGATCTTGGTGATGCCCGAGTCCTTGAACAGCGCAGCGAATTCGTCGCCGATCAGCTTCATCAGGGCCGGGTCGATCTGGTGGTTCAGAAAGGCGTCGACTTTCAGGACCTGGTCGGAAAGCACGATGCCTTCTTCGCGAATTTTCTTGTGCAGTGCTTCCATGAAGCTTCCTCTGATGGCGCTCCAGGCACTGTGAAAACTACTGCGCTCGGTAATCCTGCGTTAAAAACAGGCTCGGAATGCTCATTTACAGCCAGTAAAGTCGAGTGCGACTCCAACCGTTCCTCGCCTGTTTTTGCCTTGTCTTACCTTCGCTCGCTACGTTTTCACAGCGCCTGGCCATGCCTATGTTCAGTTAAAAAAGTAGTCAATTCTAGCGCTTTAACATCGCGCGTATATCCGCCAATGCGCTATTGCCACGCACGGCTTTCACTTCGGTCGGGGTATCGTCATTGCCTTCCCAGGCCAGGTCGTCCGGCGGCAGCTCATCGAGAAAACGGCTCGGGGAGCAGTCGATGATCTCGCCGTACTGCTTGCGCTTGGCGGCAAAGGTAAAGGCCAGGGTCTGGCGCGCGCGGGTGATCCCGACATAGGCCAGGCGGCGTTCTTCCTCGATGGTGTCGGCTTCGATGCTGGAGCGGTGGGGAAGGATTTCCTCTTCCATGCCCATGATGAACACGTAGGGGAATTCCAGGCCCTTGGAGGCATGCAGGGTCATCATCTGCACGCCCTCGGCGCCGTCTTCCTCTTCCTGCTGACGCTCGAGCATGTCGCGCAGCACCAATTTGCCGATCGCGTCTTCGACGGTCATTTCACCGTCTTCATCTTTCTCCAGGGTATTTTTCAACGCCTCGATCAGGAACCAGACGTTACCCATGCGGTAGTCGGCAGCCTTGTCGCTGGAGCTGTTGGTGCGCAGCCAGTTTTCATAGTCGATGTCCATGACCATGCTGCGCAGGGCCGAGATCGGGTCTTCGCCGGCGCACTGCTCGCGCACCTTGTCCATGAAGCGCTTGAAGCGCGCCAGGCGGTCGGTGAAGCGGCTGTCCAGGTGTTCGCCCAGGCCGATTTCGTCGGTGGCGGCGTACATCGAGACCTTGCGTTCGGTGGCGTAGTTGCCGAGCTTTTCCAGGGTGGTCGAGCCGATTTCCCGGCGCGGGACGTTGATCACCCGCAGGAAAGCGTTGTCGTCATCCGGGTTCACGATCAGACGGAAGTAGGCCATCAGGTCTTTGACTTCCTGGCGCCCGAAGAAGCTGTTGCCGCCCGACAGGCGATAGGGCACCTGGTGGTGTTGCAGCTTCAATTCGATCAGCTTGGCCTGGTAGTTGCCGCGATAGAGGATTGCGAAATCGCTGTACGGGCGGTCGGTGCGCAAGTGCAGGCTGAGGATTTCCACGGCCACGCGCTCGGCTTCGGCGTCTTCGTTGCGGCAGCGGATGACGCGGATTTCGTCACCATGGCCCATCTCGCTCCACAGTTGCTTTTCAAACTCGTGGGGGTTGTTCGAGATCAGCACGTTGGCGCAGCGCAGGATGCGGCTGGTGGAGCGGTAGTTCTGCTCCAGCATCACCACTTTCAAGGACGGGTAGTCGTCCTTGAGCAGCATCAGGTTTTCCGGGCGGGCGCCACGCCAGGCGTAGATCGACTGGTCGTCGTCACCGACCACGGTGAACTGGTTGCGCGTGCCGATCAGCAGTTTCACCAGCAAATACTGGCTGGCGTTGGTGTCCTGGTATTCGTCCACCAGCAGGTAGCGGACTTTGTTCTGCCACTTCTCGAGGATGTCGGCGTGTTCCTGGAACAGCTTGACCGGCAGCAGGATCAGGTCGTCGAAGTCCACCGCGTTGAACGCCTTGAGCGTGCGCTGGTAGTGGGTGTAGACGATGGCGGCGGTTTGTTCCTTGGGATTGCGGGCGTTTTCCAGCGCCTCGGGCGGCAGGATCAGGTCGTTCTTCCAGGCGCCGATCATGTTCTTGATCTCGTCGACGCCGTCGTCGCCCGAGTATTCCTTCTGCATGATGTCGGTCATCAGGGCTTTGACGTCGGTCTCGTCGAAAATCGAGAAACCGGGCTTGTAGCCCAGGCGCACATGCTCCTTGCGGATGATGTTCAGTCCCAGGTTGTGGAAGGTGCAGACCGTCAGGCCGCGCCCTTCGCCACCCTTGAGCAACGTGCCGACCCGTTCCTTCATCTCGCGCGCGGCCTTGTTGGTAAAGGTCATGGCGACGATGTACTGCGCACGAATGCCGCAGCTCTGGATCAGGTGGGCAATTTTGCGGGTGATCACGCTGGTCTTGCCGGAGCCTGCACCGGCGAGCACCAAAAGAGGGCCGCCGACGTAGCTCACGGCTTCTTGCTGCCGGGGATTGAGTCGGGACATGACGGAAAAAGGGGTCGATTACGAAAAGGGCGGGCATTTTAACAGGATGCACGGATTCTGCCGCCTCTCTCCGACTTGTGACGTACCACGCGATCTAAATTTGCCGGTTTTGTTACTTTCGCGCAGGATGCGTGCTGAATTTGCGTCTAATGTTCGATTTAGAGCGGTACAACACAGTGTTTGATAATCAATACCATTTGCTCCTGATTATCTGCGCGTCATAATGCCCGCCGCCAACATCTTTTGCAGAGTCTAGGGAGCTAGCTTGTCTACGCCTGTCGAACCCTTGCGTTTGCTGCTACTGGCACCAGAGCCAGCGTGGGCAGCGTTGTTGCGCGAGTGTCTGGTTCCCATGGGGAGCTCGGCTGTGCTGATCAGTGCACCGACCTGGGAGTCGGTGAGCAGCCTATTCACCGAAAGCCACAGCGCGGTGCTGCTGACGGTTCCATCTCTGCAACCGGAGCCGGGCCGGTGCAGCCTGCCGACGGTATTGTTGCTTGAACATGAACCGTCCCCGCCACCGGTTGGTGTCAGTGACTGGCTGGTGCGCGATGTCCTGGATGCCGATACCTTGCGTCGCTGCTTGCGCCACGTGCGTGAGCGCGGGGTGCTGGAAAGCACCCTGCAGCGTCTTGCCGAGCAGGACCCGCTGACCGGTATCGCCAACCGCCAGGGGTTTCAGACCCTGCTGGCGGCACGCCTGGCGGAAAACGAAGGCCGTGGCCTGGCGTTGGGGCACCTGGACCTCGATAATTTTCGTCATGCCAACGATGCCCTTGGCCATCAGGCCGGTGACCGGTTGATCCTGCAGGTGGTCTCGCGGCTCAAGAGCCAGCTTGAGGCTGGCGATCAACTGGCGCGCCTGGGCAGCGATGAATTTGCCTTGCTCATCGACACCCGTCGCGCGCCACAACGCGCCGAATGGATGGCCGAGCGCATTACCGAAGCCTTGTCCGAGCCCTACTGGGTGGACGGTGAAAGCCTGTTGATCGGCTCCAGCCTGGGGATTGCCCATGCCCGGGCCCAGGCCGGTGCCGACCCACTGATGTGGCACGCACACATTGCGATGCAGCAGGCCAAGAGTACCCAGGGCTGTACCTTTCATATCTTCAACGAACGTATCAACCGCAACGCCCGCAGCATGGCTGACCTGGAAAGCGAATTGCGCCGCGCCTTGCGTCGCGATGAGCTGGAGTTGCACTACCAGCCGCGATTGAACCTGGATGACGGGCAGATTGTCGGCCTCGAAGCCCTGGTGCGCTGGCGGCATGCCGAGCGCGGCTTGTTGCCGCCGAGCGAGTTCGTGCCGTTGGCCGAGCAGAGTGGCTTGATCGTGCCATTGGGGTACTGGGTCATTTCCCGGGCCCTGCGTGACATGCAGGCGCTGCGTGAACGCGGCTTGCCAGCGTTGCACATGGCGGTGAATCTGTCGTTTCGCCAGTTCCAGGACAGTCAGTTGCTGTCGACCTTGAGCCGGCTGATCGCCGAGCGCGGCGTCGAAGCGCAGTGGCTGGAGTTCGAACTGACCGAGACCGCGGTGATGCGCCGCAGTGACCTGGTCAAGCAGACCATGGACGCGCTGGGACGGCTGGGTGTGCGCTTTTCCCTGGATGACTTCGGCACCGGGTTCTCATCGTTCGTGCACCTCAACAGCCTGCCGATTACCTTGCTGAAGATCGACAAGAGCTTTGTCGGCGGCATGGAACAGCGCGAAGAGAATCGCAAGCTGGTCCACGCCATGATCAACCTGGCGCACAACCTCCATCTGGAAGTGGTCGCCGAGGGTGTTGAAACCCCGGAGCAGTTGGAATTGTTGCAGGGGTTTGGTTGCGACCAGGTGCAGGGTTACCTGATCAGCAAACCGCTGCCGTTGGCGGAGCTGGTGGAGTACCTGACCTTCGGCTGCAGCCAGCAGGCGATCATGGACGTGGTGGGCTGACCACGAGCCAATGTGGGAGAGAGCCGGGCGGCACTCCGCCTGCTCGCCCCCACTGAGATCTCAATCTGTCTGGGCGTTCCGCAAATGCTGCTCTGGCGTTGGCTCCAGGCGAATCATCCGCTTCATTTTCCACTCAAACGCCAGCGTCAGGCTCACCGCCGCACAGGCCAGCCCTGACGCAAGCCCCCACCAGACGCCCGTCGGCCCCCAGTTCAGGTGGAAGGCCATCCACCAGGCTGCGGGTGCGCCGATCAGCCAGTAGCAACCCAGGCCCACCAGGAA
This sequence comes from Pseudomonas sp. Irchel s3a18, assembly GCF_900187535.1. Taxonomy (NCBI): domain Bacteria; kingdom Pseudomonadati; phylum Pseudomonadota; class Gammaproteobacteria; order Pseudomonadales; family Pseudomonadaceae; genus Pseudomonas; species Pseudomonas sp. Irchel s3a18. The sequence continues at coordinate 214,405 of NZ_FYDV01000008.1, read as the reverse complement.
GGTGGTCTTGGCGTCTTTCAGGCCGCGTATGCAACCCATGGCGATGGTCTGTACGCCATCGAACAGCTCAAACCAGGCCGCGACGGCCAGCAGGCTCACCGCGAGGGCGATCACCTCGGCGAACGCCGGGTCGTCATGGTCCAGGAACAGCCCGACCAACTGGTTGGGCAGCAGCCAGAACACCATGGCAAAGCCCAGCATCGCCAACGCACCAAATCCGATCCCGACCCGCCCAGCCAGACGCGCGTCGAGCAATTGCCCGGCACCGTAGTGTTGGCCGATGCGCATCGTGATTGCGTAAGACAGCCCGGCCGGCACCATGAACGCCACCGAGACGATTTGCAGGGCGATCTGATGCGCGCCCAATTGCGTGCTGCCCATGGTGCCCATGCACAGCGCGGCGAACGCAAACAACCCGACTTCTACCGCGTAGGTGCCGCCGATAGGCAGGCCCAGTCGCCATAGCTCTCGCAGGTACTGGCGATTGGGGCGTGACAGGCCCTTGCGCAACGGGTATGCGTCATATGCCGGGTGCCGACGGATATGCCAGGCCAGGCCCAGCGCCATGCAGTTGGCAACGATGGCCGTAACCAGGCCGATGCCCATCAGGCCCATTTTCGGTAGGCCGAACATGCCGGTGATCAGCGCGTAGTTGAGCAGGAAGTTGGCCACGGTGCCGACCACGCTGATGACCATCACTGGCGTGGCCCGGCCGATGGCGCTGGTGAACCCGCGCAGTGCCATGAAGCTCAGGTAGCCGGGCAGGGCGAACGGCAGGAGCAGCAGGAACTGCCCGGCCATGTGTACGTTGGTTTCTGTCTGCCCAAACAGCAGCAACACCGGCTTGAGGTTCCACAGCAGCAAGCCTGCCACCAGCGCCATCAACCACGCCAGCCAGAGTCCGGCCTGGGTCAGCCGTGCAGCGCCCTCGATGTCGCCGGCACCCTGACGGATCGCCACCAGGGTACCGACCGCGGCGATCACCCCGATGCAGAAAATCGACACGAACGAATAGGTCGCCGCGCCCAGGCCGCCACCGGCCAACGCCTCCGGGCTGAGCCTGGCCATCATCAGGGTATCGGTGAGGATCATCAGCATGTGTGCCAACTGCGAGGCGATCAACGGCCCCGCCAGCCGCAGGATAGCCCAGAGTTCGGTCCTTGCTGGATGCTGCATGATCATCACGCTCGTTTCGTCAGAAAATGTGGGAGCGGCTGATTCTCGGCGCTTCCAGGTGTTTGCACAAAGGGATAAAAACGATCGCTGGCATGATTAAAACTCATGCTTGAGAGATTCTGCTAGGGTTGGCCCATTGCGCTGCAGGAGCTCTATCGATGTCTCGTCGTCTTCCACCGCTGTATGCCCTTCGCGCATTCGAAGCCGCCGCGCGACACAGCTCGTTCACCCGCGCCGCCGAAGAATTGTCGATCACCCAAAGTGCCGTCAGCCGACATATACGCACGCTGGAAGATCACTTTGCCTGCCGGTTGTTTCAACGCAGCGGACGTCATCTGCAATTGACCGAGGCTGCGCGCTTGCTGTTGCCGGGGATACGCGAAGGTTTTGGTGCATTGGAGCGGGCCTGCAATACCTTGCGCGCCGAAGACGACATCTTGCGCATGAAAGCCCCTTCGACCCTGACCATGCGCTGGCTGCTGGCGCGCCTGAGTCGCTTTCGGCATCTACAGCCGGGTAATGAGGTGCAGTTGACCAGCGCCTGGATGGATGTCGACTCGGTGGACTTCAATCACGAACCTTTCGACTGTGCGGTGTTGCTGAGCAATGGGCATTTTCCGCCGGATTGGGAAGCCAGTTATCTGTTCCCGGAATTGTTGATCCCGGTGGGCGCGCCGAATCTGTTGAATGATCAGCCTTGGGACGTCGAGCGTCTGGCCAGCACCGAATTGCTCCACCCGACCCCGGATCGCCGCGACTGGCGCAGTTGGCTGGAGCGCATGGGCCTGTCCGAGCAGGTGTCGCTCAAGGGCGGGCAGGTGTTCGACACCCTGGAGCTGGGGATGATTGCCGCCGCCCGTGGGTATGGCGTGTCGATGGGTGACTTGCTGATGGTGGCCGAGGACGTGGCTCAAGGACGCTTGAGTCTGCCGTGGCCGACCGCCGTTGCCAGTGGCCTGAACTACTACCTGGTCTGGCCGAAAACCCGTCCGGGAGGCGAGCGTTTGCGTCGTCTGAGTGACTTCCTGCAGGGTGAGGTACAGGCCATGGAGTTGCCGGACGTCCAGCGCCTGGACTGAACCGACGCACTGTTCACTGGCTCGAAGGTCGATATTGCAGCGCCTCGGCCAAGTGGTCGCGCTGGATGTGTTCCACTTGTTCAAGGTCCGCCAGGGTGCGCGAGACCTTGAGCAAGCGATGGGCCGCCCTGAGGGACAGGGTCAACCGTTCGCAGGCGCTTTCCAGCCAGTGTTCGTCAGCCTTGGATAGTCTGCAGTGCTGACGCAGGCCGGGCAGATCGAGAAAGGCGTTCGCGCAACCCTGGCGTTTGTGCTGGCGCTCCCGGGCGTGGGCGACACGCTCGGCGGCGCTGGCGGTGTTGTCGCCGGGTTGGGCGGCGGGATTGAGCGCGGTGGCCTCGCGAGCGACGGTCAGGTGCAGGTCGATACGGTCAAGCAGGGGGCCGGAGAGTTTGTTGCGGTAGCGCTGGACCATGTCCGGCGTGCAGGAGCAGCGGCCACTGGGGTCGCCCAGGTAGCCACAGGGGCAGGGGTTCATGGCCGCCACCAACTGGAAGCGGGCCGGGAAACGCACGCGATCCCGGGCACGCGAGATCACAATGTGGCCGGATTCCAGCGGTTCGCGCAACACCTCCAATACCTTGCGGTCGAATTCTGGAAGCTCATCGAGGAACAGCACGCCGTGATGGGCCAGGGTGATTTCGCCGGGCTGCGGTTTCGAACCGCCGCCGACCAGCGCCGGGCCTGAAGCAGAGTGATGGGGTTGTCTGAAGGGCCGTTGCGGCCAATGACTCAATGGCACGCAGCTGGCGACCGATTGAATCGCCGCCACTTCCAGTGCTTCGCTCTCTGTCAGGGGTGGCAACAGCCCAGGCAAACGACTCGCCAACAAGGTTTTTCCCGTGCCCGGTGGCCCGCTGAACAGCAGGTTATGCGCTCCTGCGGCAGCAATCAGCAGCGCCCGCTTGGCCGCAATCTGGCCCTGCACTTCATTCAGGTCGGGATAGGGCTTGCTGGCATGGAGCAAACCATCGGAGGTATAGGGTTCGACGGGTGTGTGACCATTGAAATGCGCGACCGCTTCCAGCAGGTGATTCACCGCAATCACCTTCAATCCGGAGGCCAGGCAAGCCTCCTCGGCATTCGCCCAGGGCACCACCAGCGCGCGTCCGGCCTGGCGCGCCGCGAGGGCCGCCGGCAATACCCCGCGAACCGCCCGCACCTCACCGGAAAGTGCCAGCTCTCCCAGGCACTCCACATCATCGAGGGTCAACGTCGGTACTTGCACGCTGGCCGACAGGATTCCCAAGGCAATCGCCAGGTCGAACCGCCCGCCATCCTTCGGCAAATCAGCGGGGGCGAGGTTCAGCGTGATGCGCCGCGCCGGAAACTGCAGCCCTGAATTGATGATCGCACTGCGCACCCGGTCCTTGCTTTCCTTCACCGCCGCTTCGGGCAAACCGACCATCGTCAGCGACGGCAAGCCGTTGGCCAGGTGGACTTCGACGGTAACAGCAGGCGCCTCAACGCCCACCTGGGCGCGACTGTGGACGATAGACAGAGACATGGTCATTCCTTGAGCGAGAGAAGGCCGCTTCCTGCGGTAGCTCAAGGGTAGTTGCATAGAGGTGTTTTAGCGCCGCGCAAGGGCGGGCAAACGTTCGCAGAATGTTGCAGACGGGGGGCATTTGTAGGCGCGAGCGCGCTCGTGATGAACGCAAGAGCGTCGCGTTTATTCAGAAAGCACGCGTAATCGTTGACGCCCAGCGCGAGCGCTCGAGCATCGAGCGGCTGCCCCTACTGTAAGGGGGTCATTCGGCGGGCGGGTTGAGCTTCGCTTCCAGTTCCGCCACTTTTGCCTCAAGGCTCTCCAGCCGCGCCCGGGTGCGCGCCAGGACGACCATCTGGCTGTCGAACTCTTCCCGGCTCACCAGGTCCAGTTTGCTGAAGCCGCTTTGCAGCAGGGCTTTGAACTGGCTTTCGATTTCGCTTTTCGGCAGCGGGGTTTCGCCGCTGAACAGGCGGGAGGCGTGGCCGCTCAGGGCGTCGAGGAGGTCTTTGGGCGCGAGCATGGTAAGGGTCCTTAAAACTGATGGCTGGCAGTGTATCACGCAGCGTCTATGGTCATTTGTGCGCACCGGGTCGCACGGTTTTCGCGCACATGGCCGCCCGTCGGTGCACTGTTTTCGTGCGTATCGATGAGGGGAAATCGGGGAAAGTGCTCGCGGTCGCGGGCAAGGGATTGAAATCAGTGACTTTTCAGGAGATGGCAAGCTTTCTGCTAAGACTTGAGTAACCCATGCACTGATGCAGTCGCTGTGACGAATGCAGTGCGGCAGGCGGAGCGGGGAGTTTCGTCAGGAGCGGTTAACTGGCGTCAGTCGGGCAGGTAGGGCCGACGGTGCGTTACAAAGCCAGGCACTGCGCTTAGACTTGAGACGGGTTTGTTTTCCTGGGGCAAGTCCACCAATTCGGGAGAGAGTTTTCATGAAGCTAGTCACTGCCATCATCAAGCCGTTCAAACTGGATGACGTGCGCGAGTCGTTGTCCGAGATCGGCGTGCAGGGCATTACCGTCACTGAGGTCAAAGGCTTCGGTCGGCAGAAGGGTCACACCGAGCTGTATCGTGGCGCGGAGTACGTGGTCGATTTCCTGCCCAAGGTGAAGATCGATGTCGCCATCGACGACAAGGATCTTGATCGGGTTATCGAGGCGATAACCAAGGCGGCCAACACTGGCAAGATTGGTGACGGCAAGATCTTCGTGGTCAATCTGGAACAGGCTATTCGCATCCGTACCGGCGAAACCGATACCGACGCAATCTAAGCCGCCAAACCCCAACGCCCCAGGAGAAAACAATATGACTCTGCGTAAAATCGCAGGGCTAGGAGCCCTGTTGTCCTTCGTAATGCCCAGCCTGGTCATGGCGGCAGACGAAGTGGCGGCCCCGGTCCTCAACGCCGGCGACACCGCCTGGATGTTGACCGCTACTGCCCTTGTGCTTTTCATGACCATTCCAGGCCTCGCGTTGTTCTACGGCGGCATGGTGCGCTCCAAAAACATTCTTTCCGTGATGATGCAGTGCTTCGCCATTACCGGTCTGATCAGCATCCTGTGGGTCATTTATGGCTACAGCATTGCGTTCGACACCACCGGCATGGAGCAGGGCGTCGTCAATCTCAACTCGTTCGTCGGCGGCATGGGCAAGGCGTTCCTCGCCGGTGTCACGCCAGCGAGCGTGACAGGGCCGGCGGCACTGTTCCCTGAGGCGGTGTTCATCACCTTCCAGATGACGTTCGCCATCATCACTCCTGCGCTGATCGTCGGCGCCTTTGCCGAGCGGATGAAGTTCTCCGCCATGCTGATCTTCATGGGCGTGTGGTTCACCCTGGTCTATGCACCGATTGCCCACATGGTCTGGTCGGGCAACGGCGGCCTGATGTGGGACTGGGGCGTGCTGGATTTCGCGGGCGGCACCGTGGTGCACATCAACGCCGGTATTGCCGGTCTGGTGGCGTGCCTGGTACTGGGTAAGCGCAAAGGTTTCCCGACCACCCCCATGGCTCCGCACAACCTGGGCTACACCCTGATGGGCGCTGCGATGCTGTGGGTGGGCTGGTTCGGCTTCAACGCCGGCTCCGCCCTGGCGGCCAACGGCACCGCCGGCATGGCGATGCTGGTCACTCAGATCGCGACCGCCGCTGCAGCCCTGGGCTGGATGCTGGCTGAATGGCTAACCCACGGCAAACCCAGCGCCCTGGGTATCGCCTCGGGTGTCGTCGCCGGTCTGGTGGCCATTACACCCGCTGCTGGCACTGTGGGCCCGATGGGTGCCCTGGTGATCGGTCTGGCAGCCGGCGTGGTGTGCTTCTTCTGCGCCACGACCCTGAAACGCAAACTGGGCTATGACGACTCCCTCGACGCCTTTGGCGTGCACGGTATCGGCGGTATCCTCGGCGCCATTCTTACCGGCGTATTCGCAGCCCCTTCGCTGGGTGGCTTCGGCACCGTGACCGACATCGCCGCACAAGTCTGGATTCAGTGCAAAGGCGTGGGCTTCACGGTGATCTACACCGCCATCGCGACCTTCATCATTCTCAAGGTGCTGGATGCGGTCATGGGGCTGCGGATTACCGAAGAGGAAGAAGCCGTTGGCCTCGATCTGGCACAACACAACGAGCGTGGCTACAACTTGTAAGCCAGCGCAAAGAAATCGCCCGGCTTGCCGGGCTTTTTTTTGCCTGGCGTTTGACCGTGAGAAGCGGGCTGAAAGGTTTTTTCAGGCGTGTTTTTTAGCCTTTGCGCCGAACGATTTTGTAGGGTCGATGGCTTACAGCATTGCAGGAATATTAGGGTCTTTGTTTTTTCCCAGAGCGCGCTAGAATGCGCCCCGAACGTGCGGAGAACTGTATGTGGCAACAGACTCTGATTACCCTGCGGGCAAGGCCTCGGGGCTTTCATCTGGTAACGGACGAGTTGCTCGCCGGCCTGCCTGAACTCAGGGCATGTCGGGTGGGTCTGTTGCATTTGTGGCTGCAGCATACCTCGGCGTCGTTGACCATCAACGAGAACGCCGATCCGGCGGTACGTCGTGACTTCGAACGGTTTTTCAACCGGCTGATCCCACAAGGCGCAGCCGGCTATGAGCATAACGACGAAGGCCTGGACGACCTCCCGGCGCACTTCAAGGCCAGTTTGCTAGGCTGTCAGTTGAGTTTGCCGATCACGGCGGGCCGGTTGGCGTTAGGTAGCTGGCAAGGTGTTTATCTGGGCGAGCACCGTGATCAAGGCGGTGCTCGCAAAGTCCTCGCCACCGTGCACGGTGAAGGGGCATAAACCGCTGGTTACCAGCGGGTGTTGAATTTTTTCTGGCAGTCGTCGACAGACGACGAAGCTGGGCTATAACTAATCTGCTTTTCGCAAGTCATGAGGTAGAACATGAGCGACGATGATCTGGAAAACGACGACCTCGAAGTAGGCGACGAAGACGAGACCGAAGAAGGCCTTGAAGCAGCAGCCGAAGACGTTGCTGACGACGATGGCGGTGATGACACTCCGGTCCCGGCAGCCAAGGGCAAGGCCAAGGCTGCTGTGTCGGTAGACGAACTGCCGAGCGTTGAAGCCAAGAACAAAGAGCGTGATGCCCTGGCGCGCGCGATGGAAGAGTTCCTGGCCAAAGGTGGCAAGGTTCAGGAAGTAGAGGCCAACGTGGTGGCTGATCCACCAAAGAAGCCCGATAACAAGTACGGCAGCCGTCCTATCTAAGGGCTTGCCTGTGCTTGCTGAAAAAGCCCGCCGTCGCTGCGGGCTTTTTCATGGGTGAAACAAAGGCCCTGACACAGTCACGATTAAGTTTCTTGCTGTTTTGGCTCGAACGACTAGTCTCACTGGCGGTTAGTTCGTTAATCAAAAATAGCCGGAAACAGGCGCTCAAATAATTTTAATAGATAAACGAATTAACCAGACAGGACACTAGCAGTTCTGATAGTAGGCAAAGACTGAAAAAGGATAGATGCTGAAGACTCGGCTTTTTCGACCTTGCACGGAGCTCAGTCAATGCCTACCTCCACTCGCGAAACCCTCTTGGCTCGCTACCACTACGATCCGCTTGATCGCTTGGTCGATAGCCCCCCCTTTGAACAATCTGCCATCCAGCGCTATTACTGCAAAACCCGCCTGGCTACCGAAACACAAGGCGGTGTGCAATGCAGCATCGTGCAGCACGACAACCAACTGTTGGCGCAGCAGCAGCGCGAGAACGGCAAGGTGTCCGCCACGCTGCTGGTGACTGATCAACAACGTTCGGTATTGAATGTACTCGACGCAAACCAGTCCCATCCTCTCGCCTACTCGCCCTACGGTCATCGTCCGATTGAGAATGGCTTGCTCAGTTTGCTGGGGTTTAACGGCGAACGGCCGGACCCGGTGACCGGGAATTATCATTTGGGCAATGGGTATCGGCAGTTCAATCCGGTGTTGATGCGGTTTAACAGCCCGGACAGTTGGAGTCCGTTTGGGGAGGGTGGGGTAAATGCGTATGCGTATTGTGGCGGGGATCCGATTAATAGAGCGGATCCAAATGGGCATTCGTTTATGGGGCTTATTTTAGTTTTGGGGGGGGGTGGCAGTATAGCTGGAGGCTCCGTACTATTGTCTAAAGAAGACCCCTCAGTGCTATCTTTTGTTGCTGGCCTTGCGCTGGTCGGTTTCGGTACATTCCTAACAGTAGGAGGGGGAGTGGACATGATGATCTCTTCTAGCTCTTCAGCACGATCGCGTAATTCAATGCCGACGCGTGATTCAATTTCAACGTATAATTCAACGCCAAGGAATTTTTCATCTTCAAATAATGTTTCACTTACAGTGCCTTCTTCAACTCAGCCTCGCTATAATCCCGCCAAAATTAGTACTGGCCAACAGAGACCGCAGTTGCATAGAAGAGCTTTACATACTGATTTTTTTGCTCCGCCAAAAAACCACATAGTCTCATTTAATGATTCTTTAAGCTATTCGGAGAATTATGGTTCAGTCTTTCAACGAACTTTCGCTCCTAGCTATCCATCTACCAATGCGGAAACCATTCGTTTTGGTAACTGAAAACACCTGAAACAAAGGTGAACCAAAGCAAACAAAAGGGGACGCCCATTAGCTCTGGCTGTACCCGCCTCATAGCAAGCAGGCTTGCTCCAACATTTGATCTATGGTGAACACGAACCCTGTATTCACCCGAGATCTTTTAATGAAGTGGCTACCCTCGCCGCCCCTGTGATCGCCCCCTAAGCTTTCACAGGGGGCAGCGGGGGTAGCCATTTCATTAGGAGGGCAGCACTTTCAGGGCTGTTGCCGGATGTTCCAGCGTGCCAACAACGCCGGCAATTCGGTCAGGCAACGAATCTCGGCATCCGGCGCCTGGCTGGCCTCCCAGGGCTTGCCTGCCGGGTTGAACCAGATCGCCCTCAACCCCGCCTGCTGCGCACCGGCAATGTCATCACCCGGGTGGTCGCCGATATGCACGGCGGTTGCAGCGGTTGCACCTCCCCGTTTCAGGGCTTCGTGGAACAGCCGTGCATCGGGCTTGGCGATGCCGATGTCTTCGGCGCACAAGGCAAACTTGAAATAGTCCGCCAGCCCCAGTCGGCGTACGTCGGCGTTGCCGTTGGTGACGACCCCCAAGGCATAGTGGTTGGCCAGGATCTCCAGCGTTGGTTGCACCTCGGGAAAGATCTTCAGCTGATGCCGCGCCTGCAGGAACACTTCGAAGCCTTGATCAGCCATCTCAAGGGCTCGTTCGTGGGTGTAGCCGGCTTCTTCCAGGGCGTGGAACAGTACCCGTCGGCGCAGGGCGCTGATGCGATGCTTGAGCTGGGGTTCGCTGCTCAGCACGCGCTCGCGAATGGCCCACAAGTTGTCCACCGGCAAGGCGCCCAGGCTGGGGGCGTGCTCTGTCAGCCATTGGCGCAGTACGGCTTCCGCGCTGACGATGACCGGGGCGGTGTCCCACAGGGTGTCGTCGAGGTCGAAGGTGATCAGTTGGAGGGTCATTGCTCATCGCCTTTGATGCGTTTGGCCCGTGGATGGGCGCTGTCGTAGACCGAGGCCAGGTGCTGGAAGTCCAGGTGGGTGTAGATCTGCGTGGTCTTGATGTCCGAGTGACCGAGCAGCTCCTGCACGGCGCGCAGGTCCTGGGAAGATTCCAGCAAATGGCTGGCGAAGGAGTGTCGCAGCATATGCGGGTGCAGGTTTTGTCCCAGCTCGCGCTCGCCGGCGGCCTTGACCCGAGCCTGGACCGCCCGAGCGCCAATACGCCGGCCTTTCTGGCTGACGAACACCGCATCGTCTACCGGGTTGGCCAGTTCGCGCAGCGGCAGCCATAGCGCCAGGGCTTCGCGGGCCTTCCTGCCGATGGGCAGTACCCGGGTCTTGCTGCCCTTGCCGAGCACTTGCACCAGGCCATCCGCCAGATCCAGCTGATCGAGATTGAGTCCGGTCAGCTCCGACAGGCGCAAGCCGGAGGAGTAGAGCAGCTCCAGGATGGCTTGATCGCGGCGGGCCATGAAGTCGTCTTCAACGGCGCCATCGAGCAGTTGCAGGGTGCGGTCGGTGTCGAGGGTCTTCGGCAGTCGGCGTTCACCCTTGGGGGGCGCCAGGCCGTTGGCCGGGTCGTGGTCGCACAGGCCTTCGCGGATCAGGTACTGGTAGAGGCCGCGTACCGCCGAGAGCAGGCGAGCCAGGCTGCGCGATGACTGACCTTGCGAGTGCAGGCGCGCGATCAGGTGTCGCAGGCGCTGGATGTCCAGGCTGGCCCAATCGCCGATGCCTTGTTTGTTGCAGTGCGCCAGGACCTTGTTCAGGTCGCGGCGATAGGCTTCAAGGGTATGGGGCGACACCTGACGCTCACTGCGCAGGTGCTCGCAGTAGGCGTCCAGTTGTCGTTCCATGATCAGCGTACCGAGCGCAGGGTGGTGTTGACCCGTGGCAGCACGCGACCCATGACTTCAGCGATGTAGCCGAGGAACAGCGTACCCACCGAGCTCTTGTAGTGCTGCGGATCACGGCTGGCGATGGCCAGCACGCCCTGCACGCCGCTGAGGGTAACCACGGCGGTAGAGCCGATTTGCTTGCGTTGCTCTTCGCCAAACAGGAAGTCCAGTTCGTGCTCACGCAGGCTGCCACTGACGCTTTTGTCTTCCGAGAGCAGGCCGCCGATGGCTTTCTGGGCCTCGGCCGCGGTCACCGAGCGCCCAACCGGCAACGGCTCTTCGCTGAACAGGATCAGGCTGACAAAGGGTACCTGGAAGTCCTGGCGCAGACTGTCTTCGACGCTGATGACCACGTCATCCAGGCTACTGGCGTCCATCAGGGCAAGGATCAGGCGGCGGGTCTTGTCGAACAGTCGATCGTTGTCGCGGGCGACATCCATCAATTGCGAGAGGCGGTGGCGCATCTCGATGTTGCGTTCGCGCAGGATCTTCAGTTGCCGCTCGACCAGCGAGACGGTATCGCCGCGCTGGTGCGGAATGCGCAAGACCGAAAGCAGGTCATCGTGTTCGACGAAGAAATCCGGATGAGCCTCCAGGTACGCGGCAATCGCCGCCGCCTCCAGGCTTTCGGAAGGGGATTCGTCGGGCTGTGGGGCTGGAACCTGAGGCTGATCAGTCATGGATTTGGCTCACTCAAAGACGCACTTGTCCTTCATATACGCGTACTGCCGGACCGGTCATCATCACCGGTTGGCCCAGGCCTGCCCACTCAATGGACAAGCGCCCGCCGGGCAGGTCGATCAATAGCGGCGAATCCATCCACCCCTGGCTGATCGCGGCCACTGCTGCCGCACAGGCACCGGTACCGCAGGCCTGGGTTTCCCCGGCACCGCGTTCCCAGACGCGCAATTGCGCCCGGTTGCGGTCGATGACCTGGAGAAAGCCGACGTTGACCCGGGCCGGGAAGCGCGGGTGATGTTCGATTTTCGGTCCCAGCTCATGCACCGGCGCGTTGTTGATGTCGTTCACGCGCAATACGGCATGGGGGTTGCCCATGGAAACGGCGGCCAGTTCGACGGTCTGGCCGTCGACCTCGACCTTGTAGCTTGTCGCTTGCGCGTCGGCCTGGAACGGGATCTCGGCCGGCACCAGGCGCGGGGCGCCCATGTTGACGCTGATCTGACCGTCGTTGCGGATATCGAGTTCGATGATGCCGCTCTTGGTCTCGACACGAATCTGCCGTTTGGCCGTCAGGCGCTTGTCCAGCACAAAGCGCGCGAAGCAGCGCGCGCCGTTGCCGCATTGCTCGACTTCCGAGCCATCGGAATTGAAGATCCTGTAACGGAAGTCCACGTCCGGGTTGCTCGGTGCCTCGACGATCAGCAGCTGGTCGAAACCGACACCCGTGTGCCGGTCGCCCCATTGCTTGGCGTGCTTGGGCAGGATGTGCGCGTGCTGGCTGACCAGGTCGAGGACCATGAAGTCATTGCCCAGGCCGTGCATCTTGGTAAAACGCAGCAGCATGGGATTACTCCGGCAGCAGGCTTTCGCCAGCAAACAACTCGGCTACCGTCTCGCGGCGACGCACTTCAACTGCCTGGTCGCCATCTACCAGTACTTCGGCGCAACGGCCGCGCGTGTTGTAGTTGGAGCTCATGACAAACCCGTAGGCACCGGCCGAATGCACGGCCAGCAGGTCGCCTTCTTCAAGCGCCAGCTGACGGTCCTTGGCCAGGAAATCGCCGGTTTCGCAGATCGGGCCGACGATGTCGTAGGCACGGGCCGCCGTCTCGCGAGGGCGCACGGCGGTGACGTCCATCCAGGCCTGGTACAGGGCCGGGCGGATCAGGTCGTTCATGGCCGCGTCGACAATGGCGAAGTCTTTGTGTTCGGTGTGCTTGAGGTACTCGACCTGGGTCAGCAGTACGCCAGCGTTGGCGACAATGAAGCGGCCCGGCTCGAACACCAATGCCAGGTCGCGACCGTCGAGACGCTCGCGTACGGCCTTGATGTAGTCGGCAGCCAAAGGCGGCTCTTCGTCGCGATAACGCACGCCCAGGCCACCACCGAGGTCGATGTGGCGCAGGTAGATACCGCAATCGCTCAGGCGATCGACCAGCGCCAGCAGGCGGTCGAGGGCATCAATGAATGGCGGCAGGGTGGTCAGCTGCGAGCCGATGTGGCAATCGACGCCGATCACTTCCAGGTTCGGCAGTTGCGCGGCGCGCACGTAGACGTCTTCGGCATCAGCGATGGCGATGCCGAACTTGTTCTCTTTCAAACCGGTGGAAATGTACGGGTGGGTACCGGCATCGACATCCGGATTCACGCGCAGCGAAACCGGTGCGCGAACACCCAGTTCGGCGGCGACTACTTGCAGGCGCTCCAGTTCGTCGGTGGATTCGACGTTGAAGCAGTGCACGCCGACTTCCAGGGCGCGACGCATGTCGTCGCGGGTCTTGCCGACGCCGGAGAACACAATCTTGTCCGCCGAACCGCCTGCGGCCAGCACGCGCTCCAGCTCTCCACGGGAGACGATGTCGAAACCGGCGCCCAGGCGCGCCAGGACATTCAGTACACCCAGGTTGGAGTTGGCCTTGACCGCGAAGCAGACCAGGTGCTGCGTGCCCGCCAGCGCATCGGCGTAGGCCAGGTACTGGGCTTCGATGTGCGCGCGGGAGTAAACGTAGGTAGGCGTGCCAAAACGCTCGGCGATGGCGGACAAGGCAACACCTTCCGCGAACAGCTCCCCGTCACGGTAGTTAAAAGCGTCCATGATGTTCCCTTAGTAGGTGCTGGTGCTGTTCGTGGTGTCGTGCTGGTGCGCTTTGGACTGCGACGACTTCGCCTGCTCTTCAGGGGACTGGCTGTCATCGGGCAGATACAGCGGACCTTTTTGACCACAGGCCGATAACAAGCAGGTAAAAGCGACGAGCGAAGCGAGCGCAGCAAGGGAAGAGATCAGGCGCTTCATGGCGAAATCCTTGAAAATGCGTTAATTGCGCCGGAGTATACCGGCCACCCGGCAGCTTGCCTATGCGACGGGCCACCCGTCCGGCGGGGCTTTGCCAGAGGCGTCTAATCTATTGGCAGGTGGTGCCCGGGTTTTCCCCTCATTGCGTTCGGCGCTTGGTCGGTATCCTTTGCAATCACCCGGGCGCGCCCGTATCTTGCGGCGCTTGAGCGTAAGTAGACACTTTTTGAGGTTGCCGCAATGAGTTTGACTGAAGCCCGTTTCCACGATCTGGTCGATGCTACCCAGCAGACGCTGGAGGATGTTTTCGACGAGAGTGGCCTGGATGTAGATCTGGAAAGCTCGGCCGGTGTACTCACCGTCAAGTTCGAAGGCGGCAGCCAGTTGATTTTCAGTCGTCAGGAACCCTTGCGTCAGCTGTGGCTGGCGGCAGTCTCCGGTGGCTTCCACTTCGACTACGACGAAGAAAGCGAGCGCTGGATGTGCGACAAGTCTGAAGAGCAGCTGGGTGAAATGCTTGAGCGCATCGTCTGGGAGCAAGCCGGCACCAAGCTCGATTTCGAAGGCCTGTGATTCCGTGACCCAGCCCGTCCCCGTTCGCCCACCCAAGCCGCTGTACAGCAACGTCAGCGGGGCGGTGCCGTCGCCGTGCTCCGGCGTTTGCCGGCTGGATGAGCACAAGGTTTGCCTGGGCTGTTTTCGTCATGTCGAAGACATTCGCGAGTGGCGTTCAGCCGACGACGAGCGCCGCCGGGTGATTTGTGCTGAGGCGGCTCGGCGCAAATCCTCACTCTGACCAGGCATTGGGCCTGGTGTCCATGGCTTGTATATTTTTTGAGCTGTGATAGTGTCCGGTTACGCCTCAACCCATCGAGGCGCGTGAAAACCCCGTCTATTTTTGGCGGGGTTTTGCTTTTTTGTGCAGAAGAAAGGAGTCTGCCTGAATCATGACCGCACCTTCCATCATCCTTACCCGCCTTGACGTGCAACGTCTGGAGCGGTTGATCGAGACCCTGGACGATTCGTTGCCGGGCGTTATCGCGCTGCAAACCGAACTGGATCGCGCCGACACCCTGGTCGGTCACGATGAAGTGCCTGCCGATGTCGTGACCATGAACTCGCGCGTTCATTGCCGTGAAGAAAGCAGTGGCAAGGACTATCACCTGACCCTGGTTTATCCCAAGGATGCCAATGCCGACGAAGGCCGGATTTCCATTCTTGCACCGGTCGGCAGCGCCCTGTTGGGCCTGCGGGTGGGGCAGCACATCGACTGGCCGGCACCGGGTGGCAAGACCCTGAAGCTGACCCTGCTGGAAGTCGAGTCGCAGCCGGCCAATGGCGGTGATTTCCCGGTCTGACGTTTCCTCAGGCCTGTCCGAGCGCCTTGTTCAAAGCGCGCTCCAGGTCTGCCTTGTAGCGCAGGTAAAGATTGCTTGAGCCCTGGTCATCGCCGAGTACACCCAACAGGTCCAGGTCGGTGATGTAGCAACGATAGCGTTGGGTCTCTCGGCGTTGCCCGACAATCTCCTGCGCCACCACGGCATAGAGTTGGTCGCCGTGTTCCAGTTCGCTGAACTCCCGCTGATTGCAATACAGAGTGACCTGCACCTTCCCGGGAGCGGCTTTGCCGATGATCGCCTGGACATCATAGAAGGCTTTGTCCACGGGTGTCCGGGGCGCTGGCCGTGGTTCGACCCGGCGTGCCCGTCCGCTGCCTGATGGCAACAGTTGGCAGTACACCACCTCCAGCGGGGCCATCGGTTGCGCGGTGTCCATGGGCAGTAACGCCTCACGGCGATACAGGATCGACTGCAGGAAGCGTTGCAGTGGCACCAACAGGCTTTGCTCATCGTGATAGGGCTGGCGCTGTTGCCACAGGGCGTTGAACTCATCCAGCACGTAGAGTTCGGCGTCGGTGTCGAGGGTGCGGTAGAACACCTGAATGCAGCCGGGCTGACCCATGGGCAGGATCAGTGCCAGGTCCTGGTCTTCCAGTGCCATCGGGTCAAGGTGCAACGGGCTGTAGTCGGTCCGCTCCTTGCCCAGGTAATCCAGCAGCGTCGACAGGTTGTTCAGCGCCACGTGGCGGACCTGGCCGGGCACCAGTTCCAGCACGTGGTAATGCTGCTGGACCTGGATCAGGTAGCGATGATTGAGGTGGCTGAGTAACAGATTCTGCGCAGTATCGAGGATGTCTTCCACGCGCCGGGCGATGAACTGCGCGCGGTTGTGACAGAAGCAATGCACCCGCAGTTGTGGTTGCCGAGGGCCGTTGGGCAGGGCGTTGAGGTAGTCGCGCAGGCAGTCGAGCAGGGCGTGAGCACCGTCGTAGCGGTTGACCAACACTTCGTTCCAGCTGTTGAGCGTGACCTGATCGAGGGTCAGCACCAGGTTTTCGCGCACGCCCGCATAGCTCAGTGAGTCGGTGCGTTCAGTGGTCATCAGAATGTTCAGGTCGCGGTGATGCTTGAGCGGATCGATGCCCACATTCACCAGGATCAGCACTTCACTCGGCACGCTGGCGCGCAGCAGTTGCTCTTCGCTGACGTCGGTCAGCGGCAGGGTGATGGTCTGCTGCACGCTGCCCAGCAGATTGAACAGTTCGAATTCACTCAGGTCACTGCTGCCGGGGTGCAACGCCAGGCGGGTGCTGCTGTCGATCACGCCATTGCGGTGGCACCAGGTCAGCAATTCAAGCAGTTCGCGACAGCGCTTGATCGGCGCGAAATGCTCCCACTCCAGGTTGCTCAGGTTGCCGTTGTACAGGCCCCAATGGGTCTGTCCGGGCTCTTTTTTGTTCGCGGACTGGACCAGCGTCAGGGTGTCTTCGGCCAGGTCAGGGGCGATGCCCGGGTTGATGAACTCAATCTTGTCGGCCTTGCGTTCGAAGGCGGCATACAGCCTGCGGCCCAAGACATTGAGGTCGCGTTTGTTGATCAGGCTGACACTCTGTTCGGTGCGGGCGAACTGGGTCAGGAAGCGGTAGCTGTAGTTGAGTTCGTTCACCAGTGCGCGGCGCTCGGCGGCTACCTGGCGGACCTTCCATTGGCTGCGACTGTCGAGCATCGCCAGCTGTCGGTGATCCCAGCCCCATTCGTGGGCGAGTTTCTCCAGCAACAGGCGCTGCCAGCTGCTGTTGCGTTGGCCATTATTGCCGGTGAGCTTGCGGTTGACCTTGAGGTACAGGGCACGCCGGACCAGCTCAAGGCGCTCCGGCTCGCCGCGGGACGCGAGGTATTCCTCGATCCGGCGATAGACCACGATGTACGGGTCCAGCTCATCCAGGTCCAGGCGATTGGCGAACACCGCCTGCTTGAAGCGCAGGCTCAGGCATTCGACGTGTGGGTGTTCACTGGCGTAGACCTCGGTCAGCAGCAATTTGAGTACTGACTTGTAGGGCGACTCGATGCCTTTGAACAACTGCCAGAGGCCGGCACCGATGAACTCGCCGGGCGGAATATGCGCCAGATGGCCAAGGTCGAGGACTTCATCGGCACGGATAAAACGCTTGGACAGCAGGGTGTGGGTGTACAGGTCGTAACCGGCTTCTTCGTACACTGGCACCAGCCACCAGATGGGCGTGCGCCCGGCCAGCCAGATCGCGGTGCGGTAGAACTCGTCCAGCAACAGATAGTGCTGGGTGGTGCCACAGTCTTCGGAGCTGAGTGGCTTGTCCCGTTCACCGCGCACGAAGCGCTGTGGGTCGATCAGAAAGAAATGCGCTTCGGCGCCTTGGCTGGCGGCCCAGGCTTCCAGTAATTGGCACTTTTTACCCAGCTCCGCGAGTTCGCTTTCGCTCAGGTCCGGGGCGTGGCAGACCCACAGGTCCATGTCGCTCTGATCCGCCTGGGCCAGTGTGCCGAGGCTGCCCATCAGGAACAGGCCGTGAATGGGGCGTGGCGGGTTGCCGTGCCGGGCCTTGTAAGAGAAGGAACGGGTCAGGCGTTGCGCTTCGGCGAGGACTGGAGCGTCAGGCTCGTAATTCGACAAACCCGCGGGCGTGCTGCCGGAAACGTAGCCGGGTAACAGGGGATGATTGACGTGGAAAAACAGCGGCAACAGCGTCAGCACCGTTTGCTGGCGCGGCGTCAGCCCTTCCATGGCGCGGGCCAGGCGGCCGGCATTGAGTTTCAGAAAGCGCGCGCGTAATTGGCTGAGAACCTTGCGGTCGATTCCCTCGTCCAGATCGGGGCGAATTTCATGGGTGCGGGTCATGTCAGCTCAAACCGGCTCGCAGTGAACGAACGTGGGGAAGTCTCAGGTCGAGGGCCAGTTTACAGCCTCGCGCCCATGACTTTTAAGCTGATTGTTGGTTTCTGGCGTCAAATTACTATCGACGGGCGACAGCTTGCCCGCGGAAATCCCGTAGAGGGGTTTCCGTGGGCGATACAGAGGGGGTTATGCGGTTTCTTCGACGGACAGGATGGTCAGCAGGCTTTGCACGTGCTGCGCGGCATCACGACCCAGGCTGGTCAGGTAACCGCCATCGGGTTGGTCGATCAGTTCTTTTTCGAACAGGCGTTGTGCCGCGGCAATGGCTTTCGGGGCTGCGGTCTGATGAATTTTCAAACCTTCCTGGGAACTGTCCAGGTTGAAGAGTGCAAGGATTTCCAGTTCGGCAACCAACTCAGGGGTAAGCGACATAGGGACTCCAGACTTTCTAGGAATTGGGACGATAGCGTCCCTAAGGTGAACGCACTCGGCCGGCATGTCCAGTGCTCGCAGCAGGCTTTTTGGTCCCGGGCAGGATTGGCGATGTAAAACCCTGTGGGGAGGGGAGAGAGCCCCCTTCCCGTTGCAGCTCGCCCGTAAAAGGGGTTGCTTACTTCTTTTCTGGCGGCAACTCGGGCAGGGCGCGCAGTGCGGCTTCATACCATTGTGTGTCGAACGCGCGGTCTTCTTCGAGGATTGCGTCGATTTCAACGGCCAGCACGTGGGCCATCAGGTTGAGGATTTCTTCACGCTCGTAACCCACCAGGGTCAACTTGTTGAAGGTCGCCTTGGCCGCTGGCGGGTTGTCGCTCTCGATCTGGTTTTCGATCGCTTCGATCAGGGTGGTTTCGGCGAACGCTTCTTCGTCGTTGTCGTCGTTGTCGTGGGTGCCGGGGGTTGGCTCGCTCATGGCAGGCTCCTGTAGGAAAGGTGGTCAGTTTACCTGCATTCAACGCCGTGATGCTGCTGGCGAGAGTGGCCCAGACGTTCTATAACACACCCTCGCCAACCCCCTGAGCGGCCTGGAGGCTTCGTGATGCTCAAGCTTTATGGATTTGCAGTCAGCAACTACTACAACATGGTCAAACACGCGCTGATGGAGAAAGGGGTGCCTTTCGAGGAAGTGCCATTCTACGCCGGCCAAAGCCCCGAGGCACTGGCTATCAGCCCTCGCGGAAAGGTCCCGGTGCTGGGTGTCGAGCAAGGTTTTGTCAACGAAACCGGTGTGATCCTGCAATACATCGAAGACACCCAGACAGGCACGCCACTGCTGCCCAAGACGCCATTCGAGCGTGCTCAGGTGCTGGCACTGGCCAAGGAAATCGAGCTGTATATCGAGCTGCCGGCGCGGACCTGTTTTGCTGAAGCGTTTTTCGGCATGCAGGTGCCGGAAGCGATCAAGGAGAAAGCCAAGGCCGAGCTGTTGCTGGGGTTTGCGTCCCTGGGGCGTCACGGCAAGTTTGCACCGTACGTGGCGGGCGATAGTCTGAGCGTGGCGGATCTGTACTTCCTGTACAGCGTCAGCCTGGCGTGCGCGGTCGGCAAGAAGCTCTTCGATCTGGATCTGTTGGCGGAACTGCCGGCGGCCAGGGCATTGCTGGAGCGGTTGGAGCAGGCACCCATTGCCAGGCGTATTGCGGCCGACAAGGATGAGGCAATGCCAGCGTTTCTGGCGATGATCGCGTCCAGGCAGTAGGTATGTAGTGTTTCTCATCCCTGCATTCGCGGGCAACTGGCTGTTGCCCGCGATGCATTCAACGGTTTAGCGGGAGGCTAACAGCGCCTGGCCGCGAATCACCGCCGCCTTGACCTGGGCCGGTGCCGTGCCGCCGATGTGGTTGCGGGCATTGACCGAACCTTCCAGCGTCAGCACGGCAAACACGTCCTGCTCGATCTGGTCGCTGAACTGACGCAGCTCTTGCAGGCTCATCTCCGCCAGGTCCTTGCCGCTTTCCACACCGTACTTCACGGCGTGGCCGACGATTTCGTGGCAGTCACGGAACGGCAGGCCGCGGCGAACCAGGTAGTCCGCCAGGTCAGTGGCGGTGGAGAAACCGCGCAGGGCCGCTTCACGCATGATGGCGTGCTTTGGCTTAATGGCCGGGATCATGTCGGCAAATGCCCGCAGCGAGTCGCGCAAGGTGTCGGCGGCGTCGAACAGCGGTTCCTTGTCTTCCTGGTTGTCCTTGTTGTAGGCCAGCGGCTGGCCTTTCATCAGGGTCAGCAGGCCCATCAGCGCGCCGAAGACCCGGCCGCTTTTGCCGCGAACCAGTTCCGGAACGTCAGGGTTTTTCTTTTGCGGCATGATCGAGCTGCCGGTGCAGAAACGGTCAGGCAAATCGATGAACTGGAACTGAGCACTGGTCCACAGCACCAGCTCTTCGGAGAAGCGCGACAGGTGCATCATCGCGATGCTGGCGGCCGAGCAGAATTCAATGGCGAAATCGCGATCAGACACGTTGTCCAGCGAGTTGCCGCCCACGGCGTCGAAGCCCAGCAGTTGCGCGGTCAGCTCGCGATCGATCGGGTAGGTGGTGCCGGCCAGCGCGGCGCTGCCCAATGGCATGCGGTTGGTACGCTTGCGGCAGTCGACCAGGCGCTCGTAGTCGCGGCTGAGCATTTCGAACCAGGCCAGCATGTGATGACCGAAGGTCACCGGCTGTGCGGTTTGCAGGTGGGTGAAGCCCGGCATGATGCTGTCGGATTCGCGCTCTGCCTGTTCCAGCAGGCCTTTTTGCAGGCGAGTGATTTCACCCAGGATCAGGTCGATCTCGTCGCGCAGCCACAGGCGGATATCGGTGGCCACCTGGTCGTTACGGCTACGACCGGTGTGCAGCTTCTTGCCGGTGACGCCGATGCGGTCGGTCAGGCGCGCTTCGATGTTCATGTGCACGTCTTCAAGGTCGATGCGCCAGTCGAAGGTACCGGCCTCGATCTCGCCCTGAATGATGGTCAGGCCATCGATGATGCTGTCGCGCTCGGCATCGGTCAGCACGCCGACCTTGGCCAGCATGGTGGCGTGGGCGATAGAGCCCATGATGTCGTGGCGATACAGGCGCTGGTCGAAAGTGACGGAGGCGGTGAAGCGGGCGACGAAGGCGTCGACGGGTTCACTGAAGCGGCCGCCCCAGGACTGATTGGTCTTGTCAGTGCTCATGAAATCGCTCGTGATCGGCTGAAGGAAGATGGCGTAAAAACCTGCCGTGGATAATAACAGGGTTGCCAATCGAGTCGGTGTCGCTGGTCGATACGTTTTTGCTGTTTACAAGGCCATACTCCAGGGCTGTCCCTGCGTTTACGCAACGATATTTGTCAAATGAGCACTTTTGGCGCAGCGAGCGTCTACAGTTGGACGTTAGGGGCTGCGCAAATGTCCAATCAAGGCGTGATACGGTCAGCCTCGACGCCGACTACAAAAGAGCGGAGTGTTCATATTGGATATCAGCTTTGCTTACGGTGACGCCTCGCCAGGCCAGTCTTCGCAGGCAGCGGTGCCGGTACCGATAAATATTGCAGTCCGACGTGCGGCACTTTTTCGCCCTCGCGCTAGTCTTAGCGTGGATCGCGGTGACGGACGTCACTTCACCTGTCTACGCTATCCTTGTGCGAGACTCACGCAGGAAGCCAGTGCAATATGAATGTCCTGATCGTTGATGACGAACCCCTAGCTCGCGAGCGCCTGAGCCGTATGGTCGGCGAGCTCGAGGGGTACAATATCCTGGAGCCCAGCGCCACCAATGGCGATGAGGCGTTGACTCTGATCGACAGCCTGAAACCCGATATCGTGCTGATCGATATCCGTATGCCCGGCCTGGATGGTTTACAGGTCGCCGCCCGGTTGTGTGAGCGTGAAACCCCGCCCGCCGTGGTGTTTTGTGCGGCCCAGGATGAATTTGCCATAGAGGCCTTGCAGGCCAGCTCCGTGGGCTATCTGGTCAAGCCGGTACGTGCCGAACTGCTGCACGAGGCCTTGAAAAAGGCCGAACGCCCCAATCGTGTACAGCTCGCCGCCCTGACCCGGCCGGCGGCCGAAAGCGGCAGCGGTCCACGCAGCCATATCAGCGCCCGCACCCGCAAAGGCATTGAACTGATTCCATTGGCCCAGGTGGTCTACTTCATTGCCGACCACAAGTACGTGACCTTGCGCCACGAAGGTGGCGAAGTCCTGCTGGATGAGCCGTTGAAAGCCCTCGAGGACGAATTCGGCGACCGATTCGTGCGGATCCATCGCAATGCATTGGTGGCTCGCGAGCGCATCGAGCGCCTGCAGCGCACACCGCTTGGGCACTTCCAGTTGTTTCTCAAAGGTCTGAACGGAGATGCACTGATTGTCAGCAGGCGTCACGTCGCGGGTGTGCGCAAGATGATGCAACAGCTCTAGTAGGCTGTTCGCTACGGACTCAACGCCCCTTTGCCGGGCAGGTGAGGCCAGGGAGGCCACGCTGTTTCTGATACAAGTCAAAGCGGATTTGGCTGAGCTGTTATTATCCGTCATATCTATTCAGTACGGATTGATCCATGTCTCCTCGCGAAATTCGCATCGCTACCCGCAAAAGTGCCCTGGCCTTGTGGCAGGCCGAATACGTCAAGGCTCGTCTGGAGCAGGCCCATCCGGGTCTGGTCGTGACGCTGGTGCCCATGGTCAGCCGTGGCGACAAGCTGCTTGACTCCCCGCTTTCGAAAATCGGTGGCAAGGGCCTGTTCGTCAAAGAACTGGAAACCGCGTTGCTGGAAAACGAAGCCGACATCGCCGTGCACTCCATGAAAGACGTGCCCATGGACTTCCCGCAAGGCCTGGGCCTGTTCTGTATCTGTGAGCGCGAAGACCCGCGCGATGCCTTTGTGTCCAACACCTACTCCAGCCTTGATGCGCTGCCTCAGGGCAGTGTGGTCGGCACTTCCAGCCTGCGCCGCCAGGCGCAACTGCTGAGCCGTCGCCCGGACCTGCAAATCCGCTTCCTGCGTGGCAACGTCAACACCCGCCTGGCCAAGCTGGATGCCGGTGAGTACGACGCGATCATCCTCGCGGCGGCCGGTTTGATTCGCCTGGGTTTCGAGGATCGCATCAGCTCCTCGATCAGCGTCGACGACAGCCTGCCGGCAGGTGGCCAGGGGGCGGTCGGTATCGAATGCCGCAGCGCCGACAACGAAATTCACGCATTGCTGGCACCGCTGCATCATCAGGACACCGCCACGCGGGTCACGGCCGAGCGCGCGCTGAACAAGCATCTCAATGGCGGCTGCCAGGTACCGATCGCCTGTTATGCGGTGCTGGAAGGTGATCAGCTCTGGTTGCGTGGCCTGGTGGGTGATCCGAGCGGCGGCCTGCTGCTCAGTGCCCAGGCGCGTGCGCCGCGCAGCGACGCCGAGGCTTTGGGTGTGCAAGTGGCCGAAGACCTTCTGCGCCAGGGCGCCGACACGATTCTGAAGGCGGTCTACGGCGAGGCAGGTCACGAGTGACTGGGTGGCGCTTGCTGCTGACGCGACCACTGGACGACTCGGCGGCACTGGCGGTTTTTTTGGCCGAACAGGGGGTTTTCAGCAGCTGCTTGCCGCTTTTGGAAATAGAGCCGATCCCTGACTCTGAGACCATGCGCGAGGTGATCCAGGGGCTGGATCGCTACTGCGCGGTGATCGTGGTCAGCAAGCCGGCCGCCCGGATCGGCATGGGTCTGGTCGAGCGGTATGGGTCGCAATCGCCGGGTTTGAAGTGGTTCAGTGTGGGCGCGGCAACGGCGCAGATCCTCCAGGAGCACGGGCTGGATGTCAGCTTCCCGGAATGCGGCGATGACAGCGAAGCCTTGCTTGGGCTGGCACCGTTGCGCGAGGCTATCGCGCGGCCCGACGCGCGCGTGTTGATCCTGCGTGGCGAGGGTGGGCGTGAGCTGCTGGCTGAGCGCTTGCGCGAGCAAGGTGCTAGTGTCGAGTATCTGGAGGTGTACCGCCGCGGCTTGCCGCAGTATGCCGAGGACGCCTTGCCTGAGCGGATTGAAGCGGAACGCTTGAACGGCCTGGTGGTCAGCAGTGGACAGGGGTTTGAGCACCTGCGCCAGTTGGCCGGCAATGCCTGGCCTGAGTTGGCGCGGTTGCCCTTGTTTGTGCCAAGCCCTCGGGTCGCCGAGATGGCGCTGGCGGCAGGCGCCCAAACAGTTGTGGATTGTCGTGGTGCCAGTGCCACGGCTTTGCTAGCGGCGTTGCGGGAAACCCGCCCCGCTTTCTGATGCAAAGGATGGATACGTGAGCGAAACAGCCTTGCCTAAAGATGACGTCCAGCCTGTGCTCGATGCGCCGGTTGAAACTGTAAGCAACCCAGAACCGCGCCGGGGCAACGGGCTGGCGATTTTTGCACTGCTGGTCGGTGCCGCCGGTGTTGCCGTCGGCGGCTGGGGTATCTGGCAGGTGCGCACCCTGCAGGCCAGCACTCAGCAGCAGATGGGACAGTTGCAGGCGCTGGGCGATCAGGCGCAAAGCCTCAAGCTCAATGAACAGCGTCTGACGGCGCGGCTTGAACAATTGCCGGCAGCCGAAGAACTGGAGGAGCGCCGACGTCTGGTGGCCCAGTTGCAGGGCGATCAGCAGCGCTTGAACCAGCGGTTGGAAACTGTCCTGGGTGCCAGCCGCAAGGACTGGCGTCTGGCCGAAGCCGAGCACTTGTTGCGTCTGGCCAGCCTGCGTCTTTCTGCGCTGCAAGACATCAGCAGCGCCCAGGCCCTGGTGCAAGGCGCCGACGAAATTCTGCGCGAGCAGAATGACCCTGGCGCCTTCGCTGCCCGCGAGCAAATTGCCAAGACGCTGGCGGCATTGCGCAGCACTGAACAACCGGACCGTACCGGGCTGTTCCTGCAGCTAGGCGCCTTGCGCGATCAAGTGGCCGAACTCACTGAGCTGGCTCCCGAGTTTCATGCGCGTGGCGACTCCCTGCAAAGGCTGACCGCCGATGGTGATGGTGCCAGTCGCTGGGCGCAATGGTGGGAGCAGATTTCGCGCTACATCCGCATTGACTTCGATGCCGATAAAAACATCCGCCCACTGCTTGCCGGGCAGAGCCTGACGCAGGTACGCCTGGCCCTGAGCCTGGCACTCGAGCAGGCTCAATGGGCTGCGCTCAATGGCCAGGCGCCGGTGTATACCCAGGCGCTGGATGAGGCGCGGGATGTACTCCAGGGCAGCTTCAACCAGGACAACCCGCAAAGCAAAGTCATGCTTGAGCAATTGGCCGAGTTGAGCAAGCAACCGGTCACTGTGGTGACGCCCGACCTGGCGATGACCTTGAGTGTGGTGCAGGGCTATCTGGAACGACGTAACGTCAATGCCGAGGAGTCGGTCAAGCCTGCCGTCAAGGTGGGCGCTGGCACCACACCGGAGACCAGCCCATGAAGCGACTCTATGTGATTGTGTTTCTGGTCATCGCCGCTGCTGGTGCATTGGGGCTGGCGATTGCCCAGCACTCGGGTTACGTGTTGATCGCCTACAAGACCTTCCGCTATGAATCGAGCCTATGGGCGACGCTGCTGCTGGTGGCCGTGATCTGGTTGGTGTTGTGGGGGATCAAGGCCTTGATCGAGCTGGTCGCGGTCTCCAGCGGGGTGGTCAACCCATGGTCGAACCGCAATCGCAGCCGGCGGGTTCAGGTCGCAATCGAGCACGGCCAGCTGGATCTCGCGGAAGGTCGTTGGGCCAGTGCCCAGCGTCACCTGCAGCGTGCCGCCGAAGCTGAACGCCAACCGCTGCTCTACTACCTGGGCGCGGCCCGTGCGGCGAATGAGCAAGGGCACTACGACGAATGCGACAGCCTGTTGGAGCGTGCGCTGGAGCGCCAGCCGCAGGCCGAGTTGGCGATTGCCTTGAGTCATGCACAATTGCAGACCGACCGAGGCGATACCGACGGTGCACTGACCACGCTTTCGGCCATGCGCGAACGGCATCCCCACAGTGTCCAGGTGCTGCGTCAGTTGCAGCGTTTGTATCAGCAGCGTGGTGACTGGTCCTCGGTGATTCGCCTGTTGCCGGAACTGCGCAAGGACAAGGCGCTGCCAGCCAGCGAGCTGACTGAACTGGAGCGTCGGGCCTGGGGTGAAAACCTGACGCTGGCGGCCCGCCAGGAGGAGGGCGAAGCGGTGGGCCTGCAGTCGCTCAATCGCGCCTGGCAACAACTGACATCCGCTCAGCGTCAGGAGCCGCAACTGGTATTGGCCTACGCCGAACAGTTGCGTCAGCTCGGTGCGGAAGTCGAGGCTGAAGAGGTCCTGCGTGCAGCGCTCAAGCGTCAATACGACAGCCATCTTGCACGGTTGTATGGGTTGCTGCGCGGCAGTGATCCGTCGCGTCAACTGCAAACCGCCGAGGGCTGGTTGAAGGCCCATCCCAACGACCCGAGCTTGCTGCTGACCCTGGGGCGTCTGTGTTTGCAAGCCAGTCTGTGGGGCAAGGCGCGGGATTATCTGGAGAGCAGCCTCAGGGTTGAGCGTAATCCTGAAGCCTGTGCCGAGCTTGCCCGCTTGCTCGCCCAACTGGGCGATACCGAGCGTAGCAATCAGCTGTTTCAGGAGGGTTTGGGCCTTCTGGACGAGCGTCTGTTGGCTTCACCGTTACCAGTGCCGACACGCGCTTAAGCTCACGGCTTGCAGGCTCTTCCGTGGGGGAAGGGCCTGCTGTTGGTAACGCCGGATACTCATCTGAAAGGCTTGGCGTAGGCATCATCCTACAGGTGACTACGCTCGGTCCCGTCTCTTCTGTCGGGAATTCCTTACGGCTGCGGCGAAGTCTCTCCACTGGCCCGTCTTGTAAGACTCCAGCGCTTTCCTCTACCGTAAATACCGGTCTCTTTTTTACGGATAAGCCATGTTCCTGGCCTGCTCTCGCTCCCTGTTTTTCATGGCTTTTATTGCGGGTGCCGTGGCGTTGGGTGCGTCGTATTATCTGGAGTACGCCATCGGACTCACGCTCTGCGGCTTGTGCATGTTGCAGCGTTTTTTCCTGATGCTGTTCACCGTCGTATGCATGGTCGCCTCACTGCATGGCCCGCAACGGGTGGGCTGCTTTCTGTACTGGCTGTTGAGCCTGGCCTGGGCCGTTGCTGGCATGGCCCTCGCCTGGCGACAGGTGATGCTGCAAAGCGATCCGGTGCAACAATTGGTGGCCTGCGATCCTGGCGCGCAGGAGGAGCCCGCAAGCCTGCCGTTGCTGTGCCTCCTGAAACGGGCGTTTGATGGCACGGAAGTCTGTGCGCAAATTTCCTGGTCGCTGCTTGATCTGAGCATCCCCGAGTGGAGCCTGCTGTTCTTTGTGGCGGTCATGATTCTCGCGGGCTATCAGATCCTGCGACTCGTCTGGTACGCCATTGAGCGACCGTCCAGCGGCGAGTCGTCGCACCGGGGGGCGGGAGGCGATTAAACACTTGTATGAACTTTGTCTCCTGCGTACCTTGAAGCCATTGGCGTGCGAGCATAATCTGGCCCGCACGGATCATTGGATTTATGTTGCTCGATGGTGCTTTGCCTGGCCGGATCCTGAGGCTTCACGTCTTTCGGCGAGTGCGGGCGACATCACCCATAAGGGAAGAGAGATCACCATGCTCGAAAGTTGTCAGAATGCTCAGGAACGCTGGGGTGGAGTGCATCTGCTGATCGATCGTTGGTTGCAGGAGCGTCACGAACTGGTTCGAGCCTATGATGCTCTCGGCGCCAAGCCTGAGGCTCTGGGCGAAAACCGAAAGCCATTGCAGGAGTTCTGTGGTGTCCTGGTCGACTACGTGTCTGCCGGTCATTTCGAGATCTATGAGCAACTCACCGGTGAAGCCAAGGCGTTCGGTGACAAACGCGGGCTGGAACTGGCTGATACGATTTACCCGCGCATCGACGTCATCACGGAAAAGCTACTGGCGTTCAACGACCTGTGCGATGCCGGCAAGTGTGTTGCCGAGAAGTTCAAGGAGCTGGGTGGTTTGCTGCATGAGCGCTTCGAACTTGAAGACTGCCTGATCGAAGTGCTGCACACGGCTCACAAGGAAGAAGTGCCCGCACAAGCCTGAACCTCGATCGTTTGCACACAGCAAAACGGTGCGCTCTGCGCACCGTTTTTCGTTTGGGCTGTTTGTTCAGCCTGTTGCCCCGAGCAGTTCCACTTCAAACACCAGCGGCGTGAACGGTGCGATCAGGTCACCCGCGCCGTCGGCACCGTAGGCCTGTGCCGACGGGATTACCAGGCGCCATTTTGCCCCGACCGGCATTTGCTGCAATGCGCTGCGCCAGCCGTTGATCACGCTGTCGAGGCTGAACCATTGGGCCTGATCATTCCGATCGAACACCGTGCCGTCGGGCAGGCTGCCGATGTAGCGAACCTGTACCTTGCCACTGGGTCCGGCCTTGGTCCCGTTACCTGCAACCAGCTCGGTCAGCAGGATGCCATCGGCCAGTTCCCGGACGCCGGGCCTGGCTTTTTCAGTGGTCAAGAAACGGCGCTCTTTTTCCAGGGCTATCTCGCTTTGTGGCAGCGCGGGCTGCTCGGCAATCTGTGCTTCGTGCTCGGCCAGGATCTGTTCGATTCGCTCGTCCTTGAGCGCCAGTGGCTTACCCTGGTAGGCCTGTTGCAGGCCTTCTACCAGTGCTTGAATCTGCAGCTGCGGCACTTCCTGGCGCAAGCGCTCGCCCAGGCTTGCACCGAGGCTGTAGGCAAGATCGTGGGCGTCATTATTCGGGTTTTTGTCAGTGGCATACACCGTCGAAAATACCACGCACAAGGGCAACAACAGGTAACGCGACATGGGCGCTCTCCAGTCTGGAATGCGGTGGATTATGCCAGCGAGAATGGCATGGCCGGTGAACTGCTTTGAGAGGCGTGCAGAACATTTTCAGTTTGGTGCAACGCACGGCCATCGATACTGTCAACATGCCCTAGCGGCGGTAGCAGCAGAGGTCTAGTATGAGCCGCACCCACGTCAGCCAGGAGGTAAACCATGTCGGCCAATAAGAAGCCTGTAAATACTCCGTTGCACTTACTCCAGAATCTCACGGGCAGCCTGCTCGAGCATTTGGAAAATGCTTGCTCCCAAGCCTTGGCTGATGCTGAAAAACTGCTCGCCAAACTGGAAAAGCAGCGCGGAAAAGCACAGGAAAAACTGCACAAATCTCGCACCAAATTGCAGGACGCTGCCGCGGCCGGCAAAGCCAAGGCACAGGCCAAGGCCAAAGGTGCGGTACAAGAACTTGAAGAACTGCTCGACGCACTCAAGGATCGTCAGTCCGAGACGCGCAACTACATTCTGCAACTCAAGCGCGACGCCCAGGAAAGCCTGAAACTGGCCCAGGGTGTTGGTCGTGTGAAGGAAGCTGTTGGCAAGGTGCTGACCCAGCGTTCGGCCAAGCCTGCCGCTACCGCGACGGCCACAAAAAAACCAGCGGCCAAACCGGCTGCTGCCAAGGCGCCCGTGAAAGCCGCCGCCAAACCTGTTGCCAAGGCACCTGCCAAGACAGCCGCCAAGCCAGCCGCGAAAAAACCGGTTGCCGCCAGCGCCGCGAAACCGGCTGCGGCCAGACCCGCCGCCAAGCCTGTTGCTAAAACAGCCGCCGCCAAGCCGGCTGCCAAACCTGCAGCGGCTAAACCTGCTGCCGCTAAAGTCGCCGCCAAGCCAGTCGCCAAAGCGCCCGTCAAGGCGGCCGCCAGACCCGCAGCCAAGCCTGCGACCACTGCTGAACCTGCCGCCGCCAGCGCCGCCAAACCGGTTGCGAAACCTGTTGCAGCGAGACCGGCTGCGAAGCCTGCGGTGAAAAAGCCTGTCGCGGCCAAGCCTGCTGCTGCCAAACCCGCTGCCACACCAGTGGCTGCGAAACCTGCGGCACCTACCCCGGCGGTGAGCACTCCGGCAGCTTCGCCAGCACCGGCAGCTGCAATCAGCACCCCGACCAGCGCTTCCTAAGCATCGGTCATCGCGACGCGCAGCTGATGCAGCGCGTCGCGGCTCAGGTTGGCGGTGCTTGCCGCCAATCCTTCCTGCCACGCGGCCAAGTCGTTCGCTTGACCCGTCGGCCACTCCCGCGCCGACTGTTCCAGTCGCAACAGCAATTGCCGCTCGGCCTCCAACTCCAGTGCCTTGACTTGCGCTCGCAGGATGCCGAGTTGTGCGTCCGAAGCCGCAGCGGCTTTCCACTGCAGGCGTAGCTGTCGTAGTGGCTGCACGACCTGTGAGTCCCAGGGCCCAGCCAGTTGCATGAGCTGTTGCAGGCGTTGCGGGTTGCACGCCACGCCGCGTTCGCCGAGCCAGCAGGCGCAGAGCAGCAGGCACACGTTGGCGCCCGCCGCTTGCAGCGCCAGGCAGGCTTCTTCTACACCCGGGCGGGCGTAAGTGCTGAGGGAAAAGCTCCACAGGTCAGAGGACATAGTGCTACTCGCGCCAGTTGCGAGCGAAGCTGGTAGACTCCGCCGCCATTATGATTCGACTTCAGAACCTGACTTTACAGCGTGGCCCGCAACGTCTGCTAGAAGACGCCGAGCTGACCCTGCACGCCGGCCACAAAGCCGGCCTGATCGGTGCCAACGGCGCCGGCAAATCCAGCCTGTTTGCCCTGTTGCGGGGTGAACTGCACCCGGACTCGGGTGACTGCTTCCTGCCGGCCGATTGGCGTATTGCCCACATGCGCCAGGAGGTCGACACGCTCGAACGCCTGGCGGTCGACTACGTGCTCGATGGCGACCTGCGCCTGCGTGAGGTGCAACGTGACCTCGCCGCGGCCGAAGCAGCCCATGACGGTGCCGCCCAGGCGCGCCTGCATTCGGAGCTCGACAGCGCCGATGGCTATACGGCCGACGCTCGCGCCCGCAAGCTGCTCGCGGGGTTGGGGTTCACGAATGAACAGATGGATCGTCAGGTCGGAGATTTCTCCGGTGGCTGGCGGATGCGTCTGAACCTGGCACAGGCATTGATGTGTCCGTCGGACCTGTTGCTGCTCGACGAGCCGACCAACCACTTGGACCTCGATGCCATTATCTGGCTGGAAGAGTGGCTCAAGAGCTACCCGGGGACCTTGCTGCTGATTTCCCACGACCGGGATTTCCTCGATGCCGTGGTCGATCACGTGGCTCACGTCGATCAACGCAAGATTACGCTGTACCGCGGTGGCTACTCGGCGTTCGAGCGGGCCCGTGCCGAGCGTCTGGCCCAGCAGCAACAGGCCTACGAGAAGCAGCAGGCGCAACGTGCGCACATGGAAAGCTACATCGCCCGCTTCAAGGCCCAGGCCACCAAGGCCCGCCAGGCCCAGAGCCGGATCAAGGCGCTGGAGCGGATGGAAGAGCTGTCCGCCGCCCACGTCGATTCGCCGTTCGATTTCGTCTTCCGTGAGTCGACGAAGATTTCCAGCCCGCTGATCGACCTGTCCGACGCCCGTCTGGGCTATGGCGAGAAAACCGTGCTGGAGAAGGTCAAGCTGCAACTGACCCCGGGTGCGCGGATCGGCCTGCTCGGTCCTAACGGTGCGGGCAAATCGACCCTGATCAAAAACCTCTCCGGTGAGCTGGAGCCTTTGGCCGGCCGCTTGACCCGTGGCGAGAACACGGTGGTGGGCTACTTTGCCCAGCATCAGCTGGACTCGCTGGATTCGAAAGCCAGCCCGTTGCTGCATTTGCAGCGCCTGGCACCGACCGAGCGTGAACAGACCCTGCGCGACTTCCTTGGTGGATTCGATTTCCGCGGTGCACGGATCGATGAGCCGGTGCTGAATTTCTCGGGGGGCGAAAAGGCTCGCCTGGCTCTGGCGTTGATCGCCTGGGACCGCCCGAACCTGTTGCTGCTCGACGAACCGACCAACCACCTGGACCTGGAAATGCGCCTGGCGCTGACCATGGCCCTGCAAGAGTTCAGTGGCGCGGTACTGGTGGTTTCCCACGACCGTCACTTGCTCAAAAGCACCACCGATAACTTCTTCCTGGTGGCCGATGGCAAGGTCGAAGAGTTCGACGGCGACCTGGAAGACTACGCCCGTTGGCTGGTCGAGTACCGTCAGCGCAACGCGCCGGTGAGCACCACGCCGGTCAATCCGGACAAGACCGACAAGAAAGCCCAGCGCCAGGCCGCTGCCGCGTTGCGTCAGCAACTGGCACCGCACAAGCGCGAGGCCGACAAGTTGGAAAGCGAGTTGGGCAAGCTGCACGAGAAGCTGGCGAAGGTTGATGCCAGCCTGGGCGACAGCGATGTTTACGAACCGGCGCGCAAGAACGAACTGCGTGATCTGCTGGCCGAGCAAGCGAAGCTGAAGGTCCGGGAAGTCGAGCTGGAAGAGGCCTGGATGGAAGCGCTGGAACTTCTGGAGAACATGCAGGCGGAGCTGGAGGCGCTGTCCTGATGGAGGCCTTCAAGCTGCCGCTGCCGGCGGTGTGGGTCGAGCCGATCTGGCTCGGCGTGCAGATTCTGCTGATCCTGTTGGCGGGTTACCTGACCCAACGCTTCGTGGCCAAGGGCCTGACCCGCTTGGGCGAGCGCTATCCGTTCCCGCCGCAGTTGCTGATGCCGCTGCGAGGTGGTCTGCGCTGGCTGATCATGGGCAGTGCACTGATCTTTGTGCTGGAGCGCCTGGGTGTTTCCGCCACGGTACTGTGGACAGCCCTGTCCGGCTTTGTGGCGGTGGCCGCCGTGGCGTTCTTCGCCATGTGGAGCGTGCTGTCCAACCTGCTATGCGCGATCCTGATCTTCACGGTCGGCCCGTTCCGGCTTGGCGACGTGGTCGAGTTGGTGGACACCACCGACAAGCCCGGCGTCAAAGGTCGGGTCGTGGCGATCAACCTGCTGTACACCACGCTGATCGAGGCCGAAGAACTGGGTACCGGCAGCGCCATGGTGCAAGTGCCGAACAGCCTGTTCTTCCAGCGCTCGGTTCGACGCTGGCGCGGCAGCGACGTCTTGCCTTCCAGCGGCTTTGAAAAATAACCGGGTGGGCGACAACGCTGGTCGGCAGCGGTCATTTCCTGCAAAAAATCGATAGTCATTCGCTGGCCGGCGCATTAGCTTAGACGCCTAACACGAGTCTGAGTCGAGGTGTGCAATGGTGCTTGAGACATGGCTGGCGTTTTTTGCCGCCTGCTGGGTGATCAGTCTTTCCCCGGGTGCCGGCGCCATTGCGTCGATGTCCTGCGGCCTGCAGTACGGTTTTTGGCGTGGCTACTGGAACGCCCTTGGCCTGCAATTGGGGCTGGCGATGCAGATTGCGATTGTCGCCGCCGGCGTCGGTGCGATCCTCGCTGCTTCGTCCACGGCGTTCTACGCGATCAAATGGTTCGGCGTGGCCTACCTGATCTATCTGGCGGTCAAGCAATGGCGTGCGCTGCCCAGCGACCTGAGTGATGACGCCGCCATCCGCCCGATCGGCAAGCCACTGGCCTTGGTGTTCCGCGGCTTCCTGGTCAACGTCAGCAACCCCAAGGCGCTGGTGTTCATGCTGGCCGTGTTGCCGCAGTTCATTGACCCCCACGCACCGCTGGTGGCGCAGTACCTGATCCTGGGCGTGACCATGATCTGCGTCGACCTGATCGTCATGGCCGGCTACACGGGCCTGGCCTCCAAGGTCCTGCGTCTGCTGCGCACGCCCAAGCAACAGCGCCGGATGAACCGCGCGTTCGCCGGTTTGTTTGTCGGTGCAGCCGGTTTGCTGGCAACCATTCGCAAGGCCGCGGTGTAAGCCGTCAGCGGTTAATCAAGGCGACCTGATCAGGTCGCCTTTTTTGTTTGTGCGCACTGAAATCCTGAACACAAAGACGACAAAGCTTGAGCGAAGGGCATTGAGAGTGAACAATGTGTAACTTCGTATTTCCATTTGAGACTCATTCATGACTGCGCCGTCCCGTTTTCTGGCCTGGTTGGTCTTTCCGTTGTTTGCACTGTGCAGTTCCAACCTGCTGGCCGACACCGTGGAAGGCGCCCCTCAAGCCCTGCATGTACTCGACTACGTGGGTGCGGATTACCCGGCTACGGTAGCGGCGGGCAAGGTGATCGATGCGGCCGAGTACCAGGAGCAGGTTGAGTTTTTAAAGGCGCTGCAAGGCTTTGTCGCGTCGCTGCCGGCCAAGCCGCAGAAGGCTGAGCTGGAGCAGGGCGTATCGGCCCTGCGCAAGGCTGTCGACGAACGCCAGGACGGTGCGAGCGTCGCCCGTCAGGCACGACAGCTGGGGGCGAAACTGGCAGTGGCCTACGAGGTCAGCCAGGCCCCGATCATTACCCCGGACCCCGCGCGGGGCGTACCGCTGTATGCACAGCACTGCTCGGTGTGCCACGGCGACAGCGGCGCTGGCGATGGCCCTGCAGGCGTTGGCCTGGAGCCTGCGCCCGCGAACCTGCGTGATAGCGCACGCCAGGACCGCCTGAGCCTCTACGCGATCTACAGCACCCTTGGGCAGGGCGTTGAAGGCACAGACATGCCATCGTTCGCTGATCAGCTCGACGAGCGGCAACGTTGGGACCTGGCCACCTACATCGCCAGTTTCAGTGCCGATCCGGCAGCGGCAAAGAGCGAGAAGACCTACAACCTCGCCGACCTGGCACGCCAGACGCCGGCCGAGGTGCTGGCGGCCGAAGGTCCCGAGGCGGCGGCAACCTTCCGTGCGCAGCGTGCCCAGCCACCGCAGGTCAAGCGAGGGCCGGCGCAACTGCTCGATTACACCGCCGCGACACTGGACAAGAGCATCGCCGCGTATCGAGCCGGTGAGCACGATCAGGCCTACGACCTGTCGGTGGCCGCGTATCTGGAAGGCTTCGAACTGGTTGAGAGCTCCCTCGACAACGTTGACGCGGTGGTGCGCAAAGACACTGAAAAATCCCTGATGGCCTACCGTCAGGCGTTGCAGGACGGTTTACCGGTCGAGCAGGCTGAACAGCGACTGGACGTGGCCAAGGCGAAACTGAAGGAGTCCGCCGGCCTGTTGGGCAGCGATGGTCTCAGCTGGTCCCTGAGTTACATCTCGGGTCTGTTGATTCTGCTGCGCGAAGGCCTGGAAGCGATCTTGGTGCTGGCGGCGATCCTTGCGTTCCTGCGCAATACCGGTCAGCAATCGGCGGTGCGCAGTGTCAACGTCGGATGGGGGCTGGCGCTGCTGGCCGGCCTGGGTACCTGGGCGCTCGCGGCGTACGTGATCGACGTTAGCGGTTCCCAGCGAGAGCTGCTGGAAGGTGCGACGGCGCTGTTTGCCAGCGTCATGGTGCTGTGGCTTGGGGTATGGATGCACGACCGGCGCCATGCGGCAGCCTGGCAGGATTACATCAAGAGCAGCCTGGTGGGCGGCGGTGGGCGATTCGGGTTTGCGATCCTGGCGTTCTTCTCGGTGTACCGTGAGCTGTTCGAAGTGATCCTGTTCTACGAAACCCTGTGGCTGCAAGCCGGTCCGGCGGGTCATCAGGCGGTACTGGCGGGCGGCGCGACGGCACTGGTGCTGCTGGTGGGTCTGGCCTGGGTGATTTTGCGCGGTTCGGCGAAACTGCCTCTGGCCCTGTTCTTCAGCATCAACGCAGGCTTGCTGTGCGCATTGTCGGTAGTGTTCGCCGGGCATGGGGTGAAAGCCTTGCAGGAAGCCGGGATCTTTGGCACACGGCCGGTGCCGTTCTTTGATTTCGACTGGCTGGGGATTCATGCCGACGCCTACTCGCTGAGTGCGCAGGTGGTGGCGATCCTGGCGATCATCGTGCTGTACAGTCGCAGTCGCATGGCCGAGAAGCGCCGGGTGCCAGCCGCTTGACCCTGTTCGCTGCGCTCATTTACGGACGCGCAGCGCCACCCGACCCACTCCCATAAGGTTGACGCCAAACCTGTGGGGGTGGGTTCGCTCCGGGCGGTGATCCGACGGTGCTTCTAAAAGAGGAAATGTAATGCGCGTATGGATCGATGCCGACGCCTGTCCGAGGGCCGCGAAGGACCTGGTGGTGAAGTTCGCCCTCAAGCGTCAGTTCGAGGTGGTGCTGGTGGCCGGTCAACCACAGATCAAGCCGGGCCTGGCCCTGGTGAAACTGATCGTGGTGCCCAGCGGTCCGGATGCGGCCGACGATTACCTGGTGGAGCATGCGGTACCGGGTGAGCTGGTGATCTGCAGCGATGTGCCGCTGGCCGACCGTCTGGTGAAGAAGGGGGTCGCGGCGCTGGACCCTCGGGGCAAGGAGTTCGACATGCAGAACATGGGCGATCGCCTGGCGGTGCGTAACCTGTTCACCGATTTGCGTGAACAGGGCCAGGCGGGTGGCGGTCCCGCGCCGTTTGGCGAGCGTGACAAGCAGGCGTTTGCCAATGCGCTGGACCGGATACTGGCGCGGTTGTCCCGCAAGCCCTGAGACGTACACCTTCCTGTGGCGAGGGCGCTTGCTCTCGCTGGGTTGCGGAGCGACCCCAAGGCCATCTGATTCGGTTTTTCAGGTAGATCAGGTTTGATCATTCCCACGCAGCGCGTGGGGAGCGATCAGGGCCGTCAGCCAGTGTCACGCATCGTTTTCGTGGGTCAACTCCAGTACCCGGTCAACCAGCTTGTTGATCCCCGAAGCCGCTTCACTGATCGACTGCGCCAGCATGTAGGCGGGGGTGCTGACCAGTTTGCGCGCCTTGTCCTCAACGATCTCGGTCACGGCACAGTCCGCGTGGATAGCGCCCATCTTGTCCATGGCAGCGGCGGTGTCGGCGTCGTTGCCGATGGTGCAGGTCACGCCCGGGCCATAGATCTTCGCGGCCAGGGCTGGTGAGATGCAGATCAGGCCAACCGGCTTGCCCGCTTCGGCAAAGGCTTCAGTCAGGGCCAGAACGTCCGGTTGCACGGTGCAGGCGGCGCCTTCGACGGCAAAGTTGGACAGGTTCTTGGCGGCGCCAAAACCACCAGGCACGATCAGGGCGTCGAAGTCTTCGACATTCGCTTCGCGGATGTCCTTGATGTTCCCCCGGGCAATGCGTGCCGACTCCACCAGCACGTTGCGCGACTCGGGCATCTCTTCGCCCGTCAGGTGGTTGACCACATGCATTTGCGCGATGTCAGGGGCAAAGCACTGGACCTGCGCGCCACGCTGGCCGAGGCGCAGCAGGGTAATCACGCTTTCATGGATCTCGGCACCGTCATAGACGCCACAGCCGGAAAGTATCACTGCAACTTTTTTGCTCATGGGTTCTTCTCCAGATACATGGCGTTAAATGTCCACTAATTTGTCACGCGTTGCCATAGGGGAGTCTGGCGGTTGCGCCTAATCTTTTGACAATCCATTGCGCGCGGGCCGGGTCATGAATTTCGTTTTGTATGCCGTGCCGTTTTTCTTTGTGCTGATCGCCATCGAGTTGTTGGCGGACCGCTGGCGCGGGGTGAGCAATTACCGGGTGGCGGATGCCATCAACAGCCTCAGCGCGGGTGTGTTGTCGACCACCACGGGGCTGCTGACCAAGGGTGTCGGGCTGGTGACGTACGCATTCGCCCTCAAGCACCTGGCGCTGTTCGAGTTGCCGGCCGAGCGCCTGTGGGTGTGGGTGCTTGCCTTTGTGCTCTATGATTTTTGCTATTACTGGCTGCACCGCATGGGTCATGAACGCAACATCCTGTGGGCGGCGCACTCGGTGCACCATCAAAGCGAGGACTACAACCTCTCCACCGCGCTGCGCCAGACCAGTACCGGCTTCTTGCTGGGCTGGATTTTCTACCTGCCGATGGCCGTGCTCGGCGTGCCGCTGCTGGTGTTCGTGAGTGTCGCGGCGTTGAACCTGCTCTATCAGTTCTGGGTGCACACCAAGCATATTCCCAAGCTGGGCTGGTTCGAATGGTGCTTCGTGACGCCGTCCAATCATCGGGCCCACCATGCGCAGAACGCTCTTTATATGGATCGCAACTACGGTGGGGTGTTCATCATCTGGGACCGTCTGTTCGGTACGTTTCAGGAAGAGGATGACAACGAGCCGGTGATTTTCGGCGTGACCACGCCCCTGGCGAGTTGGAACCCGTTATGGGCGAATGTGCAGTTCTATGCACAGCTGTGGGCGGATGCACGTCGCGCCCAGAGAGGCTGGGACAAACTGCGAATCTGGTTTATGCGCACGGGTTGGCGCCCGGCGGACGTGGCGGCGAAGTACCCCATGAACAAGCCGGACCTGAGCCGGTTCCGCAAATTCGAAGTGCTGTTGGACGGCCGTCTGCAAGGGTATGTCGCGGTGCAGTTTTGCCTGTACATCGCGCTGGGCAGTTACCTGATGAGCCTGGAGCACGACCTGCCGACGGCCGCCCTGGTAGTGGGCTGGGGAGCGGTGGCATGGGGTCTGTTTGTGCTGGGGGCGATGTTGGAGAATCGCCCGCAAGCGTTCAGGCTGGAGGTGTTGCGGCTGGCGTCGAACCTGCCGCTGGCGGGGCTGGCACCGCTGGTCGGGCTATGGCCGGCCAGCACGGCAGGCTGGGTTGGCCTGCTCGGTTACAGCGTGCTCAGCGGGATCGGCCTCTACTGCTGCGCAAGCCGCATCACTCGGCTGGCGTCGTAGGTTCGCCAGCCTTGGCCTTTTCGGCCTTCAAGGCTTGTTCGTCGGCATAAATCTTCTTGGCCAGGCGAGCGTTCTTGAAGCGCCGACGCAGCCACAGGATGAGACCCAGCACCAGCAGCGCGCCCAGTACCCACAGCTCGTACTTCTTGACGCTGCCCAGCATGCCCTCGAGCACGGCGCCGAAGTGATAGGCGGCCGCTGCCAGCGCGGTGGCCCAGATGGCGGCACCGATACCGTTGAGCAGCAGGTAGCGGCCTGGCGGATAACCCGAAAGGCCAATGGCCACGGGCATGACCGTGCGCAAACCGTAGACGAAGCGAAAGCTCAGCACCCAGATGTCCGGATGCTTGCGAATGTGCTCCAGCGCCCGGTCGCCCATCAATTGCCAGCGTGGCTTGCGTGCCAGCAATTTGCGGCCGTGCTTGCGCCCCAGGAAGTACCACAGTTGATCGCCGGCATAGCTGCCGAGGAAGGCCACGACCACCACGATGTTGATGTCCATGTACCCACGGAACGCAAGGAAGCCGGCGAGCACCAGAATGGTTTCGCCTTCGAAGAACGTGCCGAGAAAGAGGGCAAAGTAGCCAAAATCATTCAGGAATTGTTGGAGCATTGTCTGGGTGCTGGCGAAATGAACGCGCAGCCTAACCCTTCAGGCCCATGGAGGAAAGTATCCAAATGTGTCTCGACGTGAACATTTCCTACAAGGACAATGGATGCGACTACCAGTCGCGGGGGTGCACATAACTGTAATCTGTTGGTCATAATGGATGCTTATAACTGTCACGCTCGCCTGCCAATGCGGGCTCAGGAGTCTGTCGTGAGCTTTACCCCCGCCAACCGTTTGTTTCCTGCAACTCGCCTGCGTCGCAATCGTCGTGACGAGTTTTCGCGTCGTCTGGTACGTGAAAACGTCCTGACCACCAATGACCTGATTCTGCCGGTATTTGTGCTGGACGGTGAGAACCGTCGCGAAGCGGTGGCCTCGATGCCTGGCGTCGAGCGCCTGACCATCGACCTGTTGCTGGAAGAGGCGGCCGGTTGGGTCGAGCTGGGTATTCCGGCCGTCGCCCTGTTTCCGGTGACGCCGCCCGAACTCAAGTCCCTCGACGCGGCGCAAGCCTGGAGCCCGGACGGTATAGCCCAGCGCGCCACGCGTGCCCTGCGTGCACGTTTCCCGGAGCTGGGGGTGATCACCGACGTCGCGCTGGACCCGTTCACCACTCACGGCCAGGACGGTATTCTGGATGAAGAAGGCTATGTGCAGAACGACATCACCGTCGATGCACTGGTCAAGCAAGCCCTGTCCCATGCCGCTGCCGGTGCCCAGGTGGTCGCCCCGTCAGACATGATGGACGGCCGCATCCAGGCAATCCGTGAAGCGCTGGAGCTGGCAGGTCATGTCAACGTGCGAATCATGGCCTACTCGGCCAAGTACGCCAGTGCCTACTACGGCCCGTTCCGCGATGCCGTCGGTTCGGCGCTGAACCTGGGCAAGGCGAACAAGGCGTCCTATCAAATGGACCCGGCCAACGGCAACGAAGCGTTGCACGAAGTGGCTAGCGACTTGTCAGAAGGTGCGGATATGGTCATGGTCAAGCCAGGCATGCCATACCTGGACATTCTTTACCGGGTAAAAGAAGAATTCAAAGTGCCGACCTTTGTCTATCAGGTCAGCGGTGAATACGCCATGCACATGGCGGCTATCCAGAATGGCTGGTTGAGCGAAGGGGTTATTCTTGAGTCCCTGACCGCTTTTAAACGTGCCGGTGCTGATGGCATCCTCACTTACTTTGCCGTACGTGCCGCCCAATTGTTACGAGAGCAAAAATAGCCCTCCCAGGAACATTCGATGAATACCGAAGGCCTCACTGAAGTTGCCGTAAAAGAAGCTCAACCCGTGGTCGAGCCAGTCGTCGAACCCCCGCTGGAGATGGAGCCTGCTCCGCCCGCGGTGGTGGTCGACGTGGCACCCGTGGTACCGGCGATCGCTATTCCCGGTCTGGATGACAGCAGCCTGTACATCCATCGCGAGCTGTCGCAACTGCAGTTCAACATCCGCGTGCTGGAGCAGGCGCTGGACGAGTCCTATCCATTGCTGGAGCGGCTGAAGTTCCTGCTGATCTTCTCCAGCAACCTGGACGAGTTCTTCGAGATTCGTGTGGCCGGGCTGAAAAAACAGATCACCTTCGCT
Organism: Pseudomonas sp. Irchel s3a18; assembly: GCF_900187535.1. Taxonomy (NCBI): domain Bacteria; kingdom Pseudomonadati; phylum Pseudomonadota; class Gammaproteobacteria; order Pseudomonadales; family Pseudomonadaceae; genus Pseudomonas; species Pseudomonas sp. Irchel s3a18. The sequence continues at coordinate 173,888 of NZ_FYDV01000008.1, read as the reverse complement.
CGTGAACAGGCCGGTGCCGATGGCCTGCAACCGCATCAGGCACTGGCACGCATCAGCGACCTGGTGCATGGCCAGGTTGATCGCCAGTACGCGATCCTCAACGACATCCTGTTGCCGGAGCTGGAAAAGCATCAGGTGCGCTTCATTCGTCGGCGCCACTGGACCACCAAGATCAAGACCTGGGTGCGCCGCTATTTCCGTGACGAGATTGCCCCGATCATTACCCCGATCGGTCTCGACCCGACGCACCCGTTCCCGTTGCTGGTGAACAAAAGCCTGAACTTCATCGTCGAGCTTGAAGGTATCGATGCCTTCGGTCGCGATTCCGGCCTGGCGATCATCCCGGCGCCACGCCTGCTGCCACGCGTCATCAAGGTGCCGGAAGAAGTCGGCGGCACGGGGGACAACTATGTGTTCCTGTCGTCGATGATCCACGCGCACGCCGATGACCTGTTCCAGGGCATGAAGGTCAAGGGCTGCTACCAGTTCCGCCTGACCCGGAACGCCGACCTGGCGGTGGACACCGAAGACGTCGAAGACCTGGCGCGCGCCCTGCGCGGCGAACTGTTCTCCCGTCGTTACGGGGACGCGGTGCGCCTGGAAGTGGCCGACACCTGTCCGAAACAGCTGTCCGACTACCTGCTCAAGCAGTTCAACCTGAGCGAGACCGAGTTGTATCAGGTCAATGGCCCGGTCAACCTGACGCGCCTGTTCAGTATCACCGGGCTGGATAGCCATCCGGAGCTGCAATACACGCCGTTTACCCCACAGATCCCGAAACTGCTGCAAAACAGCGAAAACGTTTTCAGCGTGGTCAGCAAGCAGGACATCTTGCTGCTGCACCCGTTCGAGTCGTTCACGCCGGTGGTCGACCTGCTGCGTCAGGCCGCGAAAGACCCCCATGTGCTGGCGGTCCGTCAGACCCTGTACCGCAGCGGCGCGAACTCGGAGATCGTCGATGCACTGGTCGACGCAGCGCGTAACGGCAAGGAAGTCACCGCGGTGATCGAATTGCGCGCCCGGTTTGACGAAGAGTCCAACCTGCAACTGGCCAGCCGTCTGCAAGCGGCAGGTGCCGTGGTGATCTATGGCGTGGTTGGCTTCAAGACCCACGCCAAGATGATGCTGATCCTGCGTCGCGAGGCCGGCGAGATTGTGCGTTACGCGCACCTGGGTACCGGCAACTACCACGCCGGCAACGCCCGCCTGTACACCGACTACAGCCTGCTGACCTCCGACGACGCCCTGTGCGAAGACGTTGGCAAACTGTTCAGTCAGTTGATCGGCATGGGCAAGACCCTGCGCATGAAAAAGCTGCTGCATGCGCCCTTTACCCTGAAAAAGGGCATGCTCGACATGATTGCCCGCGAAACCCAGTTCGCCGTCGAGGGCAAGCCGGCGCACATCATTGCCAAGTTCAACTCGCTGACCGATCCGAAGATCATTCGCGCGCTGTACAAGGCCAGCCAGTCAGGGGTGCGTATCGACCTGGTGGTGCGTGGCATGTGCTGCCTGCGCCCAGGCATCGCCGGGGTTTCGCACAATATTCATGTACGCTCGATCATCGGTCGCTTCCTGGAGCACACGCGGGTCTTCTACTTCCTCAATGGCGGCGAAGAGCAGATGTTCCTGTCCAGTGCCGACTGGATGGAGCGCAACCTCGACAAGCGCGTCGAGACCTGTTTCCCGGTGGAAGGCAAGAAGCTGATCACGCGGGTCAAGAAAGAGCTGGAGCTGTATCTGACCGATAACACCCACAGCTGGAGCCTGCAGTCGGACGGTCGTTACGTGCGCAACACGCCGACCGGCAACCAGAACCCACGCAGCGCCCAGGCGACCCTGCTGGAGCGATTGGGCAGTCCGATCCTGACCGTCAGCAACTAACGCGCTGGCATCGGGCAAAAAAATGGCGATCCGTGTGGATCGCCATTTTTGTTTTCAGCGAACGTTCAGCACCACGCCCACCCGGGTCAGCCACTCCGCCTCCAGTGCGAAGTCGGCCTGGGTCAGCTGGTTTTCGTCCAGCCAGTGCTCCGGGAACTGCACATCCAGGTTGTCGCCGTTGGCATGCAGCGTGACTTGGGGCATCGCCTGGGTACCACGGATGTGATGAAACAGAATCGCAAAGCGCAAGAGCACGCACAGGCGAATCAGCTTGATGCCGTCATCGCCGAACTCGGCGAACTTGTCCTTGGGGATGTTGCGGCGGTGGCCGCGCACCAGCAGTGCCAGCATCAGCTGGTCTTCACGGGAGAAGCCGGCGAGGTCGGAGTGCTCGATCAGGTAGGCGCCGTGCTTGTGGTACTGGTAGTGAGCGATGTCCAGCCCGACTTCATGGACCTTGGCCGCCCAGCCCAGCAATTCGCGCCAGACACCGTCGTCCAGGTCCCAATCCGCTGCCACCTGGTCGAACGCATGCAGGGCCTTGCGCTCGACGCGTGCGGCTTGCCCCAGGTCGGCATGGTAGCGCTCCATGAGCGAGCCCAGGGTGCGCTCACGGACGTCTTCATGGTGATGACGGCCCAGCAGGTCGTAGAGCACGCCTTCGCGCAGGGCGCCTTCACAGTGGTCCATGCGTTGCAGCTCAAGCGCGTCGAAAATCGCTTCGAGGATCGCCAGGCCGGCGGGGAAGATGGCGCGACGGTCAGGCTTGATGCCTTCAAAGTCGATTTTCTCGGCGTCGCCGAGTTTGAACAGCTTGCGCTTGAGCCAGGCCAGCCCTTCGGCGTTGACCTCGCCGGTGCCATGGCCGCCTGCTTTCAGTGCCAGGCCAATGGCGCGGATAGTGCCCGAGGAACCGATGGCTTCATCCCAGGTCAGGCGGTGCAGGGCGTGTTCGATGCTCATGATCTCCAGCCGTGCCGCGGTGTACGCCTGGGCGTAGCGGGCCGGGGTGATCTTGCCGTCCTTGAAATAGCGCTGGGTGTAGCTTACGCAGCCCATTTGCAGGCTTTCGCGCAGCAGCGGTTCAAAGCGCTGGCCGATGATGAATTCGGTGCTGCCACCGCCAATGTCGGCCACCAGGCGCTTGCCCGGGGTGTCGGCGAGCGTGTGGGAGACACCCAGGTAGATCAGGCGTGCTTCTTCACGGCCGGAGATGACTTCTACCGGGTGGCCGAGGATTTCTTCGGCACGACGGATGAATTCGGCACGGTTGCGCGCTTCGCGCAGGGCGTTGGTGCCCACGATCCGCACGGCGCCCTGGGGCAAACCGTTGATCAGTTGGGCAAAGCGCTTCAGGCAATCGAGCCCGCGCTGCATGGACTCTTCGCTGAGCTGGCGCTCTTCGTCGATCCCGGCAGCCAGTTGAACCTTCTCGCCAAGCCGCTCGAGTATCCGGATTTCATTGTGGTGAGCTTTGGCCACGACCATATGAAAGCTGTTGGAGCCCAGGTCGATAGCGGCGATCAGGGACAGATTCTTGGCTTGGGATTGGGGCATGGTCTGGGGGTCTCGGTCGATAACCCGCCCATCGTGCCACGATCAACCGCCGCCGCCAACGCGCAGCGCTGAATGCCTTGATCCAGACAACGTCTGTGACGAGGGGCGCGCGCCATCACTTGACTTGAGCTATACCCAAAGTCATGGGCCACCATAGCGAGACTCAATCATCTGCGGCTTCCTGAACGAGGGAAGGGCAGCTATGATGGGCCACGTTTTTTTGCTTACAACCTGGAGACTTCCATGAGCAGCGATCTTATCAAACACGTTAGCGACGCTAGCTTCGAAGCTGACGTACTCAAGGCCGAAGGTGCTGTACTGGTCGACTACTGGGCTGAGTGGTGCGGTCCATGCAAGATGATCGCTCCGGTCCTGGACGAAATCGCTGAGACCTACAAAGGCAAGCTGACCGTTGCCAAGCTGAACATCGACGAGAACCAGGAAACCCCGGCCAAGCACGGCGTGCGTGGTATCCCGACGCTGATGCTGTTCAAGAACGGCAACGTCGAAGCCACCAAGGTCGGTGCGCTGTCGAAGTCGCAACTGGCTGCCTTCCTCGACGCCAACATCTAAGCGTCGTTGCAAGTGTCACCCAAAAAGCCCCGCAAATTGCGGGGCTTTTTCGTTATTCAGGGCTAGACGCTCCTAAACTCAGGTGTTACATTCGGTCCCGCACCGGTTCCTCCAGTGCCCCCTGCAAGCCGTCGCCGACGCTCTCCTTTTCGAATAAGTACGCGATCCTGTCGCCTTCTCCGCGGCGCGGCCTCATTAAGCCGAAAGCTTAATTTCCCCCCTCCATAAATGATTACGTCATTCCTATATGAATCTGACTGAACTCAAGCAAAAGCCGATTACCGAACTGCTCGAATTGGCCGAACAGATGGGCATAGAAAATATGGCCCGTTCGCGCAAGCAGGACGTGATTTTCTCCTTGCTCAAAAAGCACGCGAAAAGCGGCGAGGAAATCTCCGGTGATGGCGTGCTGGAGATCCTCCAGGACGGCTTCGGCTTCCTGCGCTCCTCGGACGCTTCCTACCTGGCCGGCCCGGACGATATCTACGTCTCGCCAAGCCAGATCCGTCGCTTCAACTTGCGCACCGGTGACACCATCGTTGGCAAGATCCGCCCGCCGAAAGAAGGCGAGCGTTACTTCGCACTGCTCAAGGTCGACACGATCAACTACGATCGTCCCGAGAACGCGAAGAACAAGATTCTCTTCGAGAACCTGACCCCGCTGTTCCCGACCGTGCGCATGAAGATGGAAGCCGGCAACGGTTCCACCGAAGACTTGACCGGTCGTGTCATCGACCTGTGCGCACCTATCGGCAAAGGCCAGCGTGGTCTGATCGTTGCACCGCCAAAGGCCGGTAAAACGATCATGCTGCAGAACATCGCAGCCAATATCACCCGTAACAACCCGGAAGTTCATCTGATCGTGCTGTTGATCGACGAGCGTCCTGAAGAAGTGACGGAAATGCAGCGCACCGTGCGCGGCGAAGTGGTTGCCTCGACGTTCGACGAGCCACCAACCCGTCACGTGCAGGTTGCCGAAATGGTGATCGAGAAGGCCAAGCGCCTGGTTGAGCACAAGAAAGACGTGGTCATCCTGCTCGACTCCATCACTCGTCTGGCACGTGCCTACAACACCGTGATCCCAAGCTCCGGCAAGGTACTGACCGGTGGTGTCGATGCTCACGCCCTGGAGAAACCAAAGCGTTTCTTCGGTGCTGCACGGAACATCGAAGAAGGCGGCTCGCTGACCATCATCGCCACCGCGCTGGTTGAAACCGGCTCGAAGATGGACGAAGTGATCTACGAGGAATTCAAGGGCACCGGCAACATGGAACTGCCGCTGGATCGCCGTATCGCTGAAAAACGCGTCTTCCCGGCCATCAACATCAACCGTTCCGGCACCCGCCGTGAAGAGTTGCTGACGGCTGACGACGAGTTGCAGCGCATGTGGATCCTGCGCAAACTCCTGCATCCTATGGATGAAGTGGCAGCCATCGAGTTCCTGGTCGACAAGCTGAAACAGACCAAGACCAACGATGAGTTCTTCCTGTCGATGAAACGCAAGTAAATCGACAAGACTCAACAAAAAGCCGGGGAAACCCGGCTTTTTGTTATCTGATTATTGATGAACTGGCAGTTCAGTGTTCTGAACCCCGGGGTTCGGCGCTAAACTGCCAGCCCCGAACGCCACGGCCAATACGAGGCTCACGCATGCAGTATCGCGACTTGCGCGACTTTATCAGCGGTCTGGAACAGCGCGGCGAACTCAAGCGCATCCAGGTTCCGGTGTCCCCAGTGCTGGAAATGACCGAGGTCTGCGACCGCACCTTGCGGGCCAAAGGCCCGGCGCTGCTGTTCGAGAACCCCACCGGCTATGACATCCCGGTGCTTGGCAACCTGTTCGGCACGCCAGAACGCGTGGCCCTGGGCATGGGGGCCGAAGCGGTTAGCGAGCTGCGCGAGATTGGCAAGCTGCTGGCCTTCCTCAAGGAACCCGAGCCGCCCAAGGGCCTGAAAGACGCCTGGTCCAAGCTGCCGATCTTCCGCAAGATCATCTCGATGGCGCCCAAGGTCGTCAAAGACGCGGTCTGCCAGGAGGTGGTCATCGAAGGCGACGACGTCGACCTGGCGATGCTGCCGGTGCAAACCTGCTGGCCGGGCGATGTCGGCCCGCTGATCACCTGGGGCCTGACGGTGACCAAGGGGCCGAACAAGGACCGGCAGAACCTCGGCATTTATCGTCAGCAGGTGATTGGCCGCAACAAGGTCATCATGCGCTGGTTGAGTCACCGTGGTGGCGCACTGGACTACCGCGAGTGGTGCGAGAAGCACCCGGGCCAGCCGTTCCCGGTGTCCGTGGCCCTGGGCGCTGACCCGGCAACCATTCTGGGGGCCGTGACGCCCGTGCCGGACAGCCTGTCCGAGTACGCCTTCGCCGGCCTCTTGCGCGGCAACCGCACCGAGCTGGTGAAGTGCCGTGGCAACGACCTGCAAGTACCGGCCACTGCCGAGATCATCCTGGAAGGCGTGATCCATCCGGGCGAGATGGCCGACGAAGGCCCTTACGGGGACCACACCGGCTATTACAACGAAGTCGACAGCTTCCCGGTGTTCACCGTCGAGCGCATCACCCATCGCATCAAGCCGATCTACCACAGCACCTACACCGGCCGTCCACCAGATGAACCGGCGATCCTCGGTGTGGCATTGAACGAAGTGTTCGTGCCGATCCTGCAAAAGCAGTTCCCGGAGATCACCGACTTCTACCTGCCGCCCGAGGGCTGCTCGTACCGCATGGCCATCGTGACCATGAAGAAGCAGTACCCGGGGCACGCGAAGCGAGTAATGCTGGGTGTCTGGTCGTTTTTACGACAGTTCATGTACACCAAGTTCGTTATCGTCACAGACGACGATATCAACGCCCGCGACTGGAACGACGTGATCTGGGCCATCACCACGCGCATGGACCCCAAGCGCGACACGGTGATGATCGATAACACGCCAATCGACTACCTCGACTTCGCCTCGCCGATTTCCGGTCTGGGGTCGAAGATGGGGCTCGATGCCACGCATAAGTGGCCTGGTGAAACCACCCGCGAGTGGGGCCGGGTAATCGTCAAGGATGAGGCGGTGACACGCCGGATCGATGCCATTTGGAATCAATTAGGAATAGATTGATGCGTGTAACCTTGCAGCCGTCAGGAGCAGTGCTAGAGATACTGCCCGGCGAGCGGATTCTCGATGGGGCGCGGCGCCTGGGCTATGAATGCCCGCAAAGCTGCCGTAACGGTAATTGTCACGTCTGTGCGGCGCTGCTGGTCGAAGGTCGAGTCGAGCAGTCCGGCGATGTACGCGACCACGGCGAGTTCTACACTTGCATTGCAGAGCCGCTGGAAGACTGCATCGTATTGTGGGATGGCGTCCTTGCGCTGGGAGAGTTGCCGGTGCGCACCTTGTCGTGTCAGGTCATTGAGTGCAAGGACGTTGGCGGGGACACCTGGCGGGTTCGCCTGCGGGCACCGGCCGGCAAACCGCCACGCTATCACGCCGGCCAGTACCTGATGATCGAGCGTGAGAATGGCGAGAAATCGGCCTTTTCCCTGGCCTCGGCTCCCCATTCCGGACGCGACCTGGAGATTCATGTACTGGCGCGCGAAGCCAGCGCACTGCGTCTGATCGAGCAATTGCAGCGCAATCGCATGGCGCGGGTCCAGTTACCGTTCGGTGACACCCACCTGGCGGAGCTGCCGGAGGGGCCGCTGGTATTGATCGCCGCAGGCACCGGTATGGGGCAGATCCACAGCCTGCTCGAGCATTGCCGGGCCAAAGGTTTCAAGTATCCGGTTCATCTGTATTGGGGCGTGCGCCGTCCTGAAGATTTTTACCAGATGGAACACTGGGATGAATGGATGAAACTGCCCAACCTGTTTCTGCATCAGGTTGTCAGCGACCTGTGCGGCTGGGAAGGGCGCTGCGGCATGTTGCACGAGGCGGTCTGCCAGGATTTCCCTGATCTCAAGGCCCTGCATGTCTACGCCAGCGGCTCGCCCGCGATGGTCTACGGCACGCTGGATGCACTGGTCGACGCCGGGATGGACGCCCATCAAATGCGCGCCGACGTATTTGCATATGCGCCGCGCTCTTGAGCCGCGATCTTGATCCGCATTCGTTAATCGAAATGCCATCGTTGTAACTCTCTATATATCCCTTCGGTATTTATCCAGTTGGATAAATACCGATCGGCTATATGTCATTCAGACACCCCCTTCAGAACCATGCCATGGCACTTAAGTTGCCTTGAAACAAATGTGCCTTATTGTTACGCCGGTGCGTTCTATTGAGTAATTGTTTACCCGCGGGGAGCTGAACGCTATTCGCCATGACAGCCATTGAATCTGCTTTCTTGAATCTGGCTTACCCTCCGCGGCTCGATCTGGGGCCGCAACTGACGCACGAGCAATTGCTTCACTCCATGCAAAGCACCCTGGCCCGACACAAGGGCGGACCGGTGTGGTTGTTCGCCTACGGCTCATTGATCTGGCGCCCGGAATGCACGGCGGTCGAGCGGGTGCGCGCACGTGTGCATGGCTACCATCGCGGCTTGTACCTGTGGTCCCACGAACACCGTGGCACGCCGGAGTTGCCGGGCCTGGTGTTTGGCCTGGATCGGGGCGGTTCATGCAGTGGCTTTGCCTACCGTCTGCCCGAAGAGCAGCTGGAGGCTTCGCTCTATGCCCTTTGGCAGCGCGAAATGCCAGTCCCCTCCTATCGCCCGCACTGGCTCACCTGCCGGTTGGCGGATGGCAGCAAGGTTCAGGCATTGGGATTTGTATTGGAGCGACACTTGCCCAGTTATGCCGGCAACTTGCCGGATCATGTACTGAGCCAGGTGTTCGAAAACGCTTGCGGGCGCTACGGCACCACTCGCGATTATGTCGAGCAGACCGCCAGCGCCCTGCGTAGCCACGCCATGCCAGATCGGAATCTGGAGGCGCGGCTCAAGCGTTGCGGGTCATCGAAGGATCAAGCGATCGCTTCACGGCCCTGACTAGCTACTTGCTTGTGCCACAGGGTCGGCGCCAGGAATGCCATGGCCAGCAGGCATGCGCCGATCAGCAGCACGAAACCGCCATCCCAGCCGAAGTGGTCCACGGTGTAGCCCATGGCGGCACTGGCCGCGACCGAGCCGCCCAGGTAGCCAAACAGACCGGTGAAGCCTGCCGCCGTGCCAGCGGCTTTCTTCGGCGCGAGTTCCAGCGCCTGCAGGCCGATCAGCATCACCGGGCCGTAGATCAGGAAGCCGATCGACACCAGTGCGATCATGTCGACTGTCGGGTTGCCGGCCGGGTTCAGCCAGTAAACCAGGGTGGCGACGGTCACCAGCGCCATGAACACCATGCCGGTCAGGCCGCGATTGCCACGGAACACCTTGTCCGACAGCCAGCCGCAGAGCAGGGTGCCCGGGATACCGGCCCACTCGTAGAGGAAGTACGCCCATGACGTCTTGTCGACGGTGAAGTGCTTGGCTTCCTTGAGGTAGGTCGGTGCCCAGTCCAGTACGCCGTAGCGCAGCAGGTAGACGAATACGTTGGCCAGGGCGATGTACCACAGCATTTTGTTGCGCAGCACGTACTTGACGAAGATGTCCTTGGCGCTGAATTCTTCTTCGTGGCTGGCATCGTAGCCGTGCGGGTAGTCGTTCTTGTACTTCTCGATCGGCGGCAGGCCCACCGACTGCGGGGTGTCGCGCATCACGATAAAGGCGAACACCGCGACCAGCAGCGCCACGGCGGCAGGTACGTAGAACGCCGCATGCCAGTCGTTGAACAGGCCCATGCCGATCAGGAACAGCGGGCCAATCAGGCCGCCGCCGACGTTGTGCGCGACGTTCCATACCGACACCACGCCACCGCGTTCCTTCTGCGACCACCAGTGCACCATGGTCCGCCCGCTCGGCGGCCAGCCCATGCCCTGGGCCCAGCCGTTGATGAACAGCAGGATGAACATCATGGTCACACTGGACGTCGCCCAGGGTGCGAAACCGAATACGAACATCACTCCGGCCGACACCAGCAGGCCAAATGGCAGGAAGTAACGTGGGTTGGAGCGGTCGGACACCAGGCCCATCAGGAACTTCGACAGGCCATAGGAAATCGCGATCGCCGACATCGCCAGACCCAGCTGACCGCGGGTATAGCCTTCTTCAATCAGGTAGGGCATGGCCAGGGAGAAGTTCTTGCGCAGCAGGTAGTAACCCGCATACCCAATGAATATCCCGGCGAAGATTTGCCAGCGTAGGCGCCGGTACGTGCTGTCTACGTCTTCTTCAGGCAATGGCGCCTGATGTGCGGCAGGGCGAAAGAAAGCAAACATTCAAGAGCTCCAGAATTCTTGTTTTGACTGCGGATGCGAATGTTACAGTTTCGTTACCGAAAATAGCACTGCTTCTCATCTGTTAAAAAGGCGTAAATGAACAAAGTCGCACATTCTTTTATGAACATGTCGCTCAGATATAAGTAGGCGACGGCGTAGGGCGTTTTACTTCGGCTGATATCAACGAGATCTACGCATAAAGAAGGGCGACGTTTTGGGAGGTTTCCCGCGTCTGGATCGGAAGTGGGGGGATGGGGTTGCCGGAGCGTGAGTTTTAACCTTTAGCGCGGGTGCCAAACCTGGTACATCGATCGTGGAGGGGCGTCATGCGCTGGCTTGGTCTGGTTTTACTGTTGTGTGTCGCAGGTGATGGGGTGGCCGGGGCTCTGTACCTGGTCCCGGATTACAATCCCAAGCCGAAGTACCCCAGGGAACTTCAACGGGCGGGAATTTCCGGCGAAGTGCAAATTGGCTTGACCATCCTCGCCGATGGCTCGGTCAGCCAGGTGAGGGTGCTGGAAAGCACCCATCCGGGTTTTGCCGAGGCAGCCAAGGCGGTTATCAGTCAGTGGCGCTTCAAGTCCTGGGCCGTCGATGCCGACACCCAGGCTGAAGTGGAGGTGATCGCGCCGATGCGTTTCAGTCTGGATCTGGATTTGCCTTTGGACGTTAACCAGTGGTTGAGTCGATTGCTGTGTCGGGAAATCACTCAATACACGGTCAATACGCCACGTTCGAGTTGGGTGGACACGACACCCTTTCATTACACCCGAGGGTATCTGTCAAACGTGTTTCACCGAGGGCAGTTACCCGAAACCGAGCGACTGGCGTTGATAGCCACGCTCAACGCCAGCGTGCCGGACATTGTTGATCGCTGCCGCGAGAATCCATCGCTCAAGTACAAACGAGTGGTCCCAGCAGAAATTCGCAAGTTGTTATAGAGGAAGGGGCGAGAGCGACCTGAACACCCTCTGCCGGTATTCAGGCCGTGGGTGCGATCTAGCGGACCTGTACCACCACCTTCCCGACCGCCTTGCGCTGGCCTAGATCGTTGATGGCTTGCGCAGCATTGCTGAGCGGATACACCTGGGACACCAGTGGCTTCAACTTGCCTTCGGCAAACCAGTTGAACAACTGCTGGAAGTTCGCCGCGTTGTCGTGTGGCTGGCGCTGGGCGAACGAGCCCCAGAACACCCCCACCACGGCTGCGCCTTTGAGCAGGGCCAGGTTCACGGGCAGTTCCGGGATGCGGCCGCTGGCAAAGCCCACCACCAGCAGGCGACCGTTCCAGGCGATGGCGCGAACCGCCTGGTCGAACAGGTCGCCGCCGACCGGGTCGTAGATCACGTCGGCACCCTGGCCATCGGTCAGGCGCTTTATTTCGTCCTTGAGGCTGTTTTCGCTGTAGTTGATCAGCTCATCGGCACCGGCGGCCTTGGCCACGGCAAGTTTCTCGGCGCTGCTCGCCGCGGCGATGACCCGGGCGCCCATGGCCTTGCCGATTTCCACGGCGGCCAGGCCCACGCCACCGGACGCGCCCAGCACCAGCAAGGTTTCCCCGGGTTGCAACTGGCCACGCTGTTTCAGGGCATGCATCGAGGTGCCGTAGGTCATGCTGAAGGCTGCGGCGGTGTTGAAGTCCATGGATGGCGGGATCGGCAACACGTTGTAGCCCGGCACTGCCACCTGCTCGGCAAAGCTGCCCCAGCCGGTCAGCGCCATGACCCGGTCGCCTACCTTGAGGTGGCTGACCTTTTCGCCGACCGCGCTGACCACACCTGCCGCCTCACCGCCCGGGGAAAACGGGAAGGGCGGCTTGAACTGGTACTTGCCCTCGATGATCAGCGTGTCCGGGAAGTTGACCCCGGCGGCGTGCACGTCCAGCAGGATTTCGTTCTTCTTGGCGACAGGACTGGCGACTTCTTCCAGCACCAGCGATTCGGCGGGGCCGAAGGCTTTGCACAGCACGGCTTTCATCAGGGCTATTCCTTTGGGAGTGATGGCCGATAAGTGTAGGTGTGTGAGTCAAGCGGTCAACGAGCATGCCCCGCCCTGATAGCCAGCCATAAGCTTTGCGCTTGGGCTTGTAGGGGCGGGTCGCTATGCTGGGCCGCAAACCGGATAAGGAGCGAATTGTGAGAGCGTGGATCATGTTGTTGCTGGCCCTGTCTCTGCCTGTGGCAGCGATGGCCGAAGAAGCCAAAGAGGGCGAGGCGCCGAAAGTCAGCTACATCAGCCTGAGCCCGCCGTTCGTGGGTAACTACGGCCTGGATGGCACGCCCAGGCTCAAGGTCTACAAGGCCGACGTGGCACTGCGGGTGACGGGTGATGAAGCGGCCAAGGCAGTGAAGGCCAACGAACCGTTGATCCGCAACCAATTGGTCGCGCTGTTCGCTCAGCAAACCACCGAGACCATGAACAATGTCGAAGCCAAAGAGAAGCTGCGCCAGGAAGCCTTGAAGCAGACCCAGCAGGTGATGAGCGACGAAACCGGTAAACCGGTGGTCGAGGATCTGCTGTTCAACAACCTGATTATTCAGTAAGGCGTGCTGCTTGCCGGCGACTGCCTGTGTGCAATCGCCGCATGGCTTACGAACGCAGCGCCAACACTGCCGCCCACTGCTCGGCTGTCACGGGCATCACCGACAGCCGTGAGCCTTTCTGTACCAGTGGCATGTCGGCCAGTGCGGTTTGTTGTTTGAGGTGGTCGAGTTTGAGCACGCGGGGAAACGTCTCGACGTGCGTGACATTGATCGCGCTCCAGGCGTTTTTTTCGGGCGTGGCTTTTGGGTCGTGGTAATGGCTTTCAGGCTCAAGCGCCGTCGGGTCCGGATAGGCGGCTTCGACAATCCGGCCGATCCCGGCAATCCCGGGTTCGGGGCAGCTGGAGTGGTAAAAGAAAAACTCGTCGCCAACCGCCATGGCCCGCAGGAAGTTGCGTGCCTGGTAGTTGCGAACGCCGTCCCAGCGGGCTTCGCCGAGCTTTTCAAGACCTTTGATCGAGAGCTCGTCGGGCTCGGATTTCATCAGCCAATAGGCCATCTTTTATGCTCCGAAAAGGGCGCTGGGAAAGTCGTTCGGCCATTTTATGACAAACCGACAGTCGGTTGGCGCCAGCGTTTGCGTGTCGCTGCACGTTACCGCAGAATGCCGGACTTTTAAGCAAGACGCGGCAAGCACGGCCTGTAACGGACACCGCTGCTGACATCGTGTGTGATATGCCTTGAGGGGGGCAATCGATGAAACGCAAACCGGATTTACTATGGGTTTTGGTGATTGTGTTCGGTTTGGGCGTCGTGACCACCGGTTACGCGCAGAGCCTATGGGCGAACAAGACCGATGCACCGATCGAAGTCGCGCAACAGGTACCACCCTTCAAGCGCTGATGCTCAACTAACAGGTGTCGCTGCCTTCGGTGGCGCCTGGTCTGCAAAATACCATCGTCTGTCAGTCACTGTTGCCTGCAAGGGTACATCCCAGCTTGCTTGAGCCAGTTTTTCGACTTTCTGGCATTCATGGGCCAGCCCCAGCAGGGTCGGCTTGCGCCAATTCTTGCGGCGCGCCAGATAGGCCAGGCTGCGGTCATAGAAGCCACCGCCCATCCCCAGCCGTCCACCGCTTTCGTCAAAACCGACCAACGGCAACAACACCAGATCCAGCGCCCAGACCTTGCGTTGCCGGGCCGGGTTGATCCGAGGCTCGGGGATGCGGAAGCGGTTGGGCCGCAGCTTTTCGCCGGGACGAACACGCTGGAAAACCATTTTGGTTCGCGGCCAGGCGCTGAGCACCGGCAGGTAGGTCGCCTTGCCCCGGCGTTGTGCTTCGCGCAGCAGCAAGCGCGGATCGATTTCACCGTCGGTGGGCAGGTACAGGGAAATATGTCTGGCTCGACGAAACAGTGGTTGTTGCGCCAACTGCTGATATAGCCCGCGGGCGGCCTGGCGTTGCTCACTGCGCGACAGGGCGCGGCGGGCCGTGCGCAGCATGCGTCGAAGTTGCGGGCGGGAAAGCGGCGCAGGTTCGGTCATCGTCATGGGCTGTTCGAGTGTCGAGGGCACCAGGACGGTGACGTCGTAAAAAGCCGATGTTGGCAATAACCAGCATCGGCTTGAATCAGGCTCCCCGGATGAACCGCTGTCAACTTGGCCCTTGAACCCGAAAGTTCAAGGTGGAAGATGCAGTAGGCTTTAAGGCTTTCCGTCTAGCGGACATGCACACCAGCCCAACGTGCAACCTCCAGGGTAGTGCGAATCGGCTCAGGGACATCGTCAACTGGCAAGAACCCCAGGGAGTGGCGCGAGTATACCGCAACCACCCTCAGGAATCAGCCTTTGCTGACATCCGTATCGCTGGACAGCGCCAGGTCCACGCGATCGAGCAGGTCGCGCACTTGCTCGCGGGTCGAGGCGCTGGCCTGCACGTCCGGTCGCTCCTGGCTGTGCAGCAGGTCGTGAGTGATGTTCAGCGCGGCCATCACGGCAATGCGGTCGGCCCCGATGACTTTGCCGCTGCTGCGGATTTCGCGCATCTTGCCGTCCAGGTAACGGGCGGCGCTCACCAGATTGCTGCGCTCTTCCTGGGGGCAAATGATCGAGTATTCTTTGTCGAGGATCTGCACGGTGACGCTATTGCTTGAACTCATGAGTCTTGCTCCAGGGCCTTGAGGCGCGAAATCATCGATTCGACCTTACGCCGGGCGATTTCATTTTTTTCAATGAGGTGCGCGCGTTCCTCGCGCCAGGTTTTTTCCTGAGCTAGTAAGAGTCCGTTTTGACTCTTAAGTTGCTCGACTCGAGTAATTAGCAGTTCGAGTCTGGCCATCAGCGCTTGCAGGTCGGTGTCTTCCATACGTGTTCCACAGGATTTGTCTGATGGGCGGTAACTGGCGGTCAGCCTTTAATAGTCTTGGCGTGTCTGTCGATGTAGGATACAGGGCTTCATTCTAGACATAGCGCCGCTTGGCGCCTAGCTGCCCATGCCCATTCAGAATTCTCCGTATCAAGCCTTCGCCACCCTGCTGAGTTCCAGCGGTCATCCCGTCTCGCCCGCCGAACTGCACGGCCTGTTGCTCGGTCGCAGCTGCGCCGGCGCCGGCTTCGAAGTGGACGGCTGGCTGGTCGATGCCGCCGAACTGCTCGAAGGTGAACCACAAGACAACGTTCGCAACGCCCTGATCGGCCTGCAGGAGATGGTCAAGGGCGAGCTGACCGGCGACGACATGACCGTCGTTCTGCTGCTGCCATCCGACGACGCGCCACTCACTGAGCGCGCGGCCGCACTGGGCCAGTGGTGCCAGGGCTTCCTCAGCGGGTTTGGCCTGAACTGCCGTGACAGCAGCGCGCTGAGCACCGAAGCCAGCGAAGTGTTGCAGGACCTGGCGGCCATCGCTCAGGTGCAAGACGCCCTGGAAGAGTCCGACGACGGCGAAAGCGACTACATGGAAGTCATGGAGTACCTGCGGGTTGCCCCATTGCTGCTGTTCACCGAGACCAGCAAGGCGGCACCCGCTGCCAAGCCTTCTCTGCACTGATCCGCCTGCAAGGGACCTCCACCTGCCCATGATCCATATCCCGAAATTGGAATACACCCGTCGCCGCAAGGCGCTGATGGCGCAGATGGAACCCAACAGTATCGCAATCCTGCCGGCCGCCGCCGTGGCGATCCGCAATCGCGACGTCGAGCACGTCTACCGGCAGGACAGCGACTTTCAATACCTCAGCGGTTTTCCCGAGCCTCAGGCCGTCATCGTCCTGATGCCTGGCCGGGAACATGGTGAATACATTCTGTTCTGCCGCGAACGCAACGCCGAGCGCGAACTGTGGGACGGCCTGCGGGCCGGACAGGAAGGCGCCATCCGTGAGTACGGTGCCGACGATGCCTTCCCGATTACCGACATCGACGACATCCTGCCGGGCCTGATCGAAGGCCGTGACCGGGTGTATTCGGCCATGGGTAGCAACCCGGAGTTCGACCGGCACCTGATGGACTGGATCAACGTGATCCGCTCTAAAGCGCACCTGGGTGCCCAGCCGCCGAACGAATTCGTTGCCCTGGATCATCTGCTGCACGACATGCGCCTGTATAAATCGGCGGCAGAAGTGAAGGTGATGCGCGAAGCCGCGCGGATTTCCGCGCAGGCGCATATCCGTGCGATGCAGGCCAGCCGTGCCGGTTTGTACGAGTTCAGCCTGGAAGCGGAGCTCGACTACGAGTTCCGCAAGGGCGGGGCGAAAATGCCGGCCTATGGCTCGATCGTCGCCAGCGGGCGCAACACCTGCATCCTGCATTACCAGAGCAATGACGCACTGCTCAAGGACGGGGATCTGGTGCTGATCGACGCCGGTTGCGAGATCGACTGCTACGCCAGCGATATCACCCGCACCTGGCCGGTCAACGGCAAGTTTTCAGCAGAGCAGAAAGCGATCTACGAGCTGGTGCTGGCATCGCAGGAAGCCGCATTCGCCCAGATTGCACCGAACAAACACTGGAACCAGGCGCACGAGGCGACGGTTCAAGTGATTACGGCCGGCCTGGTGCGGCTCGGTCTGTTGCACGGCGATGTCGACGAGTTGATCGCCAGCGAAGCCTACAAGGCGTTTTACATGCATCGCGCCGGCCATTGGCTGGGCATGGATGTCCATGATGTTGGCGAGTACAAGGTCGGCGGTGAATGGCGGGTGCTGGAAGTCGGCATGGCCTTGACCGTCGAACCGGGCATCTACATTGCCCCGAACAACCTGAACGTGGCGAAGAAATGGCGCGGCATTGGCGTGCGCATCGAGGATGATGTGGTGGTAACCAGACAAGGCTGTGAAATCCTGACCCGGGGTGTGCCGAAAACGGTCGCCGAGATCGAGGCCCTGATGGCCGCGGCACGGACCCAAGCCGCATGAGCCGCGTCAATCTGGCAATCATTGGTGGCGGCCTGGTCGGTGCCAGCCTGGCGCTGGCCTTGCAGGCCGGGGCCAAGAGCCGTGGCTGGAAGATCGTGCTGATCGAACCCTTTGCGCCCGGCGACAGCTACCAGCCCAGCTATGACGCACGCTCGTCGGCGTTGTCGTTTGGCGCCCGGCAGATTTATCAACGGCTGGGCCTGTGGCAGGAAATTTCCCGTCGCGCCGAGCCGATCAAGCAAATCCATGTTTCCGACCGTGGACGTTTTTCGACCGCGCGGCTGTCGGCCATGGAAGAGGGCGTTCCGGCTCTCGGTTACGTGGTGGAAAACGCCTGGCTGGGTCAATGCCTCTGGCAAGGTCTGGACAAGGACGTGATCAGCTGGCGCTGCCCAGCCGAAGTCACGCGCATGGAACCGCTGGAAGACGGCTATCGCCTGACCCTCAACGATGAAACCTGCCTTGAATGCGACCTCGCGGTATTGGCCGATGGCGGCCGTTCGGGGCTGCGTGAGCAACTGGGGATCGGCGTCAAGAAACGCCCGTATAACCAGAGTGCGTTGATTGCCAACATCACCCCGAGCGAAGCGCACAACGGCATGGCCTTCGAACGCTTCACCGATGACGGCCCGATGGCCCTGTTGCCGCTGCCGGAAAACCGCTGCGCGCTAGTCTGGACCCGTCAGGGCATGGACGCGCAGCGCTTGGCCGACCTGGATGAGCGCAGTTTCCTTAGCGAACTGCAGGGTGTGTTCGGCTATCGCCTGGGCTCGTTGAAACAGGTGGGTGCCCGGCATCTGTATCCCTTGTCGCTGATCGAGGCCGAAGAGCAGGTGCGTCCGCATCTGGCTGTGCTGGGCAATGCCGCCCACAGCCTGCACCCGATTGCCGGCCAAGGGTTCAACCTGTCGTTGCGCGATGCCCAGGCGCTGGCTGAAGCCTTGCTCGCCAACCCGGGCTCCCCGGGCGATTTCGCTACGTTGCAGGCCTATCGCGAACGCCAGCGGCTGGACCAGAACCTGACCGTGGGTTTCTCCGATCAGGTGACCCGCTTGTTCGGCAGCACTCAGCCGCTGGTGTCCCTGGGCCGTAACATCGGCCTGCTGGGCCTGGACCTGTTGCCGCCGGCCAAACGCTGGTTCGCCCGGCAGGCCATGGGCCTGGGAACACGTTCCGATGTTTAAGAAAACCCTTTACGTGCGGCTCAAGCCGCAAGCGAGACAGGCTTAAAGCATGGACATGCGCGCAGATCTGCTGATTGTCGGGGCCGGAATGGTCGGGAGTGCCTTGGCGCTGGCGTTACAGAACAGCGGGCTGGAAGTCCTGCTGCTCGATGGCAGCCCCCTGAGCGTCAAGCCATTCGATGCGCAGTCGCCGTTCGAGCCGCGGGTGAGCGCCTTGTCGGCTGCCAGCCAGCGGATCCTTGAGCGTCTGGGCGTGTGGGAAGGCGTCGTCAAACGCCGCTGCAGCCCTTACTCGGACATGCAGGTCTGGGACGGCAGTGGCACCGGGCAGATCCATTTCTCGGCCGCCAGCGTTCATGCCCAAGCCCTGGGGCATATCGTCGAGAATCGGGTGGTTCAGGATGCGTTGCTCGAGCGCCTGCACGACTGCGACCTGGGCCTGCTGGCCAATGCCCGTCTGGAGCAGATGCGCCGTTCCGGTGATGACTGGCTGCTGACCCTGGCCGACGGTCGCACGCTGCGCGCTCCGCTGGTGATCGCGGCGGATGGCGCCAACTCGGCGGTGCGTCGCCTGACCGGCGTCGCGACCCGGGAGTGGGATTACCTGCATCATGCCATCGTTACCAGCGTTCGCAGTTCGTTGCCGCACCAGATGACGGCATGGCAACGCTTTACCGATCACGGTCCGCTGGCGTTCCTGCCCCTGGAGCGTGATGGACAACAGGATTGGTGCTCGATCGTCTGGTCGACCACCCCGGACGAAGCCGAGCGCTTGATGGCGCTGGATGACCAAGGCTTCTGCCGCGAGCTGGAGCGTGCCTTCGAGGGCCGCCTGGGTACGGTGCTGAGTGCCGACCCGCGCCTCTGTGTGCCGTTGCGTCAGCGCCACGCCAAACGCTATGTGGCCGAGGGCCTGGCCCTGATCGGCGATGCGGCCCACACCATCCACCCGCTGGCCGGGCAAGGCGTCAACCTGGGCTTCCTCGATGCGGCGGTGCTGGCTGAGGTGTTGTTGCAAGCGGCCAGCCGTGGCGAGCGCCTGGCGGATGTTAAAGTCCTCAGTCGCTATGAGCGTCGGCGCATGCCCCACAATTTGGCGCTGATGGCGGCGATGGAAGGGTTCGAGCGCTTGTTCCAGGCCGACCCGCTGCCGCTGCGCTGGTTGCGCAATACTGGCTTGAAAGTGGTCGACCAGATGCCCGAAGCCAAGGCGCTGTTCGTGCGCCAGGCGCTGGGGTTGAGCGGTGACCTGCCGGAGCTGGCCAAGGCCTGAGGCGGCGGAACATTCATCACGACACGTCTGTCGCGCAACATTTGGTAACGCCTGCGCAGAGGGATCGGTTGAGAAGGCAAATGTGAGTCCTTATCATTTCGACTCACTTCAAATATCGAGAGACCGCTCCCATGTTGGCACCGAAGCGTCTACTGACAGCCATTGCCCTGACCCTGATTGGTACTGCGGCGCAGGCCGCCGACGAGGTAGTGGTCTACTCCTCGCGTATCGATGAGCTGATCAAGCCCGTCTTCGATGCCTACACCGAGAAAACCGGTGTGAAGGTGAAGTTCATCACCGACAAGGAAGCGCCACTGATGCAGCGCATCAAGGCCGAAGGTGAAAACGCCACCGCCGACCTGCTGCTGACCGTCGATGCTGGCAACCTGTGGCAGGCCGAGCAAATGGGCATCCTGCAGCCATTTACCTCCAAGGTCATCGACGCCAACATCCCGCTGCAATACCGCGCCGCGTCCCATGCCTGGACCGGTTTGAGCCTGCGCGCCCGTACCCTGGCCTACTCCACCGAGCGGGTAAAACCTTCGGAAATGACCACCTACGAAGCGCTGGCGGACAAGCAGTGGGAAGGCCGTCTGTGCCTGCGCACCGCGAAGAAGGTCTACAACCAGTCGTTGACCGCCACCCTGATCGAAACCCATGGCGCGGCCAAGACCGAAGAAATCATCAAGGGCTGGGTCAACAACCTCGCTACGGACGTATTCTCCGATGACACCGCCGTGCTGGAAGCCATCGCCGCCGGGCAGTGTGACGTCGGAATCGTCAACACTTACTACTACGGTCGTCTGCACAAGCAGAAGCCAGCCCTGCCGGTCAAACTGTTCTGGCCGAACCAGGCCGACCGTGGTGTCCACGTGAACCTGTCGGGCATCGGCCTGACCAAGTATGCGCCGCACCCGGAAGCCGCCAAGGCCCTGGTGGAGTGGATGACCACGCCTGAAGCGCAAAAGATCTTCGCCGACGTCAACCAGGAATTCCCGGCCAACCCGAGCGTGAAGCCATCGGCGGAAGTCGAAGCCTGGGGCAAGTTCATCCCCGATACCTTGCCGGTTGAAGTGGCTGGTCTGCGCCAGGCCGAAGCCATTCGTTTGATGGACCGCGCTGGCTGGAACTGAGTCACCCGGTATACTGCGCGTGTGGCGAGGGGGCTTGCTCCCGCATGGGGGTGAAGCGCCCCCGAATTGATCGTTCCTACGCGCAACAAAGGAACGTCGCCCCGGATGCTTCGCATCCAACCCTTTCAAGCGTGACGCCGAGCGTCACCGGCCATGTGCCCACGCAGAGCGTGGGCACAATCATTTGAGAGACAGTTTTTTGGCCCATCCCGCCCAACGCCGCTGGTACCCCCTGGTCTTCGCCATCGCCGCGTTGGTCCTGCTACCGCTGAGCGTGTTGCTGCTGTCGTGGCAAACCGTCGACCTGCAAATCTGGTCCCACCTGTGGGACACCCAGATGCCACGGTTGCTGGGCAACACCCTGACCCTGATCCTCGGCGTCGGCGTGGGTGTCACGCTGCTGGGGGTGAGCCTGGCGTGGCTGACCAGCCTGTGCGAGTTTCCCGGACGCCGCTGGCTGGATTGGGCGCTGATGCTGCCGTTTGCGATCCCGGCCTACGTACTGGCGTTCGTCTTTGTCGGCTTGCTGGATTTTTCCGGACCGGTGCAAACCCTGCTGCGGGAATGGTTTGGCAGTGGCTTGCGGCTGCCACGGGTGCGTTCCACCGGTGGCGTGATCCTGGTGCTGGTGCTGGTGTTCTATCCCTATGTCTACCTGTTGGCGCGCACGGCGTTCCTGGCCCAGGGCAAGGGCCTGATGGAAGCGGCGCGGGTGTTGGGCCAATCGCCGTGGCAGGCGTTCTGGCGCGTGGCCCTGCCCATGGCGCGCCCGGCCATCGGCGCGGGCGTGGCCCTGGCCTTGATGGAGACGCTGGCGGACTTCGGTGCGGTATCGGTGTTCAACTTCGACACTTTCACCACTGCGATCTACAAGACCTGGTACGGCTTCTTCAGCCTGTCGAGCGCGGCGCAACTGGCCAGCCTGTTGCTGTTGGTGGTGATGGTGCTGTTGTATGGCGAGCGCCGTGCCCGGGGGGCTGCGCGGGCCACCAATGAGCGTCCGCGAGGTCAGGCGCTCTATCACCTGCGCGGGCTCAAGGCGCTGGCCGCGACCACCTGGTGCGGCCTGGTGTTTGCCTGTGCGTTCGTGATTCCGCTGCTGCAACTGTTGGCGTGGTTCTGGCAGCGCGGTCGTTTCGACCTCGACGAACGGTATGCCGGGCTAATCCTGCACACCTTATACCTAGGGGCCATGGCCGCGCTGATCACGGTCTGCGTGGCGTTGTTGCTGGCGTTTGCCCGGCGCCTGGCGCCAACCCGGACGATTCGCTCCGGGATCAGCGTGGCCAACATCGGCTACGCCTTGCCCGGTTCGGTGCTGGCGGTCTCAATCATGCTCGCGTTCAGTTATCTGGACCGCGAACTGGTGGTGCCGCTGTCGGGCTGGCTGGGCGGTGCAGGCAAGCCGCTGCTGCTCGGCAGCCTGTCGGCGCTGCTGCTGGCCTATCTGGTGCGGTTCATTGCAGTGGCCTATGGGCCGCTGGAAAACAGCCTGGCGCGGATCCGACCGTCGCTGCCTGAAGCGGCTCGCAGTCTGGGGGTCAGCGGACCGCGACTGTTTTTCAAAGTGTATCTGCCGTTGTTGCTGCCGGGCACCTTGAGTGCAGCGTTGCTGGTGTTTGTCGATGTGCTCAAGGAAATGCCTGCCACCTTGCTGATGCGCCCGTTTGGCTGGGACACGCTGGCGGTACGGGTCTTTGAAATGACCAGTGAAGGCGAGTGGGCGCGGGCTTCATTACCGGCCTTGACCCTGATTCTGGTGGGCCTGTTACCGGTCATCGGCTTGATCCGTCGCTCGGCTCATCGCATCGGTTAGGTGCCAGTCCTACACCTTGCGGCTACAATGCGCGGCATTCGGTGCGGATCGTCCTTCAGACCGGGTAACTGAAACTGGCTGAAAGCCTTATATTTCAAGGCTTTCACTCACGCAGTGCCTGTCCGCACCTTCGCCAAGCCCGGAAGGAGAAACCCATGGGACAGCGTACGCCTCTGTATGACCTTCATCTCGCACTCGGCGCGAAGATGGTCGATTTTGGCGGTTGGGATATGCCACTGCATTACGGCTCGCAGGTCGAGGAGCACCATCAGGTGCGCCGCGATTGCGGGGTTTTCGATGTATCCCATATGACCGTGATCGATGTCAGCGGCCCCCAGGCCAAGGCCTGGCTCCAGCATTTGCTGGCCAATGATGTCGAACGCCTGCACAGCAATGGCCGTGCCTTGTACAGCACCATGCTCAATGAGCGCGGCGGGGTGGTCGACGACATGATCGTCTATCGCCTGGAAGACACTTACCGCCTGGTGGTGAACGCTGCCACCCGCGATCAGGACCTGGCCTGGATGCACGCCCAGCTCGGCGACTTTCCCGTGCAACTGCACGAGCGCAGCGAACTGGCAATGCTGGCGATCCAAGGCCCGCACGCCCGGCAAAAGATCGCCGAACTGGTGACCCAGTCACGTGGCGCACTGATCCAGCAACTCAAACCCTTCGAAGGCCAGTGCGACGGTGACTGGTTCATTGCCCGTACCGGTTACACCGGTGAAGACGGCCTGGAAATCGCTCTGCCAGCCGACCAGGCGCCCGCGTTCTTCAACGACCTGGTGGGTGCCGGTATCTCGCCGATTGGCCTCGGTGCCCGTGACACACTGCGTCTTGAGGCCGGCATGAACCTGTACGGTCAGGACATTCACCAGGATGTTTCACCGCTGGCCTCCAACATGGCCTGGAGCATCGCCTGGGAGCCGACCACTCGTCAGTTCATCGGTCGCGCCGCGCTGGAAGCCGAAGAGGCCGCTGGTGTGCAGCAAAAACTGGTGGGTCTGGTGCTCGAAGAGCGTGGGGTTTTGCGTGCGCATCAGGTGGTTCGTATCGCCGATGTTGGCGAAGGGGAGATCACCAGTGGTAGTTTCTCTCCTACGCTGAGCAAATCGATCGCCCTGGCGCGGGTGCCGATGGCAACTGCCGACCGGGCAGAAGTGGAAATCCGTGGCAAGTGGTACCCGGTCCGGGTGGTCAAACCGACCTTCGTGCGTCATGGCAAAACCTTGATCTAACCTTTTCTGGCGGGCAACGACCGCTGACATTTTTTTGAGGACACAGAACATGAGCGATATCCCAACCGACCTGCGTTATGCCGAAAGTCACGAATGGGCCCGCCTGGATGAGGATGGCGGCGTGAAAGTGGGGATTTCAGACCATGCTCAGGAAGCCTTGGGTGATGTCGTGTTCGTCGAGTTGCCGGAAATCGGCAAAGTGTTCGCCGCCGGCGATGCTGCGGGTGTAGTCGAGTCGGTCAAGGCCGCTTCGGATATCTACTCGCCCGTCTCCGGTACAGTCATTGCCATTAACGAAGCGTTGGCCGATAACCCGGAACTGGTCAACAGCGCACCCTATGACAGCTGGTTCTTCAAGCTCGAGCCAAGTGATACCACTGAGCTGGACAAGTTGCTCGACCCCACTGCCTACAAGAGCGCTATCGGCGAGTAATCACCGCCGTCAGCGAATTCTCTGCAAGAGCGCCGCGTATCCCTGGCCAGGGAACGCGGTGTTTTTCGTTCAATGCCATGCATAAGGCATCTGTAGCCTGGTGCTGGCAGGCCTAACGTTTTCTTCCGATGGCCAGAACGTTGTTCACCCTGGCATTCAGGGCCATGACCTCATCTGCTGTCAGATGCGCTGCCGGTTCACCAGGAACCCAGGCGCCACTGTTGTTGAAAGTGATTGTTTGGGATTCCCCATCGTTTACGGTTGCGACGTAAACGTTGGAAAGACCACCTGGGATTAACGAACCGTTAGCCTGGGGCGCGCCAAACCATAGCTGGAACTCGTTTTTCGGCGTCATGGTCGCTGTACCAATACCCATGCCTCCTGAACAATTCACCCAGAGGCTCCGCCCAGTGGAGTCCAGTAATATTTCCCGTGGATTGGCTGGGAGCTGGTTGATAATTGAGACGACCCCCGATGTACTGCCATTCGTTGCGGGACTGAACACGCCATACTTATTCAATGTCGTTGTTTGGCCGGTATAAATAGGCAGGTTTTTCCCCCCTGACGTGAAGTTGATATCCCCCTCTTGAAGTGGAGTGTTTGTAAAATTTACCATGTAGGAGGTGTTAGTCATGTCAAAGATATTTTTGTATTGATAGCTGGGTTGGCCGAGTGTGGCGAATGGAAGTTTTGAAAGCCATATGACGGTGAAGCTATCGTTTACCTTTTTTGCCAGATAGAGGCTGTAGTTATTGTTTTTTTGTGCGACCAGTTGATCTTCTTCTATATAAATCACGATCTGTTGATTGCTCATGGCCGATCTCCCATTCATCCTGTGGGTGATTTCATGCCGCGTTCCGAATACACCAGGCCTGGTTCGACTTCGGCTTCGTCAGTCTCAACAAAAAACCCTGTAGATCCTCGATGTACAGGGTTTTTAGAGGGCCACGAAACACCCGGACTCTAAAGACGGTCAACGACATGCACAGTCTTCATACTCCATTGCGCAGGCGAGGCTGGTTATGCGGCCTTGATCCCGAGCCTGGCGTGAAGTGCCGCCACTTCCTTGTCACTGAGACGGTCGGCGGGCTCACCCGGAACCCAGACACCGGCGTTGGTATAGGTGATGATCACTGTTTGCCCATCGACCATGGACACGACGGTCGAGTAAGACACGTTTTGGGCAATGAGTGAGCCGGTTTCCTGAAGATTGCCAAACCACAGTTGGTATTCACTTTTTGGTGTCAGGGTTGCGGTGCCAATGTTCATGCCGCTCTGC
Source organism: Pseudomonas sp. Irchel s3a18 (assembly GCF_900187535.1). Taxonomy (NCBI): domain Bacteria; kingdom Pseudomonadati; phylum Pseudomonadota; class Gammaproteobacteria; order Pseudomonadales; family Pseudomonadaceae; genus Pseudomonas; species Pseudomonas sp. Irchel s3a18. The sequence continues at coordinate 148,313 of NZ_FYDV01000008.1, read as the reverse complement.
CGGTTCACCCAGATATTATTGCCTTTGGCATCCAGCAAAATTTCATGTGGATTGGCCTGCAACTGGTTGCTGATCAAGATATCGGATACCTTGGCATCATTTTTCGGCGGTGAGAATGTACCGTTTGCATCCAGTATGGTTGACTGCCCTGTGCTGATGGCTCGGTTTTTCCCACCGGACGTGAAGGTGACATTGCCGGTTGTCACCGGGTCGTTCGTGTAGTTGACCATGAAGGACGGAGTCGTGATGTCGAACGTGTTTTTGTATTGATAACTGGGGTTGTTGACGGTGGCGACGGGACCTTTCGATTGCCAGATGACAGTGAAGTCATTATTTACTTTCTTTGCAAGATAGAAACTATAGTTGTTGTTTTTTTGCGCTTTCAGCTGTTCTTCTTCGATGTATGCAATTATTTGCTGGCTGCTCATGTTGAACTCCATTTCGATAGATTTTAAACGTGGGTTTTGGGTGGCTGTTTAGTGGCTTTTCGTTGCCGCTGCCCAGCCATGAACAAACATAGCATGCGGAATTTTCACCTATAGAATTATTGGCTATTGCCACTTTTTATCTATCGCGATTGCTTTTTGATAAAGGCCGGGTGTGTTGATTAGTGTTTACTTATCACATGTTTGCCAGTGTTAATGGGGCTCGCTGTGCGGGAGAGTTTAGTTTTTGGCGCAAAGTGATAAGCGCCGTACTCTCTATTTATAACTATTGGTAACTGTGCCTATCGCTGCAACAAAAAAACGCCCAATGCAGGGCATGGGCGTTTCTGGTTTCAAGTTTTTCAGGGCAGGATCATGTGTCCTGTAAAACAGCTTTTACCGCAGCCACCGAACGCTCGACATCGTCGTTGCTCATGGTGGAAAACATCGGCAGTGAAACGATCAGCCGACCGACGCGCTCGGCCACCGGAAACATGCCTTCCTTGAAACCGCGTTCGCGGTACAGGCTCAGCAGGTGGATCGGCGGGTAGTGGTAACCGATGCCAATGCCCAGTGCCTGCATCTGCTCCATGAACGTGGCGCGGGCCGGTTTGCCATCCTTGCGTTCCGGTAGCACCAGCTGGAACAGATGCCAGTTGCTTTGGGTGAAGTCAGCAGGTGGTAGCTGCGCGCCGTACCGGGCCTCGAAATCGCTGCCAAAGCAGTCAAAGTAGTACCTGGCCAGCTCACGACGGTGGGTAGTGATGGTGTCAATGTGGGCGAACTGGCCCAGTCCGATGGCTGCCGCGACATCGGTCATGTTGAACTTGCCGCCCAGTACATCCACGTCCAGTCCATCGAAGCCGTTGCGGGTCACGCCTTGCAGGCGATACTTCTCCGCCAGTCGCACTTCATCCGCGTTGTTCAGCACCAGGCAACCGCCCTCCGAGCAGGTGACGTTCTTGTTGGCCTGGAAGCTGAACGACACAAAGTCGCCCGTGGCGCCAATGCGCTGGCCGTTCCAGCTTGAGCCCAATGCCTGGGCGGCATCTTCGACGACGCGCAGACCATGTTTCCTGGCGATCCCGTACAAACGCTCCATGTCCAGCGGCAACCCGGCCAGGTAAACCGGAATGATGGCCCGGGTGCGCGGGGTAATGGCCGCTTCGAGCCTGTCCAGATCAATATTGCGGGTGATTGGGTCGATGTCGGCAAACACCGGGGTGGCGCCTACTTCGAGGATGACATTGGCGGTGGCTACCCAGGATATGGGCGTGGTGATCACTTCGTCACCGGCACCGATCCCGGCGATGCGCAGGGCGATCTCCATGGTGCAGGTGCCCGAGTTGAACGTGCGCACCGGGCGCCCGCCAAAAAACTCCGACAATTGGGCTTCGAAGGCCTGAACCCTGGGACCGCTGGTAATCCAGCCAGAGCGCAGTACATCACCGACGGCGCTGATGGTGGCTTCATCGATGACAGGTTTGGAAAAGGGCAGAAAAGGCAGTTGGCTCATGAAGATCTGTGGATCCGAGTGACGAACGGTAGTGAAACGCGTGGCCCATGATGAGCCGCGAGTGGTAAAGACGCCATGCCCCGCGCGCAGGGAGAGCTATGCTGCTTTGATCGTATCGCATCGACGCAGAGCGCCAATCAAGAGAGAGCCCGTCATGTCCCAGTTGCCCACTTTGAGCCAGTTACGCGACCCCAATGTCTTTCTGCGACGCCACCTTGGGCCGGACACCGCCGAACAGCAGGCGATGCTCGACAGCCTGGGGCTTGGTAGCCGGATCGAGCTGATCGAGCAGACCGTACCGCCGGGTATTCTCCTGAATCGCGAACTGGAGTTGCCGCCAGCGCTGGATGAAGAGGCCGCGCTGGCAAAACTGCGCGGCTATGCCGATCAGAACCAGGTCTGGACCAGCCTGATCGGCATGGGCTACCACGGCACCCTGACGCCCGCGGTAATCTTGCGCAACGTGCTGGAAAATCCGGGCTGGTACACCGCCTACACCCCGTACCAACCGGAGATCGCCCAAGGGCGACTCGAAGCCCTGCTCAATTTCCAGCAGTTGACTATCGACCTGACGGGGCTGGAGCTGGCCAACGCATCGTTGCTCGATGAAGCCACGGCGGCGGCCGAGGCCATGGCACTGGCCAAGCGCGTGGCCAAGTCGAAAAGCAATCTGTTCTTCGTCGACGAACACTGCCATCCGCAGACCATCTCCGTGGTGCGGACCCGAGCTGAAGGCTTTGGCTTCGAACTGATCGTCGACTCGGTGGATAACCTCAAGCAGCACCAGGTATTCGGTGCGCTGCTGCAGTACCCCGATACCCACGGCGAGATCCGTGACCTGCGCCCCTTGATCGATCACCTGCACGCTCAGCAGGCATTGGCCTGCGTGGCGGCTGACTTGTTGAGCCTGCTGTTGCTGACGCCGCCGGGTGAAATGGGCGCGGACGTGGTGTTCGGCTCGTCCCAGCGGTTTGGCGTGCCAATGGGCTATGGCGGTCCGCACGCGGCGTTCTTTGCCAGCCGTGATGAGTACAAGCGGGCGATCCCCGGGCGGATTATCGGCGTCTCGAAAGACGCCCGTGGCAACGTTGCGCTACGCATGGCCCTGCAAACTCGTGAACAACACATTCGCCGCGAGAAAGCCAACTCGAACATCTGCACCGCACAGGTGCTGTTGGCCAATATCGCCAGTTTCTACGCGGTCTACCATGGCCCGCAGGGGCTCAAGCGCATCGCGCAGCGGGTCCATCGGCTCACCTGCATCCTCGCTGCGGGACTTGAGCGCAAAGGTGTAAGCCGGCTCAACCCGCAGTTCTTCGACACCCTGACCCTGGAGGTCGGTGGCAGCCAGACCGCAATCATCGAAAGCGCCAAGGCCGCGCAGATCAACCTGCGCATTCTCGGGCGCGGGCAGATCGGCTTGAGCCTCGACGAGCAGTGTGATGAAAACACCGTGGCGAAGTTGTTCGATGTGTTCCTCGGGGCTGATCATGGGCTGGAGGTGGCCGAGCTGGATAGCGAGCCGCTGCCGTCCGGGATTCCCCAGGGGTTGATGCGCACGACGCCGTATTTGCGTCATCCGGTGTTCAACGCCCATCACAGCGAAACCGAGATGCTGCGTTACCTCAAACAGCTGGAGAACAAGGATCTGGCGCTCAACCAGTCGATGATCCCGCTGGGCTCCTGCACCATGAAACTCAACGCCACCAGCGAAATGATCCCCATCACCTGGCCCGAATTCGCCAACCTGCATCCCTTTGCACCCAAGGAGCAGGCGTTGGGCTACGGGTTGCTGATCGAGGAGTTGGAGCGTTGGTTGTGTGCGATCACCGGTTTCGACGCGATCTGCATGCAGCCCAACTCTGGCGCCCAGGGTGAATACGCCGGGTTGCTGGCGATCCGCAAGTACCATGAAAGTCGTCAACAAGGTTCGCGGGATATCTGTCTGATCCCGGCTTCAGCCCACGGCACCAACCCGGCGTCGGCGCAGATGGCCGGCATGCAGGTGGTGATTGTCGATTGCGACGAGGCGGGCAACGTCGACCTCGAGGACTTGAAAGCCAAGGCGATGGAGGCCGGCGACAAGCTTGCCTGCCTGATGGCCACGTACCCCTCGACCCATGGCGTATACGAAGAAGGCATCAGCGAAATCTGCGAAGTGATCCACAGCCATGGCGGCCAGGTGTACATGGATGGCGCCAATCTCAATGCCCAGGTGGGGCTGGCGCGTCCGGCGGACATCGGCGCCGACGTTTCCCACATGAATCTGCACAAGACCTTCTGCATTCCTCACGGGGGCGGGGGGCCGGGCATGGGACCGATCGGTGTCCGCGCGCACCTGGCGCCCTTCGTGGCCAATCACCCGGTGGTGCCGATCGAAGGGCCGGATCCGCAAAATAGTGCGGTAAGTGCCGCGCCCTGGGGCAGTGCGAGCATTCTGCCGATCAGCTGGATGTACATCGCAATGATGGGCCCGCAACTGGCCGATGCCAGCGAAGTGGCGATTCTCTCGGCCAACTACCTGGCAGAACACTTGTCCGGGGCGTTCCCGGTACTCTTCAGCGGACGTAACGGGCGGGTAGCCCATGAATGCATCCTCGACCTGCGACCGCTCAAGACGCTGACCGGGATCAGTGAAGAAGACGTGGCCAAGCGCTTGATGGATTACGGCTTCCACGCGCCGACCATGTCCTTTCCGGTGCCGGGCACCTTGATGGTCGAACCCACCGAGAGCGAATCCAAGGCGGAACTGGATCGCTTTATCGGTGCGATGCTGAGCATTCGGGCGGAAATCTCCGAGGTGCAGAACGGCAACTGGTCCGCCGAAGACAACCCGCTCAAACGTGCGCCCCATACCCTGGCGGACCTCATCGGTGTCTGGGATCGGCCCTACAGTATCGAACAGGCAGTGACCCCGGATGCGCACACCAGGGCCCACAAGTATTGGCCGACGGTGAACCGGGTGGACAACGTCTACGGCGATCGCAATCTGTTCTGTGCCTGTGTGCCGGTGGATGAGTACCGCTGAATGGCACGGGGTGCCGAACACGTACCCTGTGGCGAGCGAGCAAGCGCCCTCGCCATGGTCTGAAGTCGATTTCAGCGGATGAAAAAATGCCGCTCATGTGAGCGGCATTCTGTATTGCATCAATGAATCACTGCTGTGCGACGGCGCTCTTCGCCAGGATCGCGTTGGCCAACTCCATGTCGGTGGCCTTCAGGCCCGGGTTGTCGGCGCGCACTTTCTGCATCGCGGACTCCAGGAACGGCCCGCGAATGTTGCCGTCACTGGCGACAAAGCTACCGGCATCGTCCTGGGCGGCGACGATCATCTTGTGATCCTTGAAGGTCAGGTAGGTGGACGCAGTGGTCGCACCGGAGGAAATGACTTCCTGCCAGAAGCTATCAGCCATTGCAGACCCTGCAGACAGGGATAGCAAGGCGAGGGTGGCAGTGGCCAGTTTGAAACGCATGGGGTGACTCCAGTTTGGGTTAACTGGCGGCTTTGATTGCAGTTACCCCAAACGAGTTCCGTGCCTTCAATCGGCGTGTTCAACCTTGAGCATCACCCCCTCCAGACCCACCACCCGAACCCTGGTGCCTGCGGGTGAATCAGGCCCCTTGGCCATCCAGACACCATCCGCCACCTTGATCTTGCCGCGGCCGTCGACGATCGCCTCATGCACCACAAAGACGTTGCCGACCAACTCCTGGCCGCGCAGGTTGAGGTGGGGTTGATCGCTGACCCGAACCACACTGTGCTGGCGGCGCCACCAGTACAGGGCGGTCAGGATCGACAGCATGCCGAACAGCAGGAACTGCAATTCCCAGGACAGCTGGGGCATGACAAAGGTCAACACACCCACTGCCGCTGCGGCGAGCCCGATCCACAGCAGGTAACCGCCGGCACCGAACACTTCCAGGATCAGCAGGAGCGTGCCCAGCGCCAGCCAGTCCCAATACGACAGGTGTTGTAGAAATGCCCACATAACGCGTGCCTCAGGCTTTTTTGCTGTCGAACGTGGCTTTGACGATCTCGCCGATACCACCTACCGCGCCAATCACCTGGCTGGCTTCGAGTGGCATCAGGATCACTTTGCTGTTGTTGGCCGAGGCCAGTTGGCCCAGGGCATCGATGTACTTCTGTGCGACGAAGTAGTTCACCGCCTGCACGTTGCCGGTGGCAATCGCTTCGGACACCACCCGGGTCGCCTTGGCTTCCGCTTCGGCCTGACGCTCACGGGCCTCGGACTCCAGGAACGCCGCCTGACGGCTGCCTTCGGCTTCGAGGATCTGCGCCTGCTTCTTGCCCTCGGCGGTCAGGATGGCCGAGGCTCGCAGGCCTTCGGCTTCGAGGATTTGCGCGCGCTTGATCCGCTCGGCTTTCATCTGCCCGGACATTGCCGCCATCAGGTCGGCGGGCGGGCTGATGTCCTTGATCTCGATCCGGGTAATCTTGATACCCCACGGTGCGGTGGCTTCGTCGACCGTGCGCAGCAGTCGTTCGTTGATGGCGTCACGCTGACTGAGCATCGCATCCAGCTCCATCGAGCCGAGCACGGTACGGATGTTGGTTTGCAGCAGGTTGCGTACCGCGTGTTCGAGGTTGTTCACCTCATAGGCGGCCTGCGCGGTATTGACCACCTGGAAGAAGCACACGGCATCGATCTGCACCGTGGCGTTGTCGGCGGTGATGACTTCCTGCGGCGGGATGTCCAGCACGCTCTCCATCATGTTGATCTTGCGCCCGATGCGGTCCATCACCGGGATGATGACGTTCAGGCCGGGGTTGAGGGTGGTGGTATAGCGGCCGAATCGTTCGACCGTCCATTGAAAGCCCTGGGGCACGACCTTGAAGCCCATGAGCAGGATGGCGACCACCAGGGCGAGGAACAGCAAAAGTACACTACCGATCTGCATGAAAAGTCCTTGTTCAAGTCAATGAAGGGGTAGGCCTGAGTGTAGCGGCGTGATGGCCAGTTGGGACCTATTACTTCTGTTCACTTTGTTGCGTTACCCGCAGCACTTCTTCAACCGTCGTCAGCCCCGCCGCCACTTTCTGCGCACCGGACAGCCGCAGGCTGCGCATGCCGTCCTGATACGCCTGGCGACGGATGGCCAGCAGGTCGGTGTCCGGGGTGACCAGGGCTTTGAGGGCGTCGGTCAGTGGCATGATTTCGTAGACCCCGGCGCGGCCGCGATAGCCGGTGTCGCGGCATTCCAGGCAGCCGACGGCGCGCTGGGCGTTGCTGGGCAAGGGCGCTTGCCAGGGGCGCGTCAGGGTGTGCCAGTCGTCTTCGGTGAGGCTCAAGGGGGCTTTGCAGTGCGGGCATAAGGTTCGTACCAGGCGCTGGGCCATGACCCCGAGCACGGTGGCCTTGATCAGGTAGTGCGGTATGCCCAGCTCCAGCAGGCGACTGATGGCGCCCGGGGCGTCATTGGTGTGCAGGGTCGAGAGCACCAGGTGACCGGTGAGTGCCGCCTGTATGGCCATTTCAGCGGTTTCCAGGTCACGGATCTCGCCAATCATGATGATGTCCGGATCCTGCCGCATCAGGGCGCGCACGCCGCTGGCAAAGGTCAGGTCAATGTTGTGCTGGACCTGCATCTGATTGAACGCAGGTTCCACCATCTCGATCGGGTCCTCGATGGTGCACAGGTTGACCTCTGGCGTCGCGAGTTTCTTCAGGGTGGTGTAGAGCGTGGTGGTCTTGCCTGAGCCGGTGGGGCCGGTGACCAGAATGATGCCGTTGGGCTGGCGAGTCATGTCCTGCCAGCGGCGCAGGTCGTCGACGGAAAACCCCAGTTGGTCGAAATCCTTGAGCAGCACCTGTGGGTCGAAGATCCGCATGACCAGCTTTTCCCCGAAGGCGGTGGGCAGTGTCGACAGCCGCAGTTCCACTTCACCGCCGTCCGGGGTCCTGGTCTTGACCCGGCCGTCCTGGGGTTTGCGTTTCTCGGCGACATTCATTCGCCCCAGGCTTTTCAGGCGGCTGACCATGGCCACGGTGACCTGTGGCGGGAACTGATAGACGTTATGCAGTACGCCGTCGATGCGAAAGCGCACGGTGCCTTGCTCGCGCCGGGGTTCGATGTGGATATCGCTGGCGCGCTGGCCGAACGCATATTGGAACAGCCAGTCGACGATGTTGACGATGTGCGCATCGTTGGCGTCCGGCTCCTGGTCGCTGGCGCCGAGCTTGAGCAGCTGTTCGAAGTTGCCCAGGCTGTTGGCCTGCTGGTCGGTGTGGCTGGCGCCACTGACCGATTTGGCCAGGCGATAAAACTCCACGCAATAGCGCTGGATGTCGGTCGGGCTCGCCACCACGCGTTTGATCGGGCGCTGCAGCACGTGGATCAGGTCGGCTTCCCAGCCGCGTACATAAGGCTGCGCACTGGCCACGACCACGGCGTCGCGGTCGATGGCGACGGCCAGAATTTTGTGTCGCTGGGCAAAGGCGTAGGACATCAGCGGGGTGATTTGCGCGACGTTGATTTTCAGCGGGTCGATACGCAGGTACGGCTGGCCGGCCTGTTGCGACAGCCACAGGGTCAGGCTTTCCAGGTCCAGGCGCTTGCCGGGGCGGTGCAGGTCGTTGAAGTGTTGGCTGGCGAGAAATTCCAGCGGGTGCAGCTGGCTGTTGGCGGCGTTGCGTCGAGCGCCGAGCGCCTGTTCGGCGGTGTCCTGACTGATGAAACCCTGGGCGACCAGGTCGCGCAGCAGGTCATTGAGATCCAGCCAGCGATCCTGAGTGGCGAGTTGAACGGACATCCGGACTCCTTAGAGAAACGATCCTGCACCTGTGGTGTAGAGGGGTGCGTCTCTGACCACGGATTGCCAAGAATAGTCCCCGTCGGTACCGACCGTTCGGCCGCTGCCCAAACAAGCATTGCGGGATTTTGCCGGCGTGTTTCAGCCCGCCGCCTGCACGGGCTGCGCCCAGGGTGAGTCGGCCGCTTGCAGGTCTACCGAGCACACACTGATCAGGTTACGCAGTTTTTCCGCGATCACCTGGGCGCGGTGCCAGCTCAAGCCATCCATGACGATATCGAGTGCCAGCAGGTCGTCCCGGCGCTCTACGTTGACCGCTTGTGGCACCAGGAACTGCAGCGCAAACAGGTTCAATGCCCGGCACAGCAGGTCCGGTTCGGCTTCGGCGAGCAATTGGTAGTGCACGCGGCAGTGGGCGTTGTTGACGTTCCAGACGTCGGCACGGGGGGAGCAAGGGCTGACGGCTTCGAGCGGGGGCATGGTTTTTCTCCAGATCAATGGAGAAATTTTTACATTCGGTGCTGGGTATTTCTTATCTATGATGGGCGTTATTGCTGATTTATAGAATTGTTCGATTCGCCTGTCACTGATCTTGAGGGTTTTTTATGCATAGCGAGCTGGATACGTACGACCGCAAGATTCTGGCACTGCTGCAAGAGGACGCTTCGCTGTCCAGCGCGCAGATTGCCGAGCAGGTCGGGCTATCGCAATCGCCGTGCTGGCGGCGCATCCAGCGGATGAAGGACGAGGGTGTGATTCGTGGGCAGGTGACCTTGCTCGACCGCAAGAAAATCGGCCTCAACACGCAGATCTTCGCCGAGGTCAAACTCAACGCCCACGGGCGTTCGAACTTCACCGAATTCACCGATGCGATACGCGGTTTTCCGGAAGTGCTGGAGTGTTATGTGCTGATGGGCGCGGTGGATTTTCTGCTGCGGATCGTGACGGCGGACATCGAGGCCTATGAGCGCTTCTTCTTCGAGAAGCTGTCGATGGTGCCGGGGATCCAGGAGGTCAACTCGATCGTGGCCTTGTCCGAAATCAAGTCCACGACGAGTCTGCCGGTAGTGCGTTGATTGCTTTTGTGGCGAGGGAGCAGGCTCCCTCGCCACAGGTGGTGCTGAATGATTACAGACGCAACAAGGTCTTCCATGCGCGGTTCTGGTACACCGCGATCGCCTGCTGCTTGCGGGCATCGAGGACCTCGTCGGTGATCGACTCGTTGGCCAGGTGCGCCAGCTTGTTCAGTTCACCGTACAGGCGGTCCATTTCCGGGATGTCCAGCACGCCACGGGCGTGGTGCAGCCAGGCCTGGATGCGCTCGATACGTGGCAGTTGCTCGGCCAGGTCTTCTGGCTGTTGCTGGTAGCGTTGCAGTTGCAGCGAGGTGGCTTCTTCGCCCAGCAGGCGTGGCAGCCAGTTGCCCAGTTGCGCGGCGCCCTGGCGATTGCCACGGGTGTTGCGGTCGGCAGTCCAGGTGCGGGCCAGCAACCAGCGCGAGGCGTTCAGCGAGAACTGGCCCCAGCGTGGGTCTTCGAGCTCTTCGAGGAACTGCTCCGGCGCGGCCTTGCGCACGTCTTCATCGTCCATGCCGGCTTGAACCAGCGGACGCCAGTCTTCGAGCAAGGCATCCAGAGCGACGCGCAAGTCGTGGGTCGACTGGCGCGGTGCCGCCTGGCCGAGGCTGGCGATCAACGCGCGCAGTTCGGCGAGGTGTTCCACCCAGTCCAGCAGCAGGCGCCAGTGGCCGTTGAAGCGATATTGCTCGGCCAGGCGCTGGCTGCTGCCCAGCAAGTGCCAGCTCAGGGCGGCGAAGGCGTCGTCCAGTGGCATCTCGAAACTCAGTTCCGGCGCCGGCAGGCTCAGCGAGTAGCTGTTGGCATCAAACAGGCGATAACCGCGTTCGGCCTTGCTGATGTCACACGGCATCAGCGCGAGGGTCGCGGCCAGCTCGGCGGCCAGCTCCAGCAACGCCGCCGGCTCGCCTTCGCGCAGTTCCAGTTCCAGCTCGCAGATCTCTTCCTTCTGCTTGCCCGCCACCACGTGGCCCAGGTCCAGAGCGGCTTCGATGACGACTTTGGCCTTGCCACGGCCCCATGCAATTTCAGCGTATTCGCGCACGAAATCGGTGGTGAAGATCGGCTTGAGGGTCTTTTTGTCCAGTTCGGCCAGTTCTTCAGGCCAGCATTCGCCGTCAAGTTTCTTCACGTCGAGCTTGGCTTTGGGCAGGTTCCAGTTGTGCTCGTTCCGCTCGGACAGGCCGGCGACACTCTGGCCGCGGGTCTTGAGGGTCTGAATCACGTCTTCGCCGTCACGGCGCAGGCGCAGGGCAACCTTGGCCAGGGCCAGGTCACGCTCTGGCGTGTCGAAGTACTGGTTCATCAACTCACGGCGTTCCCAGCCACTTTTGTTGCGTTTCTTCAGTAATGGATGCTCGCGCAGGGCAGCGAGGGTTTCGCGGCTGACGCGGAGTTTGATTTCGGTTTCTTTCTGCATGGCCGGAAAATCCAGGATCGGGAGCGCAGCCGGGGGAATGTGTGGCTGCCAAGGCCGTGCAGTGTACAGCACTCACCCGGGCTACGCGCCGCGACGGTTTATTCCTGTCACCGGATGGTTCTATGATGGACTTCACTTCGGGAGTTGGAGTCAGCGATGCCTTTGCCGTCCATGAAAGACCAGTTCGCTGCACTGATCGCCACGCCGTCCGTCAGTTGCACCCAAGCCCATCTGGACCAATCCAACCGTCCGGTCATCGATTTGCTGGCCACCTGGCTCGGTGACCTGGGTTTTGCCTGTGAGATCCAGCAGGTCAGCCCCGGCAAATTCAACTTGCTCGCCAGCTTCGGTTCCGGTCCTGGTGGCCTGGTACTGGCCGGGCACAGCGACACCGTGCCATTCGATGGTGCCCTGTGGCAGACCGACCCGCTGAAACTGACCGAAGTCGACGGGCGCTGGATCGGCCTGGGCAGCTGTGACATGAAGGGCTTTTTCGCCCTCGCCATCGAAGCCGTGCTGCCCTTGCTGGACAAGCCGTTCAAACAACCGCTGATGATTCTCGCCACCTGTGACGAGGAAAGCTCGATGTCCGGTGCCCGGGCCCTGGCGGCGGCCGGCCGGCCGTTGGGCAGGGCGGCGGTGATCGGCGAGCCGACGGGGCTCAAGCCGATCCGCCTGCACAAGGGCGTGATGATGGAGCGTATCGACATCCTTGGCCAAAGTGGCCATTCCTCTGACCCCCGACTGGGCCACAGCGCACTGGAGGCCATGCATGATGCGATGGGTGAATTGCGTGGACTGCGGTTGCTCTGGCAACGCGAGTTCAATAACCCGCAATTCGGCGTGCCACAACCGACGCTGAACTTCGGCTGTATCCACGGCGGCGACAACCCGAACCGGATCTGCGGTCAGTGCTCGCTGGAATTCGACCTGCGACCGTTGCCGGGCATGGACCCGCAGGCGTTGCGTGCGGCGATCCGGCAGAAGCTTGAGCCGATTGCCGAGCGCCACCAGGTGAAGATCGACTACGCGCCGCTGTTCCCCGAAGTGCCGCCATTCGAGCAGTCCGAAGACAGCGAATTGGTGCGGGTGGCCGAACGATTGACCGGCCACAGTGCCGAAGCAGTGGCGTTCGGCACCGAAGCGCCTTATCTTCAGCGCCTTGGCTGCGAAACCGTGGTGCTGGGCCCGGGCGATATCGCCTGCGCTCACCAGCCGGGAGAATTCCTTGAAATGTCACGTTTGCAGCCTACCGTGCATCTATTACGTCAACTGATCGAACATTACTGCCTGACCCCGGCTTAAATCCCGGGGCAATCCACCCGTATTCATGAGGAGAGCGCGCGTGTCGCCAAACCTGTTCCGACGATAACCATCAGCCCGCTGTGCGTCTTGCTTCGTCTTTTTTTCGGCTGCTATTTATTACAGGTGCAGGTGTTATGCCCGAATACGTCAACTGGCTTCGTCACGCGTCCCCTTACATCAATGCTCACCGCGATTGCACGTTCGTCGTCATGCTGCCTGGCGACGGCGTCGAGCATCCGAACTTTGGCAACATCGTCCACGACCTGGTGCTGTTGCACAGCCTGGGGGTGCGGCTGGTGCTGGTCCACGGTTCGCGCCCGCAAATCGAAACCCGTCTCGCCGCGCGCGGCCTGACCCCGCACTATCACCACGGGATGCGCATCACCGATGCCGCCACCCTGGAGTGCGTGATCGATGCGGTGGGTCAACTGCGGATTGCCATCGAAGCCCGCCTGTCGATGGACATGGCGTCCTCACCGATGCAGGGTTCGCGTCTGCGGGTGGCCAGCGGCAATCTGGTCACGGCACGGCCGATTGGTGTGCTGGAAGGCGTCGATTATCACCACACCGGTGAAGTGCGCCGGGTCGACCGCAAGGGCATCAACCGCCTGCTGGACGAACGCTCCATCGTACTGTTGTCGCCGTTGGGCTACTCGCCCACCGGGGAAATCTTCAACCTGGCCTGCGAAGACGTCGCCACCCGCGCCGCCATCGACCTGGGGGCCGACAAATTGCTGCTGTTTGGCGCCGAGAGGGGCCTGATCGACGAGAGCGGACGTCTGGTCCGCGAGCTGCGTCCGCAACAGGTGCCGGCCCACTTGCAGCGCCTGGGTGCCAACTATCAGGCCGAACTGCTGGATGCCGCCGCCGAAGCCTGCCGGGGCGGTGTTGGCCGTAGCCACATTGTCAGTTATGCCGAAAACGGCGCGCTACTGACCGAGCTGTTCACCCGTGACGGCGGCGGTACGCTGGTGGCCCAGGAGCAATTCGAATTGCTGCGCGAGGCGGCCATCGAAGACGTTGGCGGTTTGCTGGATCTGATCAGTCCGCTGGAAGAGCAGGGGATTCTGGTGCGCCGCTCGCGTGAAGTGCTGGAGCGCGAAATCGAGCAGTTCAGCGTGGTCGAGCGTGAAGGGATGATCATTGCCTGTGCGGCGCTGTACCAGATCGCCGATTCGGACGCCGGTGAACTGGCCTGCCTGGCCGTGAACCCGGAATACCGTCACGGTCGTCGCGGCGATGAACTGTTGGAACGGATCGAAAGCCGGGCTCGCGCCCAAGGTCTCAAAACCCTGTTTGTCCTCACCACGCGCACCGCGCACTGGTTCCGCGAGCGCGGCTTTGTGCCGAGCAGCGTAGAGCGCCTGCCATCGGCGCGGGCCTCGCTGTACAACTACCAGCGCAACTCGAAGATCTTCGAAAAAGCCCTCTGAACGGATCGCTGCAGCCTTCGCCTTTGCCTCAAAGGTGAAGGCCGACGGCGTTCGTTCGCCTGGATGTCAGAAAAGTCCGAATCGATACACAAACTGTAACAATTGCCCCGGAAGATGCGCGCTCGGCAAACGAGCGTCGCTTTTTTGATCGGCCTTGACGAATATCAATGACAGATTTCATCAAACGATCTAAAAAAACATAAACAAATACCATTTAGGAATTAGCTGGGTTGCCGATACCCTGCATCCGGTTTGCTTGAGATGGATTTGTATATTTCCGAATCGCATGAAAAACTACGAAATAATTCTTTTTAGGTTTATGGAAAACTCATTAACCTGAACGGACCCAATGAGTGCGGTTAGACCATGGTCGTAGACACACCTCGTTACGATTGACTTGGCAGTCACGGTCTGGCGCTAATCGCGCAGCTGTGGATCCGGGGCGTTAGACCCTGGACCAAAGAAACACAAAAATTAGAAACGAGAGGAGTGAAACATGAACAAGTCCACCTTGGCCCTGGCAGTGGCCGTAGGGGTTGTCGCGCAGCAGGCAGGCGCCGCTGGTTTTATCGAAGACAGCAAGGCCACCCTGGGGCTGCGTAACTTCTACATCAACACCGATAACCGCGACAACAACACTAAGGCTGCCGGTGCACAGAACAAGCAGGAAGAATGGGGCCAAGGCTTCGATCTGCGCTTCACCTCGGGTTACACCCAAGGCACCGTTGGTTTTGGTCTTGATGCCATTGGCCTGCTGGGCGTGAAACTGGATTCCGGTGGTGGCACCAACGGCGCGACCGCTACCTCGTACGGCGGTACTGTGTTCCCGAGCAAGTCCAACGGTGAAGCCGTTGATAACTTCTCGAGCCTGGGCCTGACGGCCAAGGCCAAGATTTCCCAGACCGAACTGAAGCTCGGCACCCTGCAGCCAAAACTGCCGGTGATCGTGACCAACGACGGTCGCCTGCTGCCGCAAACCTTCCAGGGCGGCCAGGTCAGCACCAACGACATCAAGGACCTGACCCTGATCGGTGGCCAGATCGAGCAGGCCAAAGGCCGTAACTCCAGCAACAACGAAGAGTTGTCCATCGCAGGCGCCAACAGCCCTACCGCTTCGGGCCGCGACAGCAACAAGTTCATCTACGGCGGCGGTGACTACAAGATCACCAAGGACCTGACCGCGCAGTACTACTACGGCAACCTGGAAGACTTCTACAAGCAACACTTCCTGGGCCTGGTACACAACTGGTCGATCGGTCCGGGCGTATTGAAGTCGGACTTGCGTTACTTCAACAGCGGCGATGAC
This sequence comes from Pseudomonas sp. Irchel s3a18, assembly GCF_900187535.1. Classification (NCBI taxonomy): domain Bacteria; kingdom Pseudomonadati; phylum Pseudomonadota; class Gammaproteobacteria; order Pseudomonadales; family Pseudomonadaceae; genus Pseudomonas; species Pseudomonas sp. Irchel s3a18. Next base: position 133,060 of record NZ_FYDV01000008.1, on the reverse strand, counting down.
GGTGCCAACGGCCATGATCCGGCCTACTACACCACCGGTGACTACGGCACGGGCATCACCAAGGGCAAGGTTGACAACAACCTGTTCAGCGGCCTGTTCCTGTACAGCGTTTCCGGCCACACCTTCGGTGGCGGTTACCAGGTCAGTAACGGTGACAGCGATTTCCCTTGGCTGAACCAGGGTGATGGCTCGTCGGCTTACCTGACCACCGACTCGCAAATCTCCAAGTTCGCCCGTGCCGGAGAGCGTACCTGGCAAGCTCGCTACACCTATGACTTCGCCAAACTGGGTGCACCAGGCCTGACCGCCGGTGTGGTCTACCTGCGTGGTGACAATATCGACACCTCGGGTAAGGTGGGTACCACCACGCCACAGACCAAAGTCAACGCCACTGGCGCGAGCGAGTGGGAACGTGACCTGACCGTGGCGTACGTGATTCCGCAAGGTCCGCTGAAAAACCTGGGCCTGACCTGGAAGAACGCGATGTGGCGCAACGACATCCCGGGTCAACGCGACCAGGATGAAAACCGCCTGATCGTCAGCTACTCGATTCCGCTGTTGTAACAGCGCGCTTCGTCAGCTGTAAAAAAAGCCCCGCCAGGCGTGAGCCTGGCGGGGCTTTTGTGTTTCAGAAAGGTCTACCCCCGTAGACCCTCCCTTACTTCCCTCTCTACAGCAACTCAGGCCTTCTCGAACCTGGGGCGCAGCGTGGCCGTTGTGCGCGGGTGCGTCCAATGAAGAGATTTTTAATATCTCCTAATGATCTAAATAAATCATTATTTATTCTTTTTAATGTAGAGGAGCGACGGGCACAGTAGGCTCATCACGCACTGACCAGGAGCAGCACCATGAGCCTCAGACTGGGCGACATCGCCCCCGATTTCGAACAGGATTCCAGCGCCGGTACCATTCGTTTCCACGAGTGGCTAGGCGACAGCTGGGGCGTGCTGTTTTCCCATCCGGCGGACTTCACCCCGGTGTGCACCACGGAGCTGGGGTTTACCGCCAGGCTCAAGGAAGACTTCGCCCGGCGTGGGGTCAAGGCCATTGCGTTGTCGGTCGACCCGGTGGACTCGCACCACCGATGGATTGAAGACATCAACGAAACCCAGGACACCCTGGTCAACTTCCCGATCCTGGCGGATGCCGACCGCAAGGTGTCTGACCTCTACGACCTGATCCATCCGAATGCCAACGACACCCTGACCGTGCGTTCGCTGTTCGTCATCGATCCGAGCAAAAAGGTCCGGCTGACCATCACCTATCCGGCCAGTACCGGACGCAACTTCCACGAGATCCTGCGGGTGATCGACTCTCTGCAACTCACCGACCGCTACAAGGTGGCCACACCGGCGAACTGGCAGGACGGTGACGAGGTGGTGATCGTGCCGTCGCTCAAGGATGAAGACGAAATCAACAGACGCTTCCCCAAAGGCTACCGCGCCGTGAAGCCATACCTGCGCCTGACGCCACAGCCCAACCGGTAGTTCATTTGCGGGATGCGGTCTTGATCGCATGACTTGTTCTCACCACACAGGACAGCACCGTACACCGTGGCGAGCGCTCTGCATGTGCGTACGCACACATGGTTCGGGCTTACCCGCGATGGCGACGTTCAAGGCACCACAGGATTCAGAGCAAACCCGATTCACAAAGCAGGGTTTTTCAGGCCGTTTCGACGGCCTTTTTTTTGGTCTGCGGAAAGTCTGTCACCATATTCTTTTATAGAATAAACAAATGAATAAATATGATTTATAGATATATAAATCAGCTGTTAAGGTCACCTCAATCGAAGCGAGATCGCAAGCCGCGAATCGTCCATAACACGCAAGGAATCAACCCGATGCTGGTCGTCTCACTCGGAGGAAGTCCCAGCCAACGCTCCCGTTCCGGGGTGCTGCTGGATCGCTCCCAACGCTGGTTGCAACAACAAGGAGTGGAAGTGGTGAGTTATCAGGTACGGGACTTCCCGGCCGAAGACTTGCTGCACGCCCGCTTCGATAGCCCGAAGGTGATCGACCTGCTGCAACAGATTGAAAACGCCGATGGCCTGTTGATTGCCACGCCGGTCTACAAGGCGTCTTTCTCCGGCGCGCTGAAAACCCTGCTGGACCTGTTGCCCGAGCGTGCCTTGAGCCACAAGGTCGTATTGCCGATGGCTACCGGTGGCAGCATTGCCCACATGTTGGCGGTGGATTACGCGCTCAAGCCGGTGCTGTCGGCGCTCAAGGCGCAGGAGATGCTCCACGGCATCTTCGCCGAGGACAGTCAGATCGCATACGGCCAGGGCAACGCCCAGGCGCAGCTGACACCGGCACTGGAGCAGCGTCTGCATGAAGCGCTGGAGCAGTTTTTCAGCGCCATGGCCCGTCGGCCGAAGCCGCTGGATCCGAGCCTGCTCAATGCTCGTCTGTTAAGTGCTCGCTGGAGCATCTAAGCCTTACCCGAAAGTAGAAGTACTGGCCTTACTCGCCCGCTAACGGGCAAGCAGGTGCAGCCATAACCCCCACTGCAAAAAGGAGAGCGCCATGCGCCCTGTCATTTTGCGTCGCGGTCTGGTCGCTCTGTTTGCTGCGGCTGTGTCCTTCGGCGCCATTACTCAAGCCCAGGCCGAGACCTTACGAATCGGCTATCAGAAGTACGGCACCCTGGTGCTGCTCAAAGCCCGCGGCACTCTGGAAAAAAGCCTCGCCGCCCAAGGCGTCGACGTGCAATGGACGGAGTTTCCCGGTGGCCCGCAGTTGCTTGAGGGCTTGAACGTCGGCTCCATCGATTTCGGTGTGACCGGCGAAACGCCACCGGTGTTCGCCCAGGCCGCCGGCGCGGACCTGCTCTACGTCGCCTACGAACCGCCCGCGCCCCACAGTGAAGCGATCCTGGTGCCCAAGGACTCCCCGATCACGTCGGTGCAGGATCTCAAGGGCAAGAAAGTCGTGCTCAACAAAGGCTCCAACGTGCACTACCTGTTGGTGCGCGCCCTGGAAGACGCCGGCCTCAAGTACACCGACATCCAGACCGTCTTCCTGCCACCGGCCGATGCCCGCGCCGCCTTCGAGCGCGGCAGCGTCGATGCCTGGGTGATCTGGGACCCGTACCAGGCGGCTGCCGAACAGCAACTGCAAGCACGCACCCTGCGCGATGGCCAGGGCATCGTCGACAACCACCAGTTCTATCTGGCGACCAGGCCCTATGCCGAGCAGCACCCGGTCGTGATCAAGACCCTGGTGGAGCAGGTTCGCGCCATCGGCGAGTGGTCCAAAGCCAACCCTGAGGACGTGACCAGGCAGGTCTCGCCACTGATCGGCTTGCCGGCGGACATCACCCTGACTTCCATGAAGCGCCAGGGCTTTGGCGCGCACTTCCTTGCCCCGGACGTCGTCGCGGCGCAGCAGAAAATCGCCGACAGCTTCTACCAGCTCAAGTTGATCCCCAAGCCCTTGAGCATCAAAGACGTGATCTGGACACCACCGGCGACTGTTGCCAACGCGCAGTAATTCCATTTCCCAAGGAGACCACTCCATGAGCCTCAATATTTTCTGGTTCCTGCCCACCCATGGCGACGGCCATTACCTTGGCACCGCCGAAGGCGCCCGCACCGTCGATCACGGATACCTGCAGCAAGTCGCCCAGGCGGCAGATCGCCTGGGCTTTGGCGGGGTGCTGATTCCCACCGGGCGCTCCTGCGAAGACTCCTGGCTGGTGGCTGCCTCGCTGATCCCCGTCACCCAGCGCCTGAAGTTTCTGGTCGCGCTACGTCCCGGGATCATTTCCCCGACGGTGGCGGCGCGTCAGGCCGCGACCCTGGATCGGTTGTCCGGTGGCCGGGCGCTGTTCAACCTGGTGACGGGGGGCGACCCGGAAGAATTGGCCGGTGATGGCTTGTTCCTCAGTCATGAGGAGCGCTATCAGGCGTCGGTGGAATTCACCCGGATCTGGCGTCGAGTGCTGGAGGGCGAGACGGTGGACTACGACGGTCAGCACATCAGTGTGAAGGGCGCAAAACTACTCTATCCGCCGATCCAGCAGCCACGTCCGCCGCTGTATTTCGGAGGATCCTCGGAGGCGGCCCAGGATCTGGCCGCCGAACAGGTCGAGATGGTCCTGACCTGGGGCGAGCCGCCAGCTGCGGTGGCCGAAAAAATCCAGCAGGTCCGGGACAAGGCCGCGAAGCTGGGACGCACCGTGCGCTTTGGGATTCGCCTGCATGTGATTGTGCGTGAAACCACTGCCGAAGCCTGGCAAGCGGCGGATCGCCTGATCTCCCACCTGGACGACGACACCATTGCCCGCGCTCAAGCCTCGCTGGCGCGCTTTGATTCGGTGGGCCAGCAGCGCATGGCGGCCCTGCATGGCGGCAGCCGCGACAACCTGGAAGTCAGCCCGAACCTGTGGGCCGGCGTGGGCCTGGTGCGTGGGGGGGCGGGGACGGCGCTGGTCGGCGACGGTCCGACCGTGGCGGCACGGGTCAAGGAGTATGCGGCGCTGGGCATCGACACCTTCATTTTCTCCGGTTACCCCCATCTGGAAGAGTCGTACCGGGTGGCTGAATTGTTGTTCCCGCACCTGGACGTCGAGCGCCCGGAGCTGCCAAAAAGCGGTGGCTACGTCAGCCCGTTTGGCGAAATGGTGGCCAACGACATCCTTCCCAAAGCCGTGTCCCAGAGCTGAGGCGCGCCATGAAGAGGAGAACCTTTATCCACAGCCTCGCACCCTGGGCACTGCCGGTGCTGTTGTTGGCGGTATGGCAGTTATCGGTGTCGGCGGGCTGGCTGTCGACGCGGATACTGCCGGCGCCCAGCGCGGTCATCGAGGCAGGTGTAGGCCTGGTGCGCAGTGGCGACATCTGGAAACACCTGGCGATCAGCGGCTGGCGTGCCGGCATCGGCTTTCTGATCGGCGGTGGCCTTGGCTTGGCGCTAGGGTTTATCACCGGGCTGTCGAAGTGGGGCGAACGCCTGCTCGACAGTTCGGTGCAGATGATCCGCAACGTGCCGCACCTGGCGCTGATTCCACTGGTGATCCTGTGGTTCGGCATTGATGAGTCGGCGAAGATTTTCCTGGTGGCCCTGGGCACCTTGTTCCCGATCTACCTCAACACCTACCACGGCATCCGCAATGTCGACCCGGCTCTGGTGGAGATGGCGCGCAGTTATGGCTTGAGTGGTTTGAGCCTGTTCCGCCAAGTGATTCTGCCGGGCGCGCTGCCATCGATCCTGGTGGGGGTGCGGTTTGCCCTGGGCTTCATGTGGTTGACCCTGATCGTTGCTGAAACCATCTCCGCCAGCTCCGGTATCGGTTACCTGGCGATGAACGCCCGGGAGTTCCTGCAGACCGATGTGGTGGTGCTGGCGATAGTTTTGTATGCGCTGCTCGGCAAGCTGGCCGACCTCGCCGCCCGTGGGCTGGAGCGCGTGTGGTTGCGTTGGCATCCGGCCTATCAAGTGGCCAAGGGAGGTGCGGCATGACGGCTCAGCAACCACCGCGCCTGCTGCGCGGGATTCCACTGGCGGTGCGCAAGCTGCGAAAAACCTTTGGTGCGCGGCACGTACTGCGGGACATCGATGTGCACATTCCTGCCGGTCAATTCGTCGCGGTGGTGGGGCGTAGCGGCTGCGGTAAAAGCACATTGCTGCGCTTGCTCGCCGGCCTCGATCAACCGACGGATGGCGTGCTGTTGGCCGGATCCGCGGCGCTCAGCCAGGCGCGGAAAGACACCCGCCTGATGTTTCAGGAAGCGCGTCTGCTGCCCTGGAAGAAAGTGATCGACAACGTTGGCCTCGGCCTCAAGGGCGACTGGCGCCAGAGAGCGCTGGACGCTCTGGACGCCGTAGGGCTGGCGGATCGCGCCAATGAATGGCCGGCGGCGTTGTCCGGCGGACAGAAACAACGGGTGGCTCTGGCCCGGGCGCTGATCCACCAACCGCGCTTGCTGTTGCTGGATGAGCCGCTGGGCGCCCTGGATGCCCTGACCCGCATTGAAATGCAGCAACTGATCGAGCGGCTCTGGCAACAGCACGGCTTCACCGTGTTGCTGGTGACCCATGACGTCAGTGAAGCGGTGGCGATTGCCGACCGGGTGCTGCTGATCGAAGAGGGCGAGATTGGCCTGGACCTGCACGTCGACTTGCCGCGCCCTCGGGCGCGCGGCTCCCATCGACTGGCGGCACTGGAAACCGAAGTCCTCACCCGTGTGCTGTCACTGCCTGGCCAGCCACCGGAACCTGAACCTGTTTCACCCTTGCCCACGCAATTGCGCTGGGCTCAATAACTGCAGTTTTATCCCAACGACAGGAATCACCATCATGACAATCAAGGCCATCAACGTTCGCAACCAGTTCAAAGGCACCATCAAGGAAATCGTCGAAGGCGACGTGCTCTCGGAAATCGACGTACAGACAGCCTCCGGCATCGTCACCTCGGTGATCACCACGCGCTCGGTCAAAGAGCTGGAGTTGGTGATTGGCAGTGAAGTCATCGCCTTCGTGAAATCCACCGAGGTGTCGATCGCCAAGTTGTAAGCGCGTGCGCCACGAGCAACCCCGAAGGGTGTGAGCCCTTCGGGGTTGTGTGCGTGTGAGTCAGTGTGGTGGTGAGCCCTTCACGGGCAAGCCCGTTGCCGCCTTTGAGCGGCGTCGCGCACAGGCCTGACATTTACTGGGGGCCCAATGTGGGAGCGGGCTTGCCCGCGAAGAGTGCAGTGAAGCCAGCACAGAAATCAGGCTGGAACTACACGCTTTGGCAAATACGGCGGCAGATACAACCCAAGGTACGCATCGAACACCCGCATCCCTTCCTCGGCCATGCGCGGGGTGATCTGCCCGTGCTGCTGCACTGAGCGTGCGTAAACACGGTCGCCCAGTTCCATGGCCAGGGCAAACACGTCGACGTCCCTAGGCAATGCCGGCAGCTCGAAGTGGTGGTCGAAGAGTTTGTGCATCAGGTCCCCCAGTTCGATGTCGTGCTGACGGTCGGCCTGGGTGACCTCGGTCAGGCCATGCTGGGCGAGGATCAGTTGGCGGGCGGCGGCATCTTCGCTGTAGATCGCGAGCATGCGCTGTTCCACCAGCCGCGACAGGTCACGCCAGCCACTGAGGGTGCCGTGGTCGATAGGCGCTTGCAGGCAGGCGCGGAACGCGGCGTGGACGTCGGCCGTCAGGGCTTCGAGCAGGGTCGGGACGCTGGCAAAGAAATGGTAGACGGAGGAGGGCGGGATCTCCGCGCGCTCGGCGACACTGTAGATCGACAAACTGGCCACGCCCTCGGCGGCCAGCAGGGTGCGGGCGGCATCGAGTATCGAGTCGATTCGCGCTTGGCTGCGGGCGCGGGGTTTACGAAGAGTGGCGGGCCGGGTCATTGAAGTCTCCTGCGAGGGCAGTGGGCATTGTACGAGGCGTCTCACCCCTTGTCTGTACAGGCCCACTGCGCCGCTTGGCCGCCAGGGTGGCTTAGCCGTCGACCTGCACGCTCCGACCGTTCAAGGGTTGGACCGGACGTGCGTTCATCGGATACAGCGCCTGGAATGCCTCCAGTTGCGCCCGGGATATCTGCACCGCAGTGGTCAGCACATTCCAGCGCACGCCTTCAGTACAGGGTGGGGTTGTCAGAGAACCCATGTAGGAATAGGCGTTGTGGGTGGCGGGCAATAAATCGGCAATGTTCAGTGTCTCCAGGGTCGCCGTGCCACCCGCGTCTTTTGGCATGGCTGCCAGGATCGGCTCCAGCGTTGGGTTATGTGCGCCCTCTTCAAACAGCAAGGCCACAACGGCCAGTTCGCCCGCGGTGTTGCGATGAACCAGATGCGCACTCAGTGGATAGGAGCGGCCCTGGATCTTTTCCTCACTGGGCGTATGGAAGTGCAATTGCACGAGCGAATAGGCACCGGAGGTCAGGGTGATACCGCCTGAGTCCGTCGGCGATACCTGGATCGTATGACCGTTGTTCAGCACGGCGGCTGTGCTTGGGCGATAAGTGAAGGCCGGGGGCTCGACTCCAGCCTTCACCGCGTCATGAATATCGATTGGCGACTGTTCTTTACCGGACGTGCAGAGTCTGAATTCGCTCTTCAGTTCGCTCCAGCTTTCCGGGCCGGTGGGTGCGGTGTAGCCCCATTCGGCAGTGTCGGCGGTGTTGGCCCAGGCGGTGGTACACAAACCGGCGGCGATCAGGGTCATGGCTGTGCCTAGCAGTTGTTTTGTCATGCTTGTTGTTCTCGCAGGTAGGAAACCGGTCAAATTCCGGAACTCTGAAGTGTGAACTGGCGGGTAGGCAATCGATGTAATCTGGGCCTGACAGTTCCGTAAGACAAATCACCGAGAATGATTGCAAGAATAAACAATGGATGGCGGGCACAAAAAAACGCCGCCAGCTGCAAGGCTGGCGACGTTCTTTTTTTACTGCAGCCCGCTTACACGGTATGCAGGTACCAGTTGTATTCGAGGTCGGAGATGGAGTGTTCGAACTCCTCCAGCTCGCTCTCTTTACAGGCCACGAAGATATCGATGTATTTCGGATCGATGTACTTGGCCATGACTTCGCTGTCGTCCAGCTCACGCAGTGCATCGCGCAGGTTGTTCGGCAGGCTTTGCTCGTTCTGCTCGTAGCTGTTGCCTTCGACCGGAGCGCCCGGCTCGATCTTGTTCACCAGGCCGTGATGCACACCCGCCAGGACCGAAGCCATCAGCAGGTACGGGTTGGCGTCGGCACCGGCAACCCGGTGTTCCAGGCGGACCGCATCGGCGGAACCGGTGGGAACACGCAGGGCCACGGTACGGTTGTCCAGGCCCCAGCATGGCGAGTTCGGCACGTAGAACTGTGCGCCGAAACGACGGTAGGAGTTGACGTTCGGGCAGAGGAAAGCCATCTGCGCCGGTAGGGTCTCGAGCACACCGCCGATCGCGTGACGCAGTGCGGCGTTCTGCTCGGGATCCTCACTGGCAAAAATATTCTTGCCGTCTTTATCAAGGATCGAGATGTGGACGTGCAGACCGTTACCCGCCTGGCCTGGGTAAGGCTTGGCCATGAAGGTGGTGTCCATCTCATGGTCGTAGGCGATGTTTTTGATCAGACGCTTGAGCAGTACCGCGTAGTCGCAGGCCTTGATCGGGTCGGCAACGTGGTGCAGGTTCACTTCGAACTGCGCCGGAGCACTTTCCTTGACGATGGCGTCGGCAGGGATGCCTTGCTCTTTCGCACCTTCCAGAATGTCCTGGAGGCAGTCGACGTATTCGTCGAGGTCGTCGATCAGGTAGACCTGTGTCGAGTGCGGGCGTTTGCCGGAAACCGGCGAGCGAGGGGGTTGCGGGCGACCGTTCACGTTCTCCTGGTCGATCAGGTAGAACTCCAGTTCGAAGGCGGCGCAGATGGTCAGGCCCATTTCGTCGAACTTGCGCACTACATTGGCCAGCACTTCACGCGGGTCGGCGAAGAATGGCTCACCTTCGAGTTCGTGCATGGTCATCAACAGTTGCGCGGTAGGGCGCTTCTGCCAAGGCTCATTGCACAGGGTGTCAGGGATTGGATAGCAGATTCGGTCAGCATCGCCGATGTCCAGGCCCAGGCCGGTGCTTTCCACCGTCGAGCCATTGATATCCAGAGCAAATAGAGAGGCCGGCAGGTTGATGCCTTTCTCGTAAACCTTGTGGAGGCTGGTGCGTTCGATGCGCTTGCCGCGCACCACACCATTCATATCCGCAATCAGAAGGTCAACGTACAGAACCTCAGGATGTTCCTTAAGGAACGCGTTCGCTTCGTTAAGCTGAACGGCACGCGGGGGTACCGACATGATGCAACACCTTTGTTGTTAAAAATATCAATCATTGATCTTTTCAGATTCCAGTCAACCCCAACGGCATGCCGAAGTCAAGCGAGGCCTTAATTGCCCTAAAAAAGCGCTCGAATGGCATTTTTGGGGCGGTTTGGGGCGTTTTTATGCCTTTCACTTCTTTTGCTACAGCATGTTTGAGCGGGCCGTGTTGTATTTTTTACGGGGGTGTTGTGTAAAAAAATGAACAAGGCTAAGCTCGAATCAAACCCATAACAGCAATAATACCGGGGTGCTTCATGTCTCGCCTGCCGTTAATCGGCGTCACCGCCTGCTCCAGGCAGATCGGTCTGCATGCTTATCACATCAGTGGCGACAAGTACGTTCGTGCAGTGGCCACGGCAGCCAGAGGCTTGCCGGTAATTGTGCCGTTGCTGCCGGAGTTGCTGTCCCCGTCCGATATTCTGGACGGTCTGGATGGCATCCTGTTTACCGGTTCACCTTCCAATGTAGAACCTTTTCACTATAGCGGTCCTGCAAGTGCGCCGGGAACCGCCCATGATCCTGCACGCGATGCCACCACCCTGCCGCTGATTCGCGCCGCGGTGGCTGCTGGCATCCCGGTACTGGGGATCTGTCGTGGCTTTCAGGAAATGAACGTCGCATTCGGTGGCAGCCTGCACCAGAGCGTCCACGAGGCCGGTCCCTTCATGGATCACCGTGAAGACGACAGCCTGCCGCTGGAAGGGCAGTACGCCCCCAGCCACCCGATGCATATTCAGCCCGGTGGCGTGCTCGCGAGCCTGGGCCTGCCGAGCGTGATTTCAGTCAATTCGATTCATGGTCAGGGCGTTGAACGTCTGGCGCCGGGCCTGCACATCGAGGCGTTGGCGCCCGACGGATTGATCGAGGCGCTGTCTGTCAAGGACGCAGAGATCGAGGGAGACCAGGCTTTTGCTTTGGGGGTGCAATGGCACCCCGAATGGCAGGTAAGCTCCAACCCTCACTACCTTGCCATCTTCCAGGCATTTGGCGATGCCTGTCGCAAGCGGGCAATACAACGCGACGCCCACGCGTCAAACAACGCCTGACTCTTAATGAGGTCAGGAAACCCAGCCCAGAGGCATTTATGAGTAACAACCTCGACCAGCTCACCGATTGGTTGAAAGACCACAAGATCACAGAAGTCGAATGCATGATTGGCGACTTGACGGGGATCACCCGTGGCAAGATTTCGCCAACCAACAAGTTCATTGCCGAAAAAGGCATGCGCCTGCCCGAGAGTGTGTTGCTGCAAACAGTGACGGGCGACTATGTCGAAGACGACATCTATTACGAACTGCTCGACCCGGCCGACATCGACATGATCTGCCGTCCGGACGAAAACGCCGTATTCCTCGTGCCGTGGGCCATCGAACCGACCGCCCAGGTGATTCACGACACCTACGACAAGCAAGGCAACCCGATCGAGCTGTCGCCGCGCAACGTGCTCAAGAAGGTACTCAAGCTCTATTCCGACAAGGGCTGGCAGCCAATCGTGGCGCCGGAAATGGAGTTTTACCTGACCAAGCGCAGTGACGACCCGGACTATCCACTGCAACCGCCCATTGGCCGTTCCGGGCGTCCGGAGATCGGTCGCCAGTCGTTCTCCATTGAAGCGGCCAACGAATTCGACCCGTTGTTCGAAGACGTCTACGACTGGTGTGAACTGCAAGAGCTGGACCTGGACACCCTGATCCACGAAGACGGCACGGCGCAGATGGAAATCAACTTCCGTCACGGTGACGCGCTGTCCCTGGCCGACCAGATCCTGGTGTTCAAGCGCACCATGCGTGAGGCGGCGCTCAAGCACGACGTGGCGGCGACCTTCATGGCCAAGCCCATGACCGGTGAGCCCGGCAGTGCCATGCACCTGCACCAGAGCATCATCGACCTCGAGACCGGCAAGAACGTCTTCTCCAATGAAGACGGGACCATGAGCCAATTGTTCCTGCATCACATTGGTGGCCTGCAGAAGTTCATCCCTGAGTTGCTGCCGCTGTTCGCGCCCAACGTCAACTCGTTCCGCCGCTTCCTGCCGGACACCTCCGCACCGGTGAACGTGGAGTGGGGCGAAGAGAACCGTACCGTGGGCCTGCGGGTTCCGGATGCCGGGCCGCAAAACCGTCGGGTGGAAAACCGTCTGCCGGGCGCCGACGCCAACCCGTACCTGGCGATTGCCGCAAGCCTGCTCTGCGGCTACATCGGCATGGTCGAAGGCATCAACCCAAGTGCACCGGTGGTTGGACGGGGTTACGAGCGGCGCAACCTGCGTCTGCCGCTGACCATCGAAGACGCACTGGAGCGCATGGAAAACAGTGCCACCATCGAGAAGTACCTGGGCAATAAATTCATCACTGGCTACGTCGCGGTCAAGCGGGCCGAGCATGAAAACTTCAAGCGCGTGATCAGTTCGTGGGAACGGGAGTTCCTGTTGTTCGCCGTCTGATACGCCGGGTGCGGCCCTCAGAAGCCGCACTCTCACCTCACTAGGAGAGCTTTATGACCAGCCACAACCCGCAAACCCGTGAATGGCAAATTCTGAGCAACGATCACCACCTGGCGCCGTTCAGCGATTTCAAGCAGCTTAAAGAGAAAGGCCCGCGCATCATCACCCACGCCAAGGGCGTTTACCTGTGGGACAGCGAAGGCAACAAGATCCTCGACGGCATGGCCGGCCTGTGGTGCGTGGCCATCGGTTACGGTCGCGACGAGCTGGCCGATGCCGCCAGCAAGCAGATGCGTGAGCTGCCGTACTACAACCTGTTCTTCCAGACCGCTCACCCGCCGGTGCTGGAACTGGCCAAGGCCATCGCCGACATCGCACCAGAAGGCATGAACCACGTGTTCTTCACCGGTTCCGGTTCCGAAGGCAACGACACCATGCTGCGCATGGTTCGCCACTATTGGGCGATCAAGGGCCAGCCGAACAAGAAGGTCATCATCAGCCGTAAAAACGGTTACCACGGTTCGACCGTGGCCGGCGCCAGCCTGGGCGGCATGACCTATATGCACGAACAGGGCGACTTGCCGATCCCGGGCATCGTGCACATCCCGCAACCGTACTGGTTCGGTGAAGGCGGCGACATGACACCGGATGAGTTCGGTATCTGGGCGGCCAACCAGCTGGAAGCAAAGATTCTCGAAGTCGGCGTCGACAACGTTGGCGCCTTCATCGCCGAGCCGATCCAGGGTGCCGGCGGCGTGATCGTTCCGCCAGAAAGCTACTGGCCGCGTATCAAGGAAATCCTCGCCAAGTACGACATCCTGTTCGTCGCCGACGAAGTGATCTGTGGTTTCGGCCGTACCGGTGAGTGGTTCGGTAGCGATTTCTACGACCTCAAGCCCGACATGATGACCATCGCCAAGGGCCTGACCTCCGGCTACATCCCGATGGGTGGCCTGATCGTGCGCGATGAAGTGGTCGAGGTGCTGAACGAAGGCGGCGATTTCAACCACGGCTTCACTTACTCCGGCCACCCGGTTGCCGCGGCAGTGGCGCTGGAGAACATCCGCATTCTGCGCGAAGAGAAAATTATCGAGCGCGTTCATGCAGAAACGGCACCGTATTTGCAAAAGCGTCTACGGGAACTGAACGATCACCCGTTGGTGGGCGAAGTCCGTGGCGTCGGCCTGTTGGGTGCCATTGAACTGGTTCAGGACAAGGCCACGCGCAAGCGTTACGAGGGTAAGGGCGTAGGCATGATTTGCCGGCAGTTCTGCTTCGACAACGGCCTGATCATGCGCGCAGTGGGGGACACCATGATCATCTCGCCGCCCCTGGTGATTACACCGGCGGAAATCGACGAGCTGGTGGCCAAGGCGCGTCAGTGCCTGGACTTGACCCTGAGTGCATTGCAACGCTAAGTGCTAGGCTCTGAGCGAAGGGGAATACAGGCCCTTTCGCTCAGGGAGATCAGAAAGCTTGGCCTTTCCTTGAAAGACCGCCACTGAACTTGCCAGACTAGCCATAGTTCCAGTTGCCCGGGTTCGGCCGCGGAACAAGTGGTTCAAAAAAGAACAATTTGGAGCATTACGCATGAAGGCACTAGGTAAAAAGCTCGGTGGCAAGACACTGCTCGCCATGTCCCTGCTGGGGCTGATGGCTGGCGCGGTCCAGGCTGATGACAAGGTACTGCACGTTTACAACTGGTCTGACTACATCGCACCGGACACCGTCAAGAAGTTCGAAGACGAGTCGGGCATCAAAGTTGTCTATGACGTCTTCGACAGCAACGAGACCCTGGAAGCCAAGTTGCTGGCGGGCAAGTCCGGCTACGACATCGTCGTACCCTCGAACAACTTCCTGGCCAAGCAAATCAAGGCCGGCGTCTACCAGAAGCTGGACAAGTCCAAGCTGCCCAACTGGAAGAACCTGAACCCTGAGCTGCTCAAAGCCGTCTCGGTCAGCGACCCGGGCAACGAACATGCCTTCCCGTACATGTGGGGCTCGATCGGTATCGGTTTCAATGCCGACAAGGTCAAGGCCGCCCTGGGTGCCGATGCACCGACCAACTCCTGGGACCTGCTGTTCAAGCCGGAAAACGCGGCCAAGCTGAAATCCTGTGGCATCAGTTTCCTCGACTCGCCTACCGAGATGATCCCGGTGGCGCTGCACTACCTGGGCTATCCGACCGACAGCCAGGACAAGAAACAACTGGCCGAAGCCGAAGCGCTGTTCCTGAAGATCCGTCCTTCGGTGGGCTACTTCCACTCGTCCAAGTACATCTCCGACCTGGCCAACGGCAACATCTGCGTGGCCGTGGGTTACTCGGGTGACATCTACCAGGCCAAGGCCCGCGCGGCTGAAGCCGGTGACAAGGTCAAGGTCAGCTACAACATTCCGAAAGAAGGTGCAGGCAGCTTCTACGACATGGTCGCCATCCCCAAGGATGCCGAGAACGTCGAGGGCGCCTACAAGTTCATGACCTTCCTGATGAAGCCGGAAATCATGGCTGAAATCACCAACGCCGTACGTTTCCCGAACGGTAACGCGGCAGCCACGGCACTGGTCGACAAAGACATCACCAGCGACCCGGGTGTTTATCCGCCGGCGGATGTTCTGGCCAAGCTGTATGCGATTGCCGACTTGCCGGCCGCTACCCAGCGGATCCTGACCCGTAGCTGGACCAAGATCAAATCCGGTAAATAAGCCGGTTTGAAGCACTGTCCTGTTGCCGTCGTCGTGCTGACGGCGGCATCAGGAACAATTAAATGACAGAAAGTTTTGCTGGATCGGTTTATCGAGGGTAAGTTGCGCGCCGGTTTTGTTGCCAGGCAGCCACGGCTGTCATGTAACGCTGGGCAACTTGGGCCCAACTATTTAAGAGGACCACCACTTGCCTATTTCTTTGTTTCGCAAAGCCATGCTGGTTGGCGCCGGCCTGACACTCGCCGTCAGTGTGCAAGCCGCACCCACCGTGCATATTTATAACTGGTCGGACTACATCGGCGAAAACACCCTGGCGGACTTCGAAAAAGCCACGGGCATCAAGCCGGTGTATGACGTGTTTGATTCCAATGAAACCCTGGAAGGCAAGTTGCTGGCCGGGCGTACCGGTTATGACGTGGTCGTGCCGTCCAACCACTTCCTGGGCAAACAGATCAAGGCCGGGGCATTCCAGAAGCTCGACAAGTCGCAGCTGCCCAACTACGCCAACCTTGATCCGGTGCTGCTCAAGCGCCTCGAACAAAACGACCCGGGCAACCTGTATGCCGTGCCGTATCTGTGGGGCACCAACGGCATCGGTTACAACGTCGACAAGGTCAAGGCCGTACTGGGCGTCGACAAGATCGACTCCTGGGGCGTGCTGTTCGAACCGGAAAACATCAAGAAGCTGCAAAGCTGTGGCGTAGCCTTCCTGGATTCCGCCGATGAAATGATGCCGACGGTCCTCAACTACATGGGCCTGAATGCCAACAGCACCAACCCTGAGGATTACAAGAAGGCGGAAGCCAAGCTGCTCGCGGTACGGCCTTACGTGACTTACTTCCATTCCTCCAAATACATTGCAGACCTGGCCAACGGCGACATTTGCGTGGCGATCGGTTTCTCCGGCGACATCTTCCAGGCCAAGGCGCGTGCAGCCGAAGCTGGCAAGGGCGTGAACATCGCGTACTCGATTCCGAAAGAAGGCGGCGCGTTGTGGTTCGACATGCTGGCGATTCCCAAGGACTCGTCCAACGTCAAGCAAGCCAATGCGTTCATCAACTACTTGCTCAAGCCTGAGGTGATTGCCCAGGTCAGCGATTATGTCGGCTATGCCAACCCGAACCCTGCGTCGGACAAGCTGATGGATCAGTCGATTCGCGAAGACGAGTCGGTGTATCCACCACAAGTGGTCCTCGACAAGACCTACGTGTCGATCGAGCTGCCACCGAACATTCAACGCTTGATGACCCGCAGCTGGACCAAGGTCAAGTCGGGTAAATAGTGACAAAGGCTCAACCTATCCAAGGTTTCGCCCGTATTGGGCGAACTGCACTCTTTTTGTTGGGAGTTTCGTAAATGGCAGTTGCCTCCGGCGCCTATAAGAAAGCCCTCGAGGGCGACCAGACACCTAAGCAGGTGCTGGTCAAAATCGACCGGGTCACGAAGAAGTTCGACGAGACGATTGCCGTGGACGATGTGTCCCTGGAAATCAAGAAAGGCGAGATCTTCGCCCTGCTCGGCGGTTCGGGATCGGGCAAATCGACCTTGCTGCGCATGCTCGCAGGGTTCGAACGGCCTACGGAGGGACGCATTTTCCTCGACGGCGTGGACATCACGGACATGCCGCCGTACGAGCGCCCGATCAACATGATGTTCCAGTCCTACGCCCTGTTCCCGCACATGACGGTAGCGCAGAACATTGCCTTCGGCCTCAAGCAGGACAAGATCCCGACGGCCGAGGTCGACGCCCGAGTGGCCGAGATGCTCAAGCTGGTGCAGATGAGCCAGTACGCCAAACGTAAGCCGCACCAGCTCTCCGGTGGTCAGCGCCAGCGTGTGGCCCTGGCCCGATCCCTGGCCAAGCGCCCGAAGCTGTTGCTGCTCGACGAACCGATGGGTGCGCTGGACAAGAAACTGCGCTCGCAGATGCAACTGGAGCTGGTGGAAATCATCGAGCGTGTGGGCGTGACCTGCGTCATGGTGACCCACGATCAGGAAGAGGCCATGACCATGGCCGAGCGCATCGCGATCATGCACCTGGGCTGGATCGCCCAGATCGGCAGCCCGATCGACATCTACGAAACCCCGACCAGCCGCCTGGTCTGCGAGTTCATCGGCAACGTCAACATCTTCGAAGGTGAAGTGGTGGACGACGCCGAGGGCCATGCGCTGATCACCTGCAAGGACCTGGATCGCAACATCTACGTGGGGCACGGCATCAGCACCTCGGTGCAGGACAAGTCGGTGACCTACGCGATTCGCCCGGAAAAACTGCTGGTCACCGCAGAAATGCCGACCTGCGAACACAACTGGTCGAGCGGTAAGGTGCATGACATTGCCTACCTGGGCGGCCACTCGGTGTTCTACGTCGAGCTGCCGAGCGGCAAGCTGGTGCAGTCGTTCGTGGCCAACGCCGAACGTCGCGGGCAGCGTCCGACCTGGGGCGACCAGGTCTACGTCTGGTGGGAAGATGACAGCGGCGTGGTACTGCGCTCATGAACATGCGAAAGCTCAAGCGTCGACTCAGTCGAATAATTCCCGGTGGCCGTCAGCTGGTCATCGGGGTTCCGTTCCTCTGGCTGTTCCTGTTCTTCATGTTGCCGTTCTTCATCGTGTTGAAGATCAGCTTCGCCGAAGCGGACGTGGCCATTCCACCGTACACCGAGATCTACAGCTTCGTTGAGCAGAAGCTGCAGCTGCTGCTCAACCTCGGCAACTACGTGATGCTCAGCGAGGATGAGCTGTACATCGCCGCTTACCTCGGCTCGTTGAAGATGGCGCTGATCAGCACCATCCTCTGTTTGCTGATCGGCTACCCGATGGCCTATGCCATTGCCAGTGCGCGCAAGGAAATGCAGACCGTGCTGGTGCTGCTGATCATGATGCCGACCTGGACCGCGATCCTGATCCGCGTGTACGCGTGGATGGGCATCCTCAGCAACAACGGGCTGCTCAATGGCTTCCTGATGACCATGGGCTGGATCGACGAACCGCTGCAGATCCTCAATACCAACCTGGCGGTCTATATCGGCGTGGTCTATTCCTACCTGCCGTTCATGATCCTGCCGCTCTACGCCAACCTGGTGAAGCACGACACCAGCTTGCTGGAAGCCGCGTCCGACTTGGGTTCGAGCACCTTCAACAGCTTTTGGAAGATCACCGTGCCGCTGTCGAAAAACGGCATCATTGCCGGCTGCATGCTGGTGTTCATCCCGGTGGTGGGTGAGTTCGTGATCCCGGAACTGCTGGGCGGTCCGGAAACCCTGATGATCGGTAAAGTGCTGTGGCAAGAGTTCTTCAACAACCGTGACTGGCCGGTGGCGTCTGCCTTGGCTGTGGTGATGCTGGCAATCCTGATTGTGCCGATCATTCTGTTCAACCGCAGTCAGGCCAAGGAAATGGAGGGTAGAGAATGAAGCGCTTTCGTTTCTCCAGCCTGATGCTGGTGCTGGGCCTGTTGTTCATCTACCTGCCGATGCTGATCTTGGTGATCTACTCGTTCAACGCCTCGAAACTGGTAACGGTCTGGGGCGGCTGGTCGATCAAGTGGTACGTCGGCCTGCTGGACAACTCCCAGCTGATGGGTTCGGTGGTGCGCTCGCTGGAAATCGCCTGCTACACCGCGATTGCAGCGGTTGCCCTGGGCACCCTGGCGGCCTTCGTGCTGACCCGGATTACCCACTTCAAGGGCCGCACGCTGTTCGGTGGCCTGGTGACCGCGCCGCTGGTAATGCCGGAAGTGATCACCGGTCTGTCGCTGCTGCTGCTGTTCGTGGCCATGGCGCAGATGATCGGCTGGCCGCAGGAGCGTGGCATCGTCACCATCTGGATCGCCCACACCACGTTCTGCGCCGCCTATGTGGCGGTGGTGGTGTCGGCGCGGTTGCGCGAGCTGGACCTGTCCATCGAAGAGGCGGCCATGGATCTGGGTGCGAAGCCGTGGAAGGTGTTCTTCCTGATCACCATCCCGATGATCGCGCCGTCGCTGGCGGCGGGCGGCATGATGTCCTTTGCGTTGTCCCTGGATGACCTGGTGCTCGCCAGCTTCGTCTCCGGCCCAGGTTCCACCACCCTGCCGATGGAAGTGTTCTCGGCGGTGCGCCTGGGCGTGAAGCCCGAGATCAACGCCGTGGCCAGCCTGATCCTGCTGGCGGTATCGATCGTGACCTTCCTGGTCTGGTTCTTCAGCCGTCGCGCCGAAGAAAACCGCAAGCGTGCAATTCAGCAAGCCATCGAGGAAAGTGCCGCCGATTCCTGGAAACAACCGGACGTGCGCCGGGCCCAGGCACCGGAAGCGGCTTAAGCCCGCTGTACAAAAAACCTCGCTCCCGGCATCGGGAGCGAGGTTTTTTTATGCCTTCGGTCTGGCGTATCCGATGTCATGGGATTGCAGGTTTTCAGTCGCTACTGCGCGCCCCGCGCCGGCAGCAGTTTCAAGGTGCTGCGGGTATTGGCGGTCACTTCTTCTTCGCTGAAGTGCGCTTGATGGTAGATACCTTCGACATAGGCTTCGGCCTGGTCGGCGTAGTGCGGGTCGAACGGCACGCCGCTCTGGCCGACCGGGTTGATGGTCAGGCCGTGGGCGGGGTCGGCGAAATCGATGATGCGTCGGGTCGACGGGCCGTAGGTCACGAGCCACGGCGCGGGGCCGATCTTGGCCGAGAGGTTGTTCGGCACCTCATGGGTGCCGGGAGCCTCGAACGGGCCGACGTCGAAGATGCGCTCCAGGGGCTTTTGCGTGCCCAGCGGATGGTTATGGGTCAGGGTATGGGCCTTGCCCCATTGCCATTGGGAGGCATCCGGGCCGAGGGTGGTTTTCAGGTGCGCCAGGCTGGCATTCCAGGCGGCCTTGACCACGTCGGCACGGGTTTCCCTGACCGGTGTGGCGCGGTTGTCCCACCACGGCGAATCCGCGTTCGCCGCCAACCGTGGCAGCGCGGCATCGATCACCCGGGTCGAGAGCAGGGTGCCGAAAAAGCTGTCGCCGAGTTCGTCATGCAGTGCGCCGTCGGCCAGGTTGAACAGGAACTGGTTGAACAGCGTGGCGCTGATGGACTCCAGCGGGTAGTCGCCTTTCCACAGTGCCAGTTGTTCCACCCATTTGCGCTCCTGCGGGTCGCTGACCACGTCACGCAATACCGGCAACAGCGGTGCCAGGAGGCGAGGGCCGTAGCCAGTGGTGGTGCCCAGTTGCAGTTTCTGGGTGGCGTCGATGTCCCACTTCAGGTTCTTGTCGCTGAGCTGAAGGTTGAGCTGCTGGCCACGGTCGGCCAGGTTGTAGTAACCAGGAATCTCCATGCCTGTCGGCGAGACCGGCTGGAAGTTGGCCGAGACGATGTAGCCGCGCGCCGGGTTTTCTTCCTGCGGGTTGGCGCTGAACGGGTAGAAGCCTTCTTTGTCGGCCTGGTGGGTGCTGCCGTCGAGGATGAAGCCTGGCTTGACCCCGGCCGGACGCTTGGGCAGTTGTGCCGCGGCCCACCAACCGATATCGCCCTTGGCGTTGGCCCAGACGATATTCAGCCCGGGTGCCTGCACCTTGGCGGACGCGGCGCGGGCCTTGGCCAGGGTGTCGGCGCGATTGAGCTGGTAGAAGCCTTCGAGGATCGGGTTCTGGGTGTCGAGGAACGCCCACCACATGGCGATCGGGGTCTTGCCGGCGTTGGCGCCGAGCACGTCGTTGATGATCGGCCCGTGGGGCGACTGACGCAGGGTGAAGTTGACCGGCGCCTGGCCCTTCACGGCAATCTGCTGCTCGGTCGTGACCAGGTCGACCCACTTGTCGTGGTACCAGACCTGATTGGGATTGTCCGGGTTGACCTTCTCGGCGATCAGGTCGAGGTCATCGTTCTGGAACATCGTCAGGCTCCAGCCGAAGTCCAGGTTGTGACCCAGGAATGCGAAGGGCACCAGTGCCTGATGGTGGCCGTAGAGTTCCAGGCCCGGTGCCGACAGCTGGGCCTCGTACCACACCGCCGGCGTCGAGAAACGAATGTGCGGGTCACCGGCCAGCAAGGGCTTGCCACTCTTGGTGTGGTTGCCGGCAATCACCCAGGCGTTGCTGCCTTCGAATTGCGGCAGGCCGTTGTCGGCCAGCGCTTGCTCGCTCAGGCGGGCAATGGCATTGAGGTCTTGCCAGTCACTGGTGCTGAGGGCTGGGGCATTGGGGGTGTGCTGCTGGGCCAGCACACCCTTGGGCTGCCAGTCGAGGTCGAAGATATTCAGGTAGTCGTGGCCCAACTGATCACGCACGTAGGTCAGTATCGGTTCGGTGCGAAAGGCCGCGGCAAAGCTGTAGGCCATGTAGCCGGCGACGCTGACGCTGTCCTGCGCGGTGAACGGGCGCTTGCGGATGCCCAGCACGTCGAACTCCACCGGTGCGGCGTGAGTGTCCTGATACTGGTTGATCCCGTCCAGGTAGGCTTGCAGGGCCTTCCACGCCGGGGATTGCTTGTCGAGCGCGGCCACATAGCTGTCGGCGCGCTCACGGATGCGCAGGCTGCGAAACAGCTTGTCGGTGTCGAGCAGCTTGGGACCCAGTACTTCGGCCAGTTCGCCCCGGGACAGGCGGCGCATGGCTTCCATCTGGAACAGTCGGTCCTGGGCCTGCACATAGCCGAGGGTGCGGTACAGGTCGAGTTCGCTTTCGGCGCGAATGTGCGGCACGCCGCGCTCGTCGTAACGCACCGTCACCGACCCTTCCAGATGCTGCAACTGCACCAGGCCCTGGCGCGAAGGCTGTTTGCTGTACACGTACCAGCCAGCGCCGACGATGAGGGCCGCAAGCAGTACAGCCAGTAGGGTCAGGACGCGTTTCATGGGAACTCCTTGTTCTTTTTATGGGTGCCGCCAGCCAGGGCGATCACATTTAGCACA
Organism: Pseudomonas sp. Irchel s3a18; assembly: GCF_900187535.1. NCBI lineage: Bacteria > Pseudomonadati > Pseudomonadota > Gammaproteobacteria > Pseudomonadales > Pseudomonadaceae > Pseudomonas > Pseudomonas sp. Irchel s3a18. The sequence goes on along the minus strand of NZ_FYDV01000008.1, from coordinate 111,236 downwards.
GACCTTGTGCGTCGGGCATCACCTACCTTGAAAAGTCCTGAATGCCCTACTGCGGTTCACTGGCCCACGGGCAATAGCAGCCCACCGCCAGGGTGTGGGTGGCGCTGACGGGACGGTCTTCGCTGAGGGCTTGCAGGATGGGTTCGATAAAGCTGTTGCTCGAGTTGCACGTCAGGCCTTCGCTGTAAGGCCCGAAGTACGCCAGTTTGCCGCTGCGATCCCAGATCGCCACCGCCGGGCTGGCGGGGATCTGTTCCGAGCCTGGGAGGATTTCCAGGGTTTTCAGGCCGCTCAGGGTGCCGGGCAACTGCCCCTGGCTGCCGGGTTTCTGGACCGCGTAGAACTGCACGCCTTGGGGGGCGTAGTGCGTCAGCAGCTCGGCCAGGTGCTGTTGATTGCCGACGTTGCATGGGCACGCCGGGTCCCAGAAGTGCACGACGCGAATCGCGCCGGGGCCGGCCAGGTGCTCGGGAAGACGCAAGGGGTCGCCGGAAAACACCGCCGTGTGCGAGCTGAATGCCCGCAGGTAGCGCCCCTGAAACCAGTCGTACGCCGCCCACAGCACGCCGGCGCATATCAGGGCGAGCAGGGCGGCAAGCAATGTCGTGCGGGAGTGCGGGCGCATACGAAACCATCCTTGAAGGTGGCGTAGCTTGCCATGCTTGCCACGACAGATGAATATCGCAGGCCCATAAAGTCTGTTTCGCGCTCCGCGCTTTGCCTGGAAACCCGCCATGCCTGCCACCTTCGATCCCGATCACCTGCGCGCCAGCCTGCGGCCCCTGGCACAGGCGCAGCCGCTGTCGGTGGAGGCCCGGGCCTACCGGAATTTCTACGGGCTGGATTTCCCGGGGCGCACGCTGCGCACGGGGCTTGGCCGTTTCGAGGTGGACGGTTATGAACTGGTCAGCCAGCTCTGGTGGCCCGAGGGGGCGAAGGCGACGCTGTTTCTGTTTCACGGCTTCTACGATCACACCGGGCTGTACCGGCATGTGATCGAGTGGGCACTGGATCAGGGTTTTGCCGTGATCGCTTGCGACTTGCCGGGGCACGGTTTGTCCAGCGGCGAGCGTGCCAGCATCCGGGATTTCGCCGAGTACCAGGACACGCTGCAAGGGGTGTTCGCCGAGGCGCGATCCGTTGGCCTGCCACAGCCGTGGCATCTGTGTGGGCAGAGTACCGGCGGGGCGATCGTGATTGATCATGTGCTCAATCAGGGTGCGAACAGTCCGGCCCAGGGCCAGGTGATTCTGCTGTCACCCCTGGTGCGGCCACGGGCCTGGGGCTGGTCGCAGTTCAGTTATTACCTGCTCAAGCCGTTCGTCAAAGGCATCGCCCGACGTTTCAGCGAGAACTCCAACGACCCGACGTTCTTGCCCTTTCTGCAGGCCGACCCGCTGCAGCCACAACGCTTGCCGACCGCCTGGGTCGGGGCGCTAGCGAGCTGGATCAAGCGCATCGAAGCGGCCCCACGCAGCAGTCGTACGCCGTTGATCGTGCAGGGGCAGTCAGACATGACGGTGGATTGGCAGCACAACCTTGAGGTACTGGCAGGCAAGTTCGAACGCCCGCAGGTGTTGAAACTGCCCGAGGCCCGCCATCATCTGGCGAACGAAACCCAGGCGTTGCGCCAGGAGTATTTCGGGTTTTTGACCAAGCGGATGAAGGGCTGGAATCGTTAGCGCCTGTTGCGATTCGCCGAAAGCGATCGTCCAGGCACCGAAGATTACGGGTTGAGGCTCGAGGTACTCTGGCCCACTGCCAACCCCGCGCGAATCGCCGCCAGTGCCGCCTGGTAGTAAGCCTTGCCTTGTGGCGACTCGGCGAACGTGGCGAATTCTTCAAGCTCCGGATCGGACAGGTCGCGATACACGTAGAGCAAGGTGTTGTTCAGATCGCTGCCAATCTGTTCCATCAAGCGCTGGCGCTGGCCGTTCAACATGCCTTGGGCCTGGCCGCCGCCGAGCAGGCCGGGAATCATCTGGCTCAGGCTGTCCGCCGCCACGCCGGCGATTGCCAGGCTGACTTCGGCACCGGCTTCGCGCGCGGGCAGGGCCTGGGCCAAGTGCCCGATGATCAACTGGCGAGTGTCGCTGGCTTCCATTTTCGGCAGGCCCTTGGCGTTTTTCGCCAACTGGTCGCGGCGGGTCGCGAGCAACTCGGCGGCGATGATCTTGCGCCCCAGGGGTGACTGGAAGAAGGCTAGTGCCGGTTTCGGATCCGGGAGGTTTTTACGCAGTTGCGCTTCGGCGCGGCGATCCATGGCCTGCGGCGCAAAGCGTTGATTGCTGTTATTGACCAGCGCTTGGAATACCGCTGGCGGCAAACTATTTTGGTAGCGCTGCTGGGCGGCGGTCAGGGCATCGTTAAAATGCGCTCGCTGCTCTGGCCAACCGGCGACCTTGTATAACTGGTCGTGGCCGTCTGCCCAAGCGGGAAAAGTGCAGAGCATCAACAGTGAAAAAAGCAAACGGCGCATAAGGACTCCTGTCGGCAGGCGACTATTCTCCGGGGCCAGACACAGGTTGTCGAGAATTCGTATCAGGATCGTCTGCTTATCCGACGATCCTCCGCTATGCGGTGCTGTCGGATTTGCTGGCGCAGGAATACTATGCGCGCCATGCACATACCCTCTGATCACCCGCTGCTGTTACGTATCGTTGACGACCTGGCTGCACGCGGCTGGTCGCAGCAGGCTATTTTCTTGCCTCAGGGTCTGACCACCGAGCTGGCGGCTGAATGCCGCAAGCGTGCGGCCGAGGGTGAACTGGCGCCGGCGGCGGTAGGGCGCGGGCCGTTCTCGGAGATTCGCGAAGGTATCCGTGGCGATCACATTCAGTGGCTGGAGCCCGGGCAAGCCGAGGCCTGCGACCGCTATCTGGGTTTGATGGACAGCCTGCGCGAGGCATTGAACCGCGGCTTGTTTCTGGGCCTTGAGGATTTCGAAAGCCATTTCGCCCTGTACCCGCCCGGGGCGTTCTACCTCAAGCATGTCGACCGTTTTCGCGACGACGACCGGCGCATGGTCTCGGCGGTGATCTACCTCAACGATGCCTGGTTGCCGGAACATGGCGGTCAGTTGCGGATGTACCTGGAGGAGGACGCCGAGCATGATGTGGTGCCCACGGGTGGCTGTCTGGTGGTATTCCTGTCAGGCGAAGTGCCCCATGAAGTCCTGCCCGCGACCCGCGAACGCCTGTCATTGACCGGCTGGTTTCGCCGGCGGGGCAACGAGCCGTTCTGATCATGCAAAAAATCCTTGTGAGCCGTTGTTTGCTGGGGCACCGCGTCCGTTACGACGGTGGCGCCAGCGGGCCGTTCAATCAGCTGGAGCAGTGGATCGCCGAAGGTCGGGTGATCGCCTTGTGCCCGGAAGTCGCCGGCGGCTTGCCGACGCCTCGGGCAGCGGCGGAGATTCCCGGCGGCCAGGGTGTCCAGGTGCTTGAGGGTACGGCCCGGGTAATCACGACTGAGGGCGAGGACGTCAGTGATGCGTTCCTGTCGGGCGCGCGCCAGGCACTGGAATTGGTGCAACAGCACGGCATCCGCATCGCCGTGCTCAAGGCCAACAGCCCGTCCTGCGGTAACCTGCTGACCTATGACGGGACCTTCAGCGGGGTCAAGGTCAGCGGCGAGGGGGTCACCGCAGCCTTGTTGACCCGTCATGGCGTGCGGGTGTTCAGTGAGTTGCAACTGGCCGAGGCAGCAATCGCGTTGTCTGCGCTGGACTGACATCAAGCGCATAACCTGTGGCGAGGATCTCGAGCTCTTACAGTTTTGGCGGCTGGCTCGCGTCCATGCCGAACCACTTTTCCGACAGTTTCATCAACCGGCCGTCTGCCTTGAGCCGTTGCAACGCTCGGTCGATGCCGGCCTGGAAGGCCGGGTTACCCTTTTGAAACGGAATCGCCAGGCTCAGGGTCGGACCGACCCTGGCCCCTTCCTTGACGGGCAAGCGGCTGTCGCGAATGGCGTAGGGAATCAACAGGCGATCACTGATGGCCGCGTCGAGCTGTTTGTCCGCCACGTCCTTGAGCGGTTGTTGTGCGTCGGGGTAGCTGCGCAGGTCAATGCCCTCGACGCTGCGCGCCTGATCGACGAACTGACTGCCTTGCGCAACGCCCAGGGCCTGTCCCTTGAGCGCCAGCAATGAGCCGAGCGGGCGCTGTTCTTCCTGGCGAACGATCAATTGTGCACTCGAATAGCTATAAGGTTCGCTGAAGTCGAAACGATCCTTGAGCTCCGGGGTCAGTGCTATGTGATTGATCGCGACGTCGTACTTGCCGCTTTCAACGCCCGGCAGCAGGTCGGTGGAATCGGTGACGACGAAATCGGCGCGCACATCCAGCTCGCTGGCCAGCAGTTGGCCGAGTTCGACTTCGAAACCGGTCAGCTTGCCGTCTTCCTTGAAGTTGAACGGTGGCGTATTGGCTTCAAGTGCAATGCGCAGTTCGCCGCGGTCATTGACTTCATCGATCAGTTCGGCGTGAGCCAAAGGGCTCAGAAGGGGTAGCAACATGATCAGGCCAGGCAGAAAACGCATGGTCACTCCTTGAATTATTTATAGGCGACGCGCTGTTGCGGCTCGCTTTGCTATGGTGTTGAGGTCCTTCGACAACGAATTGCTACGAAGTTGTCCCATTCGTAGAGATTAAGCGGAAAAATGGAGAAAAGAATGAAAACCTTTTTGTCTCGTGCAGCCCTGGCGGGTTTGATGCTCAGTGCTTCGATGCTGGCCAGTGCGGCGGATATCCCACGCACCCAGGCACCGCAGGACGCGCAAGTATTTATCGTCACCCCGGTCAACGGCGATACCGTGGCCAAGACCTTTAAAGTCAAGTTCGGTGTCAGTGACATTTCCCTGGCTCCGGCGGGTGATCAAACCCCTCACACCGGGCACCACCATTTGCTGATCGACGTCGACAAGCTGCCGGCCGAGAACCTGCCGATTCCGGCGGACGCCCAGCACATCCACTTCGGCAAGGCCCAGACCGAAACCGAAGTGACCCTGGCGCCTGGCAAGCACACCTTGCAACTGGAGTTGGGGGACAAGAACCACATGCCGTTCGACCCGCCGATCCTTTCGGAAAAAATCACCGTCACGGTGGAATGAAAAAAGGGAGCCCCGATGGGGGGGCTCCCTTTTTCATAACGGCAAGCTGTAAGCCTCAGGTTAAAGCAAAGGCGAACTCGACTTGCCGCTTGCAGCTGCTCTTAGAACAGCACCCGGCTACGGATGGTGCCTTTGATGTGCTGCAGCTTCTCTTGCGCCAGGTCCGAGTACTCGGCATCGACGTCGATCACGACGTAGCCGACTTTCTCGTTGGTCTGCAGGAACTGACCGGAAATGTTGATACCGTTTTCGGCGAAGACCTTGTTGATCTCGCTCATCACACCCGGGATGTTCTCGTGGATGTGCAGCAAACGGTGCTTGCCAGGGTGAGCCGGCAGGGCCACTTCCGGGAAGTTGACCGAGGACACCGACGTACCATTGTCGCTGTACTTGACCAGCTTCTCGGCTACTTCCAGGCCGATGTTGGCCTGCGCTTCAGCGGTAGAACCGCCGATGTGCGGGGTCAGGATCACATTGTCCAGGCCACGCAGCGGGCTTTCGAACTCTTCGTCGTTGGAGCGTGGCTCCACCGGGAATACGTCGATGGCCGCGCCGATCAGGTGCTTGTCCTTGATCGCGTCCGCCAGGGCGTCCAGCTCGACCACGGTGCCGCGAGCGGCGTTGATCAGGATCCCGCCCTTCTTGATGGCGCGGATTTCCTTCTCGCCGACCATCCACTGGGTAGCCGCGGTTTCCGGTACGTGCAGGGTCACGATGTCAGACATGCCCAGCAACTCGTGCAGGTTGCCGACCTGGGTGGCGTTACCCAGTGGCAGCTTGGTCACGGTGTCGTAGAAGTACACCTGCATACCGAGGCCTTCGGCCAGGACCGACAGTTGGGTACCGATCGAGCCGTAACCGACGATGCCCAGCTTCTTGCCCCGGATTTCGAAGGAGTTGGCCGCGCTCTTGATCCAGCCGCCACGGTGGCAGGAAGCGTTTTTCTCCGGGATGCCGCGCAGCAGCAGGATCGCTTCGGCCAGCACCAGCTCGGCGACGGAGCGGGTGTTGGAGTACGGAGCGTTGAACACCGCGATACCACGCTCGCGGGCAGCGCTGAGGTCGACCTGGTTGGTGCCGATGCAGAAACAGCCCACAGCGACCAGTTTCTTCGCGTGATCGAAGATTTCTTCGGTCAGTTGAGTGCGAGAGCGAATACCGATGAAGTGCGCATCGGCGATCTTTTCCTTGAGCTGGGCTTCCGGCAGAGAACCTGTGAGGTACTCAATGCTGGTGTAGCCCGCCGCCTTGAGGACGTCGACAGCCGATTGGTGGACGCCTTCGAGAAGAAGGAACTTGATCTTGCTCTTATCGAGAGAAGTCTTGCTCATCTGCGTAAACCTGTATCCCGGAGATAAATGGCAGGAAATGGTCAACAGATGCTGACCCGGACGGCAGGAAAGCCGTCGCCGCAGAACAGCCTTTGGGCACTACCCTGCGGGGTCGGTATGCTAGCATATGCACCCCGCTAAACACTCATTCCTGCGACGTGAAGCGTTCTCAGGATGACCATGAATTGTTCGAGAGTTCTGTCGATGACCAATCCTGCCCTGATTGATGAGCTGAAGACCCTGGTTGAGCCTGGCAAGGTGTTGACCGATGCCGACTCCCTGAATGCTTACGGTAAGGATTGGACCAAGCATTTCGCCCCGGCCCCGATGGCCATCGTGTTTCCCAAGACCACGGAGCAGGTCCAGGCCATTGTGCGCTGGGCCAATGAGCACAAGGTCGCACTGGTGCCGTCCGGCGGGCGTACCGGGCTTTCCGCTGCGGCGGTGGCGGCCAACGGCGAAGTGGTCGTGTCCTTCGACTACATGAACCAGATCCTCGACGTGAACCTGACCGATCGCACCGCTGTTTGTCAGCCGGGTGTGGTCACAGAGCATTTGCAGAACGTGGCCGAAGAAAAAGGCCTGTACTACCCGGTGGATTTCGCGTCTGCGGGTTCCAGCCAGATTGGCGGCAACATCGGTACCAATGCCGGCGGGATCAAGGTCATTCGCTACGGCATGACCCGTAACTGGGTGGCCGGCATGAAAGTGGTCACCGGCAAGGGCGACCTGCTGGAACTGAACCGCGACCTGATCAAGAACGCCACCGGCTACGACATGCGTCAGCTGTTCATCGGTGCCGAGGGCACCCTGGGTTTCGTGGTCGAAGCGACCATGCGCCTGGATCGCGCACCGAAAAACCTCACTGCCATGGTGCTCGGCACCGCCGACTTCGACTCGATCATGCCGGTGCTGCACGCGTTCCAGAGCAAGCTCGACCTGACCGCCTTCGAATTCTTCTCCGACAAGGCCCTGGCCAAAGTCCTGGCGCGTGGCGACGTGCCGGCCCCTTTCGAGTCCGATTGCCCGTTCTACGCGCTGCTGGAATTCGAAGCGACCACTGAGGAAGTGGCCAACCACGCCCTGGAAACCTTCGAACACTGCGTCGAGGAAGGCTGGGTGCTGGACGGCGTGATGAGCCAGAGCGAATCGCAACTGCAAAACCTGTGGAAGCTGCGCGAGTACATCTCCGAGACCATTTCCCACTGGACACCGTACAAGAACGACATTTCGGTCACCGTGTCGAAAGTGCCGGCATTCCTGAAGGAAATCGACGCGATTGTCGGTGAACACTACCCGGACTTCGAAATCGTCTGGTTCGGCCACATCGGCGATGGCAACCTGCACCTGAACATCCTCAAGCCGGATAACCTGAGCAAGGACGAGTTCTTCGCCAAGTGCGCAACGGTGAACAAGTGGGTGTTCGAAACCGTCGAGAAGTACAACGGTTCGATTTCCGCCGAGCACGGCGTGGGCATGACCAAGCGCGATTACTTGACCTACAGCCGCTCCCCGGTCGAGATCGAGTACATGAAGGCCGTCAAGGCGGTGTTCGACCCGAATGGCATCATGAACCCGGGCAAAATCTTCGCTGTTTGAAGGGGTCGTACCTGAAGAATCACTAAGGCAGGAGTCGGTAATGAGCTATCAGCACCAATATGTCGACGGTACACGTATTCATTTCCCGGTCGGGAAAGTGGTGTGTATCGGGCGCAATTACGCCGAGCACGCCAAGGAACTGGACAACCCGGTGCCGACCGAGCCGTTGCTGTTCATCAAGCCAGGCAGCTGCGTGGTGCCGTTGGACGGGGGTTTTGCCATTCCGGTCGATCGCGGGTCGGTGCACTACGAAGCGGAAATCGCGGTGCTGATCGGCAAGCCGCTGTCGACCCGGCCGAGTCGTGAGGAAGTGCTGGATGCGATTTCCGGGTTTGCCCCCGCGCTGGACCTGACCCTGCGCGACAAGCAGGCCGAGCTCAAGTCCAAGGGCCTGCCGTGGGAAATCGCCAAGTGTTTCGATGGCGCCTGTGTACTGGCGCCGTTCGTGGTCAGCAGCACCTTTGCCGACCTGAGCGACATTGGCATCCGCCTGACCATCAATGGCGAAGTTCGCCAGGATGGCAACAGCAGCGCCATGCTCAACCCGATCGTGCCGATGATCCAGCACATGGCCGGCTGCTTCTCGCTGCAGGCCGGTGACGTGATCCTGACCGGTACGCCGGTGGGCGTGGGCCCGCTGAATGTCGGTGACGAACTGGTGCTGGAGCTTCCAGGCGCCGGTAGCTTTACCAGCAGCGTTCGCTGAACCACGGTCGCCAGCTGCGCCGCCTCCCTTTGGAGCTGGCGCTGCCTGCGATCTATTGACCTGGCTGTTTGCTGCGTCCTTTCCTGAAAACGACCCCTGCGCGCCGTCCGGTTGTGGCTGCAACCCCATGGCCATTAAGCTTGAATTCATCAAGGCGTGATATTTCATCCTCCCGATTCGTTTTTTGAGCAGCCTGAATGCGCCGACTAGCCCGCCCCAAATCCCTTGCCTTGATTATGTTGATCGCCGCCGTGCTGGCATTGGGTGTGCTGGGTCAGTACTACCGCCTTTACGAGCGTACCTGGTTCAACCTGCAGGCCTGGTTGCACCCGCTCAGTGAACAGTCCATGGCGCTCAATGACTACCAGGTGGTGATCGAGGCGAAGGTGATCGACGGGCTGGACGATGATGTTTCGGCACTGACCTTTGATCCGGTGCGTAAAAGCCTGTTCACCGTGACCAATCAGAATTCCGAGCTGATCGAGATGTCCCTCGATGGGCAAATCCTGCGCCGCGTGGCGCTGGTGGGGTTTGGCGACCCGGAGGCGGTGGAGTTCATCAGCGCCGACACCTATGTGATCAGCGATGAGCGTCAGCAGCGCCTGATCAAGATTCACCTGGAGGACGGCACGACGTTCCTCGATGCCGCCGATGCCGAGCAGATGACCCTGGGCGTGCACATGACTCGGAACAAGGGGTTTGAAGGCCTGGCCTACGACTCCAAGGGCAAGCGCCTGTTTGTCGCCAAGGAGCGCGACCCGATGCTGATCTATGAAGTGCAGGGCTTTCCGCACTTCGATCCGGAAAAGTCCTATGCCGTTCACGTGGTCAACAACCCCAAGCGCGATGCCGGGATGTTTGTGCGTGACCTCTCGAGCCTGCAATACGACGAGCGCAGCGGCCACTTGCTGGCGCTGTCGGATGAGTCGCGGCTAATTCTGGAGCTGGATATCGACGGTCGGCCGTTGAGCACGATGTCGCTGAGCAAGGGGCGTCAGGGCTTGCAAAAGACCGTGCCGCAAGCGGAGGGGATCGCCATGGATGACGATGGCACCCTGTATCTGGTGAGTGAGCCGAATCTGTTTTACGTGTTCAAGAAGCCCGCGCAGAACTGACAAACACCCCAAAACACCGGTGGGAGCGGGCTTGCTCGCTCCCACACTGATTTGCGTTGGATTTACTCAGCGCGCAGGGTTTTCACGCCTTCGCTGGTACCCAGCAGCAACAGATCCGCCGGACGCGCCGCGAACAAACCGTTGGTGACCACGCCGACGATGGCATTGATTTGCGTCTCGAGCTCCACCGGGTTGGTGATCTGCATGTTGAACACGTCGAGGATGATGTTGCCGTTGTCGGTCAACACGCCTTCACGGTAAACCGGGTCGCCGCCCAGCTTCACCAGCTCACGGGCTACGTGGCTGCGGGCCATTGGAATCACTTCGACCGGCAGCGGGAAGTTGCCCAGTACCGGCACCAGCTTGCTGGCATCGGCGATGCAGATGAAGGTCTTGGCCACGGCCGCCACGATCTTCTCGCGGGTCAGGGCCGCGCCGCCGCCCTTGATCAGGTTCAGGTGCTCGTCGCTTTCATCGGCGCCGTCGACGTAGAACTCCAGGTCGCTGACGGTGTTCAGCTCGTACACCGGAATCCCGTGGCCTTTGAGGCGCGCGGCGGTGGCTTCGGAGCTGGCGACGGCGCCATCGAATGCACCCTTGTGCAGGGCCAGCGCATCGATGAAGCAATTGGCGGTGGAGCCGGTGCCGACCCCGACGATGCTCTTGTCGTCGAGTTTAGGAAGGATGAAATCGACTGCGGCCTGCGCCACTGCCTGTTTGAGTTGATCCTGGGTCATGCGGGCTCCGAGGTGCCATAAGGGAGGACAGAAGGCCGGCATTATAGCGCCATGCCGGGCCAAAACCTCTGGATTCGTGTGGTCGTGCGGCCAAAAGCCGGGTTAGACTCTTTGACCCTGCCCAACTCGCTCAGTGATGCTTTCCGATGCTCGAACAGTACGTCAAAAAGATCCTCACCTCGCGCGTTTATGACGTTGCCGTAGAAACCCCATTGCAGACTGCCCGCCAGCTCTCCGAGCGGCTGGGCAACACGATCTGGCTCAAGCGCGAAGACTTGCAGCCGGTGTTCTCGTTCAAGATTCGCGGCGCTTATAACAAGCTGACCCAGTTGAGCGATGAAGAGCGAGCGCGTGGCGTGGTCACCGCGTCGGCGGGCAACCATGCCCAGGGCCTGGCCCTGGCGGCCAAGGTGCTGGGTGTGAAGGCGACCATCGTCATGCCCAAGACCACCCCGGAGATCAAGGTCGAAGGCGTGCGCTCGCGCGGCGGCAAAGTGGTGTTGCACGGGGATTCCTTCCCGGAGGCCCTGGCTTTTTCGCTGAAGCTGGTCGATGAAAAGGGCTACGTCTACATCCACCCTTACGACGATCCGCACACCATCGCCGGGCAGGGCACGGTGGCGATGGAAATTCTGCGCCAGCACCCGGGGCCGCTGGATGCGATCTTCGTTCCCGTCGGTGGTGGTGGCCTGATCGCCGGGATTGCCGCCTACGTGAAGTACTTGCGCCCGGACATCAAGATCATCGGCGTCGAGCCGGATGACTCCAATTGCCTGCAAGCGGCCATGGCCGCCGGTGAGCGGGTGGTGTTGCCGACCGTGGGCCTCTTTGCCGATGGCGTGGCGGTTGCCCAGATCGGCCAGCACACGTTCGATATCTGCAAAGACTACGTCGATGAAGTCATTACCGTCAGCACCGACGAGATCTGCGCGGCGATCAAGGATATCTACGACGACACCCGTTCGATCACCGAGCCTGCCGGTGCCCTGGGTGTGGCCGGGATCAAGAAGTACGTAGAGTTGCGGGGCGTTACCGGGCAGACCCTGGTGGCCATCGACTCCGGTGCCAACGTCAACTTCGACCGTTTGCGCCATGTGGCCGAGCGCGCCGAGCTGGGGGAAGGCCGCGAAGCGATCATCGCCGTGACCATTCCGGAGAAGCCGGGCAGCTTCAAGGCGTTCTGCGAGGCCATCGGTAAACGCCAGATCACCGAGTTCAACTACCGCTACAACACCGGCAGCGAAGCGCACATTTTCGTCGGCGTGCAGACGCACCCGGAAAGCGATCCGCGCAGCGCGCTGCTTGCCAGCCTGACCGAGCAGGGCTTCCCGGTACTCGACCTGACGGACAACGAGCTGGCCAAGTTGCACATCCGGCACATGGTGGGCGGTCGCGCGGCCCATGTGGTCGATGAAGTGGTGCTGCGCTTCGAGTTTCCAGAGCGTCCGGGGGCGCTGTTCAACTTCCTCAGCAAGCTCGGCGGGCGCTGGAACATCTCGATGTTCCATTACCGTAACCACGGTGCGGCGGACGGGCGTGTGGTCGCCGGCTTGCAGGTCCCCCATGACGAGCGTCATCTGGTGCCGGCGGCGCTGGCAGAAATCGGTTATCCCTACTGGGATGAAAGCGACAACCCGGCCTATCAGTTGTTTCTTGGCTGAACGGCTACGTTGATGGGCAGAACATAAGGAAATCGGACAATGGAAACGTTAACGGCCCTGAAGGCTGCGCACATGGTCGCGACGGTCGTGCTGCTGGCGTGCGCGCTGGGCCTGGGGATCTGGGTCTGGCGTACCCGGCGTAACGGCGACGCAACGGCGGGAAGCCGTACGTTGCAACGGCCACGGGTGTTCGTCTGGCTGTTGATGGGGCTGGCCTTGCTGAGCATGCCATTCACCGGCTGGTGGATGGTGCACTTGATCGGCTGGCCGCTGGGACAGACCTGGCTGCTGGCCTCCAGTGTGCTCTACACCGTGGCGGCGCTGGCCTGGTTCTGGTTGCTGGTGCGGCTGAACAAGCTGCGCAAGGCGCCGGGTAGCGTGGGCAGGTTTACCTTTGCGCTGGCGCTGGTCAGCTTCGTCTGCTTGATCGCTATTGCCGGGCTGATGGGCGCCAAGCCAGTGTAGGAGCGAGCGCGCTCGCGAAAAACTCAAGGTCGTTGCGGGGGGGCAGGCGCCCCGCATAATCGTTAACGACCATCGCGAGCGCTCGAGCGTCGACCGGCTGCTCCTACAGGGGTGGCGTTGTCAGTCGCGCAGAGTGATCACCGGCCAGCCACGCTTCTCGGCCTCGGCCCGCAGGTTCGGGTCCGGGTCCACGGCAACCGGGTTGGCCACTTCCTCCAGCAACGCCAGATCGTTCATCGAGTCGCTATAGAAGTAGCTGTCTTCCAGCGTCAACCCGGTCTCCTCCAGCCAGCGATTCAGGCGTGTCACCTTGCCTTCACGGAAGCAGGGTACATCGGTACTGCGCCCGGTGTAGCGACCGTCCTGCATCTCGCATTCGGTGGCGATAAGGGTTTCAACCCCCAGGCGCTCGGCAATAGGCCCGGTGATGAACCGGTTGGTGGCGGTGATGATCACCAGCTTGTCACCGGCGGCACGGTGTTTGGCCAACAACTCGATGGCCTTGGGCAGCATGATCGGTTCGATGCAATCGCGCATGTAGTCGCGGTGCCATTCCTGCAACTGGTGCATCTCGGTGTGGCCGAGGATTTCCAGGCAGAAGTTCAGGTAGGCGGCGTTATCCAGCTTGCCGGCCAGGTAGTCCTGATAGAACGCGTCGTTGCGTGTCTTGTAGGCGACGGCGTCGAGCAAGCCCCGTTCGCACAGGTAGTCGCCCCATGCGTGGTCGCTGTCGCCGCCCAAAAGTGTGTTGTCCAGGTCGAATAAAGCCAGGCGCATTGCAGTTACCCGCTGAAAAGTCTGTAAAAAGGCGACAAGAATACGGTCTTTTCACAAGAGTGCACATAAGGTAGGAAGCTTCGTTGCCGCCTTAACAAGCTTTGTGGAACAATGCGGCGACATGCGTTTGCGAGGTTGTTGCCGTGATCGACCCCGATGGTTTCCGCCCCAATGTCGGGATCATTCTGACGAATGATGCCGGCCAGGTGCTTTGGGCTCGCCGTATCAATCAAGATGCCTGGCAGTTTCCCCAGGGAGGTATCAATCCCCAGGAGACGCCGGAAGACGCCTTGTATCGCGAGTTGAACGAAGAAGTGGGTCTGGAGCGCGAAGATGTTGAAATTCTCGCCTGTACTCGCGGCTGGTTGCGCTATCGTTTGCCGCAACGTCTGGTCAGGACCCACAGCCAACCGCTGTGCATCGGCCAGAAACAGAAATGGTTTCTCCTGCGCCTGGTCTCCAACGAGCAGCGGGTGCGGATGGATTTGACCGGTAAACCGGAATTCGATGGCTGGCGCTGGGTCAGTTATTGGTATCCGTTGGGCCAGGTGGTGACATTCAAGCGCGAGGTGTATCGCCGCGCTCTCAAAGAGCTTGCCCCGCGCCTTTTAACGCGCGACTGACGACGGAGTTCGACCCCGAGCCATGCTCAATACGCTGCGCAAGATCGTCCAGGAAGTTAACTCCGCCAAGGATCTCAAGGCGGCGTTGGGGATTATTGTGTTGCGCGTCAAAGAGGCCATGGGCAGCCAGGTCTGCTCGGTCTACTTGCTGGACCCCGAGACCAACCGTTTCGTGCTGATGGCCACCGAGGGCTTGAACAAGCGCTCGATCGGCAAGGTCAGCATGGCGCCCAACGAAGGTCTGGTCGGCCTGGTCGGCACGCGTGAAGAACCCCTTAACCTCGAGAACGCCGCGGGCCACCCGCGCTATCGCTACTTCGCCGAAACCGGCGAGGAGCGTTATGCCTCGTTCCTCGGTGCGCCGATCATTCACCACCGCCGCGTCGTGGGCGTGTTGGTCATCCAGCAAAAAGAGCGACGTCAGTTCGACGAAGGCGAGGAAGCCTTCCTCGTGACCATGAGCGCCCAGCTCGCGGGCGTTATCGCCCATGCCGAGGCCACCGGTTCGATCCGTGGCCTGGGCCGTCAGGGCAAGGGTATTCAGGAAGCAAAGTTCGTCGGTGTACCCGGCTCGCCGGGTGCGGCGGTCGGTACCGCGGTGGTCATGCTGCCACCGGCTGACCTGGACGTGGTACCCGACAAGGCCATCAGCGACATCGATGCTGAGCTCAAGTTGTTCAAGACCGCCATCGAAGGCGTGCGCGCCGACATGCGTGCGTTGTCCGCCAAGCTCGCCACGCAATTGCGCCCCGAAGAGCGCGCCTTGTTCGACGTCTACCTGATGATGCTCGACGATGCCTCGCTGGGCAGCGAAGTCACCACCGTGATCAAGACCGGCCAGTGGGCCCAGGGCGCGCTGCGCCAGGTGGTCACCGATCACGTCAACCGTTTCGAATTGATGGACGACGCCTACCTGCGTGAGCGGGCCTCGGACGTCAAGGACCTGGGGCGTCGCCTGCTTGCCTATTTGCAGGAAGAGCGCCAGCAGACCCTGGTCTACCCCGACAACACCATCCTGATCAGCGAGGAACTGACGCCGGCCATGCTCGGCGAGGTGCCGGAAGGCAAGCTGGTGGGGTTGGTCTCGGTATTGGGTTCCGGCAACTCCCACGTGGCGATCCTGGCGCGTGCCATGGGCATCCCGACGGTGATGGGCCTGGTCGACTTGCCGTACTCCAAGGTCGACGGCATCCAGATGATCGTCGACGGCTACCACGGCGAGGTCTACACCAACCCCAGCGACGTGCTGCGCAAGCAGTTCGCCGACGTGGTCGAGGAAGAGAAGCAACTGGCCCTGGGCCTGGATGCGCTGCGCGACCTGCCGTGCGTGACGGTCGACGGGCACCGCATGCCGTTGTGGGTGAACACCGGTCTGCTGGCGGATGTGGCGCGGGCGCAAAAGCGCGGCGCCGAAGGGGTGGGTCTGTACCGCACCGAAGTGCCGTTCATGATCAATCAGCGTTTCCCGAGTGAAAAGGAGCAGCTGGCGATTTATCGCGAGCAACTCGCCGCCTTCCACCCGCAACCGGTGACCATGCGCAGCCTGGACATCGGCGGCGACAAGGCACTGTCATATTTCCCGATCAAGGAAGACAACCCCTTCCTTGGCTGGCGCGGGATCCGCGTCACCCTCGACCACCCGGAAATCTTCCTGGTACAAACCCGCGCGATGCTCAAGGCCAGCGAAGGCCTGGATAACCTGCGCATCCTGCTGCCGATGATTTCCGGTATCCATGAACTGGAAGAAGCCCTGCACCTGATCCACCGGGCCTGGGGTGAAGTGCGCGACGAAGGCACCGATGTGCCGATGCCGCCAGTGGGCGTGATGATCGAAATCCCGGCGGCGGTCTACCAGACCAAGGAACTGGCGCGGCAGGTGGACTTCCTGTCGGTCGGCTCCAATGACCTGACCCAGTACCTGCTGGCCGTGGATCGGAACAACCCGCGGGTAGCCGACCTCTACGACTATCTGCACCCGGCCGTGCTGCAGGCCCTGCAAGCCGTGGTGCGCGACGCCCATGCCGAAGGCAAGCCGGTGAGTATCTGCGGCGAGATGGCGGGCGACCCGGCCGCCGCGGTGCTGTTGATGGCGATGGGCTTCGACAGCCTGTCGATGAACGCCACCAACCTGCCGAAGGTGAAGTGGATGCTGCGCCAGATCAACCTCAGTTGGGCCAAGGATCTGCTGGCCGAACTGATGACCATCGACAACCCGCAAGTGATCCACAGCTCGCTGCAACTGGCGCTGAAGAATCTCGGGTTGGCGCGAATGATCAATCCGGCGGCGATCAAGACTCTCTGAAGTCCTGACAGCTTCTTCGTGGGCAAGCGGAGCGCCGCTTGCCCGCGATGGGGCGCAACAATCTAGACCCTGATCTCAACCTCCCCCAAATGCCCGCCATACGGCCCGAAACTGCGCTCGACCATCCACCGTGAACCATCGGCCTGGACAATCAGCGCGGTACTCGCCCGGGTGCCATACGTGGGGCTGACGATAAACACGCTGGACAACAGGCTTTCGGTCGCCAGGCCCACGCCGGTGTCCGGCAAGTCGGCTAACGGCGCGGTTTGCGAGTCAGCCAGCAGTGCCAACAGTGCCTGTGGTTGGGGGTCGTCGAGCACCTCGGTCAGGGCTGCCCTGGCCTTGAGCAGCTTGGGCCAGGGCGTATCCAGCCCGGCATTCGACAGTCCATAGACTCCGGCTTCCAACCGGGTCGGTGCGGTCTGCAGGGCATTGAAGTGCCACAGTTCATGCAGGTTGCCGACCAGCAGGTTGAACCCGGCATATTCCACGGATCTGCCGACAACGTCGGCCAAATAGTCGGCAATCGGCATTTCGCCCGTGAGAAACCGTGCCACCAGTTCACCCCGCGAGCGGCGGGCCGCAGGTTGGTGCGGGTTGCGGATATTGGTCAACGCGGCGAAGCGCCCATCGGCACCGACTCCCAGCCAGGTGCCACCGGCCTCCAGGTCACGGCCGGCGTACACCTGCGGGGCTTCGGGCCATTGCGCCAGCGGCAGGCTGGGGCGGGCATAGAACTCGTCACGGTTGGCCGCGACGACCAGGGGCGTGGGGTGATCCGGGCGCCAGGCGAAAACAATCAGGCACATAAGGTGGTCCTTGTGCGTTTTTCACTCACTTTACGCAGACATCGCTCATCGATCCATCGCCTTGCACAGTGGAGCCTTGGCCCATGCATCCGTTACCATGCGGCACTTATTTTGGGGGTGCAGTCATGGAATTTCTGCTCTATCTGGTGTTGGGCGCCTGTGCAGGCGTGTTGGCCGGGCTGTTTGGCGTGGGTGGCGGGATCATTATCGTCCCGGTGCTGGTATTCAGTTTCACCTTGCAGGGCTTCGATGCGGCGGTGCTGACCCACCTGGCCGTCGGCACCTCGCTGGCAACGATCATCTTTACCTCGATCAACGCCGTGCGTGAGCACCAGCGCAAAGGCGCGGTGCGCTGGCCGATCTTTCTCTGGATGACCTTGGGGATTCTCCTGGGTGCCGGGTTCGGGGCGCTGACCGCCGAAGCGATCTCAGGCCCCAACTTGCAGAAAATCATTGGTGTGTTCGCCCTGGTGATCGCGGTGCAGATGGCCTTGGAGCTCAAGCCCAAGGCCAGTCGAACCGTTCCCGGCAAGGTCGGCCTGACCCTGGCCGGCAGCGTGATTGGCTGGGCGTCGGCGATTTTCGGCATTGGTGGCGGCTCGCTGACCGTGCCGTTCCTGACCTGGCGCAGCGTGCCGATGCAGCAAGCAGTGGCCACTTCATCGGCCTGCGGCCTGCCGATCGCGTTGGCCAGTGCATTGAGTTTCATGATTCTGGGCTGGCATGACCCCCTGTTACCCGCTCATAGTCTGGGGTTCATTTATCTGCCGGCGCTGCTGGGCATTGCCCTGACCAGCATGCTGTTCGCCCGCTTCGGTGCGCGACTGGCCCACCGGCTGTCGCCGCGGTTGCTGAAAAGACTGTTTGCCGTTTTGCTGTTGTGCGTGGGGCTGAGCTTCCTGCTCTGACGCGCGGCGCAATCCTGGCTTAATCCTGGCGTGACACGGTCGCGCCAGGAATTTTAAGTTTCAACTCTAACGAGGAGTCGCAATGCTGCCTTACCCGCAGATTGACCCGGTGGCCCTGGCCATTGGCCCGCTGAAAATCCACTGGTACGGCCTGATGTACCTGGTCGGCATTGGTGGTGCCTGGCTGCTGGCGTCGCGCAGGTTGAACCGCTTCGACCCGACCTGGACCAAGGAAAAGCTCTCCGACATGGTCTTCTGGATGTCGATGGGCGTGATTCTCGGTGGCCGTCTGGGTTATGTGCTGTTTTACGACCTGAACGCTTACCTGGCCAATCCGACGCTGATTTTCGAAGTGTGGAAGGGCGGCATGTCGTTCCATGGCGGGTTTATCGGCGTGATGCTGGCGGCGTTGTGGTTCGGTAAGAAGAACGGCAAGTCGTTCTTCCAACTGATGGACTTCGTCGCGCCCATGGTGCCGATTGGCCTGGGGGCCGGGCGTATCGGCAACTTCATCAACGCCGAATTGTGGGGCAAGGCGACCGACGTGCCGTGGGCCATGGTCTTCCCGGCATTCAGCGACCCGTCGCAGTTGCCGCGCCACCCGTCGCAGCTGTACCAGTTCGCGCTGGAAGGCGTGGCACTGTTCGTCATTCTCTGGTTGTTCTCGCGCAAGCCGCGGCCGACCATGGCGGTATCCGGGATGTTTGCGCTGTTCTATGGCATCTTCCGTTTCATCGTCGAATTCGTCCGCGTGCCGGACGCGCAACTGGGCTATCTGGCCTGGAACTGGCTGACCATGGGTCAGGTGCTGTGCGTACCGATGATCGTCGGCGGGCTGTTCCTGATCTGGCTGGCTTATCACCGCGCCCCGGCCGCTCCGGTTGCCCCGGCAGCCTGATTCGCCGCGCTCTACATTCGAACCCCGGAGCGTTTGCCCCGGGTTCAAGGACACAGGTAATACATGAAGCAATATCTCGATCTGGTCGCCCACGTCATCAAGAACGGCACCAAGCAAGCCAACCGCACCGGCGTGAACACCATCAGCTTTCCCGGTGCGATGCTGCGTTATGACCTCAAGGAAGGTTTCCCGGCGATCACCACCCGCAAGATGGCCTTCAAGTCCGCCATCGGCGAGATGTGCGGCTTCCTGCGTGGGGTGAACAACGCCGCCGAATTCCGCGCCCTGGGCTGCAAGGTCTGGGACCAGAACGCCAACGAAAACGCCCAATGGCTGGCCAACCCCTTCCGCCAGGGCGAAGACGACCTGGGCGAGATCTACGGTGTGCAATGGCGCAAGTGGCCGGCGTACAAGCAGATCCCGCTGAGCAACCCGGCGGCCATCGAGCAGACCCTGAACCAGGGCTACCGGCAGATCGCCGAGGGCGAGGAAGACGGCCAGGCCTACGTGGTGCTGTACAAGGCCATCGACCAGGTTCGCCAGTGCGTCGACACCATCATCAAGGACCCGGGCAGCCGCCGCATCCTGTTCCACGGCTGGAACTGCGCCCAGCTCGATGAAATGGCCCTGCCGCCGTGCCACTTGCTGTACCAGTTCCACCCGAATGTCGAGACGAAGGAGATTTCCCTGACCCTCTACATTCGCTCCAACGACCTGGGCCTGGGCACGCCGTTCAACCTCACCGAAGGCGCCGCGCTGCTGAGCCTGATCGGTCGCCTGACCGGCTACACGCCGCGCTGGTTCACCTATTTCATCGGTGACGCCCACGTCTACGAAAACCACCTGGACATGCTCAACGAACAGCTCACGCGCGAGCCGTTCCCGATGCCGAAACTGGTGATTTCAGACCGCGTGCCGGAGTTCGCCAAGACCGGTGTGTACCAGCCGGAATGGCTGGAGTTGATCGAGCCAAGCGATTTCTCGCTGGAAGGCTATGAGCACCACGCGCCAATGACCGCGCCGATGGCGGTTTAACGCCTCACGTAGCCCCTGTAGGAGCGAGCTTGCTCGCGATGGACGTGAACGATGACGCGCACTGTCTGGAAGTATGCGTCGTCCTTGAGTTCATCGCGTGCACTTGAGCGTCGACCGGCTGCTCCTACAGGGGGTATGTGGTGTTCTCAATGGCCGTGACTGCGGCCCACATGGGAATGCTCAACCTCCGCCGCCGCCACCCCGCCGCTGACTTCCAGCCGCTGCAATATCCCGCACTGCTCGATATCCGGCTCTTCGCTGCAGCGTTGGCGCAGGTCGAGCAGTTGCGCCTGCAGGGCCAGCAATCCGTCGATCCGCGCCTTGACGTGATGGATGTGCTCGTCGATCAGCGCATTCACGCTTTCGCACTGGTCCTGCGGACTGTCGCGCAAGGCCAGCAGGCTGCGAATTTCTTCGAGGGTCATGTCCAGGGTGCGGCAGTTGCGGATGAACGTCAGGCGCTCGGCGTGGGCCTGGGTGTAGACGCGGTAGTTGCCGTCGCTGCGGGCCGGCTCCGGCAGCAGGTTTTCGCGCTCGTAGTAGCGAATGGTTTCGACAGCGCAGTCGGTCAGTTTTGCCAGTTCCCCGATCTTCATCGCAACAATCTCCAAAAAGGGTGCTTGACCCTATAGTGGCTACAGGGTCTTTACTTGGCAACAGGCACCTTAATGGAATGGACGCGACCTTATGAGCGATTCCCTGCACACCCACAAACCCGGCGCTGAGCACGAGCACAGCCACGGGGCAAAACTTCAGCCTGTGAAAAAACACGATCACGCCAGCCATGGTGGTTCCTGCTGTTCTAGTACGGCGGCACCTGCGGTGGTGAAAATCAGTGGGGCGCCCACTGACGGCGCGCGCCTGAGTCGTTTCCGCATCGAGGCCATGGACTGCCCGACCGAGCAGACGCTGATCCAGAACAAGCTGGGCAAGCTCGAAGGTGTGCAGCAACTGGAATTCAACCTGATCAACCGCGTGCTGGGCGTGACCCATGACCTGCCGGGCACGAAACCGATCATCGACGCCATCAAGGCCATCGGCATGGTGGCCGAGCCGATCGAGGAGGGCGCAGATGCCGATGACAACCGTCCGGCCCCGGTGAAAAAGCACTGGTGGCCGCTGGCGGTGTCGGGCGTCGGTGCCCTGGCCGCGGAAGTGATTCACTTCACCAGCGCCGCGCCGACTTGGGTGGTGGCGATTGTCGCGCTGGTTTCCATCCTCTGCGGTGGTCTGGGCACCTATAAAAAGGGCTGGATTGCCCTGAAGAACCTCAACCTGAACATCAATGCACTGATGAGTATCGCGGTGACCGGTGCCGTGCTGATCGGGCAGTGGCCGGAAGCGGCGATGGTGATGTTCCTGTTCACCGTGGCCGAGCTGATCGAAGCCAAATCCCTCGACCGCGCGCGCAATGCCATCAGCGGGCTGATGCAGATGACCCCGGAAAAGGTCACTGTGCGACAAGAGGACGGCAGCTGGGTCGAACGCGAAGCCAAGCAGGTCGATCTGGGTGCGCTGGTGCGGGTGCGTCCCGGCGAGCGCATTGGCCTGGACGGCGAAGTCACGTCTGGCAGCTCGACGATTGACCAGGCGCCGATCACCGGTGAAAGCCTGCCCGTCGAAAAAACCGTCGGCGACAAGGTCTTCGCTGGCACCATCAACCAGTCCGGCTCCCTGGAATTCACCGTCACCGCCGCCGCCAACAACTCGACCCTGGCGCGGATCATTCATGCCGTGGAAGAGGCCCAGGGCGCGCGGGCGCCGACCCAGCGTTTCGTCGACAGCTTCTCGAAAATCTACACGCCAGTGGTGTTCGTCTTCGCCCTCGGCGTGGCGCTGATCCCGCCGTTGTTCATGGGGGCGGCGTGGTTCGAGTGGATCTACCGCGCGTTGGTGCTGCTGGTGGTCGCGTGCCCTTGTGCGCTGGTGATTTCCACCCCGGTGACCATCGTCAGCGGCCTGGCGGCCGCGGCGCGCAAAGGTATTCTGATCAAAGGCGGCGTGTACCTGGAGGGCGGCTACAAGCTGGATTACCTGGCACTCGACAAGACCGGCACCCTGACTCATGGCAAGCCGGTGCAGACCGATTACCTGTCTCTGGACCCCACGGTCGATGCCAGTGCGCTGGTCCTTGCCGCCAGCCTGGCCAGGCGTTCGGACCACCCTGTGTCGCTGGCCATCGCCAATGAAGCTGTGGATAAACAACGGTCGCTGTTGCCTGTGGATAACTTCGAGGCACTGACCGGGCGGGGTGTGCGTGGCGAAATCGACGGTCAGCTCTACCACCTGGGCAACCACCGTCTGGTGGAGGAGTTGGGCCTGTGCTCGCCAGCCCTGGAAGAAAAACTCTTCGCCCTGGAAAAGCAGGGCAAGACCGTGGTGCTGTTGCTCGACACTTCTGGCCCGCTGGCGCTGTTCGCCGTGGCCGATACGGTCAAGGACACCAGTCGCGAAGCGATCCGGCAGCTCCATGCGCTGGGGGTGAAAACCCTGATGCTCACCGGTGACAACCCGCACACCGCGCAGGCCATTGCGGCTCAGGTGGGCATCGACCAGGCACAGGGCGACTTGCTGCCGACCGATAAGCTCAAGGCCATTGAAGCCTTGTACGCCCAGGGACATCGTGTCGGCATGGTCGGGGACGGCATCAACGATGCGCCGGCGCTGGCCCGGGCCGAGATCGGGTTTGCCATGGCCGCGGCCGGCACCGATACCGCGATTGAAACCGCTGACGTGGCGTTGATGGACGACGATCTGCGCAAGATTCCGGCGTTTATCCGGCTGTCGCGCCAGACCTCGAGCATCCTCACGCAAAATATCGCGTTGGCCCTGGTCATCAAGGCGATCTTTCTTGGGGTAACCTTCTTCGGCCTCGCCACCATGTGGATGGCGGTGTTTGCCGACATGGGCGTGGCCTTGTTGGTGGTGTTCAATGGTCTGCGCCTGCTGCGCAAGTAAATGAAGAGAGGGTGATGTGCTGAGTGCCGAGCTGAAGGCGTTTTACATGGTCGCGCGTCTGGGCAGTATTACCCTGGCGGCGAAAAAGCTCGGCCTGAGCCAACCGACGGTCACCACCCAGATCCGCCATCTGGAAAGCCAGTATTCGGTGGAACTGTTCTACCGCGGTGGTCGCCGGCTGACCGTCAGTGACGAAGGCTCGCGCCTGCTGCCGATGGTCAAGGCCCTGTTGCAGCAGGAGGCGGATATCGAGTTTTTCCTGCGCAACAGCGGCCAGGTCCAGGGCGCCCTGCGCATTGCCGCCACCGCGCCGTATTACATCCTCGACCTGGTGAAGACGTTCCGCGAGCGCTTGCCGCAGGTGGAGGTCTCGATGGAAATCGGCAACTCCCAGCAGGTACTGGAAGCCCTCGAGGACTATCGGGTCGACCTCGCGGCCTCGTCGCAATTGCTCGAAGACCCGCGGTTGATCCGCCGGGTACTCGGCACCGACCCCTTGGTGCTGGCGGTGCATCGCAACCACCCGTTGGCGGGCCATGATCATGTCCCCTTGAGTGCGCTGGTCGGTCACACCTTGTTGATGCGCGAAAACGGTTCGACCACCCGGTGCCTGACCGAGGAGTTGCTGGCCAGCGCCGGGGTGAGTTTCGGCCCGTTGCTGGAAATCGGCAGCCGTGAATCGATCCGTGAAGCGGTACTGCGCAACATCGGCATCAGCATCATCGCCCGCCAGGAAGTGCCCCATGACCCGCAACTGCAGGTGCTGACCATCGAAAACGCCCCGCAGATCCCGGAATACCTGTACTGCCTCAAAGAGCGCAAGAATGCCCGCTTGCCCGCTGCGTTCCTGGGGTTGGCGCAGGAAATGGCCCCGGCCTGATGATCGTTCTCACCTTGTGGCGAGGGAGTGCGAACCGGCCGACGGGGGCAAGCCCTAATGGCCTTGGTAGGAGCGAGCGTGCTCGCGATGGACGTTAACAATAACGCGTGTTTTCTGATTAACCGCGTTGCTCTTGGGTTCATCGCGAGCACGCTCGCTCCTACAAAAAATGCGATTTCACCTCCTTAACTGACTGGCATTAGGGCAAGCCCGCTCGCCATAACCCAAATCCTCCAATACCACTATCGGCAGTTTTTGCCTCACTGCCACATGAACTACGCATTCGCTCCCTAGGATGGCCTGCATCTGCTTGATGAGGTCCGTCCATGAATCACTCGAACGCAATTGCCCAGGCTGTCCCCGGCATCCCGATGAAGGTGCGCAGCATTGAAAAGCGTTTCGGCGCTTTCATCGCGCTGGATAACGTTTCGCTGGATGTCCAGGCTGGTGAGCTGGTGTGCCTGCTCGGGCCGTCGGGTTGCGGCAAGACCACCTTGCTGCGCTGCATCGCCGGCCTGGAGCGCCAGGATCATGGCCAGTTGTACCTCGGTGAGCGCGACGTGTCCTTGCTGGCACCCCAGGCTCGGGACTACGGGATTCTGTTCCAGTCCTACGCCTTGTTCCCCAACCTGACTGTCGAAGCCAACATTGCCTACGGCCTGGCCGGCAGTGGCCGTGAGGAAGTGCGCAAGCGGGTGGCGCAGATGCTGGAGCTGGTGGGCCTGATCGGCAGTGAGAAAAAATACCCCGGTCAATTGTCCGGCGGTCAGCAGCAGCGCGTGGCACTGGCCCGCGCCTTGGCGCCGGCGCCATCGTTGTTGCTGCTGGACGAGCCAATGTCGGCGCTCGATGCCCGGGTGCGCGAGCACCTGTGCACCGAGTTGCGCCAGCTGCAACGCAATCTCGGCATCACCACCCTGATGGTCACCCATAACCAGGACGAGGCCATGCTGATGGCCGACCGCATTGCCGTGATGAACAACGGCAAGGTCGAGCAGTACGCCACCCCCCAGGAAATCTACAACCGTCCGGCTACCCCTTTCGTGGCCGAGTTCGTCGGGCAGGGCAACTGGTTGCCGTTCCAGCGCAACAGCGACAGCCATGCGCAGGTCGGCGGGATGAATGTGCGCCTGGCCGATAACGCCAGCAAGGCTGCGTCGGGACGGCTGTTTTGCCGCCCGGAAGCCATCAGCATCAACCCGCTGGTGCATGAGGAAAATCTGTTTCCGGCCAGGGTTCGCGAAATCACCTTCCTGGGCAATCGCTGCCGGATGAGTTTCGAACTCAATCATCTGCCCGGCCATGCGCTGCTGGCCGAGCTGGCGCCCGAGGCCATGCCGCGCCTCGGCGCGCAGGACATCATGGTCGCCCTGCCTCCGCGCAGCCTGCAGGTGTTTGCCTGATGAGCGCGCAGATTGCCCTGCCGATACCGCGCAAGCAGGTTCGGCAGACCTCCCGCGCCGAGATCGGTGACCGGGTGTTCGTGGTCGGTGGCAAGCTGTTGCTGCTGTGCCTGCTCAGCGTCGCGGTATTGATGCCGCTGCTGGCCATCTTCTGGCGCGGTTTCAGCAACGATGCCGGGCAGGGCGGTGGCCTGGTGGCCACCCGCGAACTGCTGACCAGCGCCAATTTTCACTGGTTGCTGGGCAACAGCCTGAAAGTGTCCCTCAGCGTGGCGTCCATCGTCGTGCCGCTGGCCTACCTGTTTGCCTACGCTCTGCAACGCACGCTGATTCCCGGCAAGGCAATCTGGCGGGGCCTGTCGCTGCTGCCACTGATGGCGCCGTCGATGCTGCCCGGTATCGCACTGGTCTATCTGTTCGGCAACCAGGGCCTGTTGCGCGGGCTGCTGTCGGAAAACATCTACGGCTTCTGGGGCATCGTCCTGGGTGAAGTGATCTACACCTTTCCCCACGCCTTGATGATCCTGCTGTCGGCATTGTCCCTGGCCGATGCGCGCCTGTTCGATGCCGCCTCGAGCATGGGCGCCAGTCCGGCCAAGGCGTTTCGCAGCATCACCTGGCCGGCGACCCGGCAAGCGGTGTTCGCCGCATTCTGCCTGGTGTTCACCCTGACCATTACCGACTTCGGGGTGCCGGTTGTAGTCGGTGGCGACTATCAAGTGCTGGCGCTGGAAGCCTACAAGGCCGTGGTCGGCCAGCAACAATTCGGGCGCGGAGCCTTGATCGGCATGGTGCTGCTGTTGCCGGCACTGCTCAGCTTCGCGGTTGACGCCTGGTTGCGCCGTCGCCATGGCGACTCCATGAGCGGCCGGGCGCAAGTCTTCCAGCCGGCACCGTCACGCCTGCGGGACGGCTGCTACCTGGCCATCGTGCTGCTGGTCTGTGCCGCGCTGCTGTTGGTGTTCGGCATGGCGGTGTACTCGTCGCTGGTGAAATTCTGGCCGTACAACCTGTCGCTGTCGTTCAAGCACTACCAGTTCGGCGACACTGCCGGTGGCGGCTGGCTGGCCTATGGCAACAGCGTGAAGATGGCCCTGTGCACGGCGTTGATCGGCAGCGTGTTGATCTTCACCGGCGCCTACCTGATGGAAAAAACCCGTGGCCAGCGCGGCCTGAACCTGGCGCTGCGCATGCTCAGCTTCGTACCGATGGCGGTACCCGGCCTGGTCCTGGGCCTGGGCTACGTGTTCTTCTTCAACCTTAGCGGCAACCCGCTGCACGTGCTCTACGGAACCATGACCCTGCTGGTGGTGTGCACCATTGCCCACTACCTGACCACCGCGCAAATGACCGCGACCACCGCGCTGCGCCAGCTCGACGCGGAGTTCGAGGCCGCCGCGCTGTCGCTCAAGGCACCGCTGTACCGCCACTACCTGCGCGTCACGGTGCCGATCTGTCTGCCGGCGCTGCTGGACATCGTGCGCTACCTGTTCGTCTCGGCCATGACCACCGTCTCGGCGGCGATCTTCCTCTACAGCCCCGACACCATCCTGGCGGCGGTGGCGGTGCTGAACATGGACGATGCCGGGAATGTCGGCGGCGCTGCCGCGATGTCGACCCTGATCCTGTTCACCTCGGCGGGCGTGTCCTTGCTCCTGGCTTGGGCTTCGCGCGGTTTGCTGCGTCGCTCCCAGGCCTGGCGGCAGACCGCGCCCGGCAACTGATCGCCCTCACACAAGTAACCCCTCTGATCCGCACTCAAAAGGAACCGCACCATGTTCAAGCCCTTGGCTCTAGCCGCTGCTGTCCTCACTGCTTTCAGCATGAACGCCTTCGCCGCGAAAACCGAACTGACGGTGTACACCGCCCTGGAGGCCGAGCAGCTGAAAACCTACAAGCAGGCGTTCGAGGCGGCCAACCCGGACGTCGAGATCAAGTGGGTGCGCGATTCCACCGGCATCATCACGGCCAAGCTGCTGGCCGAAAAAGCCCGTCCGCAGGCCGACGCAGTCTGGGGCCTGGCGGCGTCGAGCCTGGCGATCCTTGACCAGCAGGGCATGCTGCAAAGCTACGCACCGAAGGACCTGGGCAAGATCGGTGGCAACTACCGCGATGCCGCCAACCCACCCGCCTGGGTGGGCATGGACGTGTGGGCCGCGACCATTTGCTTCAATACCGTCGAGGCCGAGAAGCAAGGGTTGACCAAGCCGGTGAGCTGGCAGGACCTGACCAAGCCGGAATACAAAGGCAAGATCGTCATGCCGAACCCGGCTTCGTCCGGCACCGGTTTCCTCGATGTCAGCGCCTGGCTGCAAACCTTCGGCGAGAAGCAGGGCTGGCAGTACATGGACGACCTGCACCAGAACATCGGCCAGTACGTTCACTCCGGCTCCAAGCCATGCAAGCTGGCCGCCGCGGGTGAGTTCCCGATCGGCATTTCCTTTGAATACCCGGCCGTGCAGCTCAAGCGCCAGGGCGCGCCACTGGACATCGTCCTGCCGAAAGAGGGCCTGGGCTGGGAAATCGAGGCCACCGCCGTGATCAAGGGCACCCCTCATGAAGAGGCGGCGAAGAAACTCGCCGACTTCTCTGCCAGCCCTGCCGCGATGGAGCTGTACAAGGAAAACTTCGCGGTGCTGGCGCAGCCGGGTATTGCCAAGCCACAGACCGAACTGCCGGCCGACTACGAACAGCGCCTGATCAAGAACGACTTCGCCTGGGCCTCGAAAAACCGTGACGAGATCCTCAGCGAATGGCGCAAGCGTTATGACGGCAAGTCCGAGAAGGTCGCTGCCAAGTAAGCTCTCTATTGGCTGAGGGGCCCTATCGCGGGCAAGCCCGCTCCCACAGTGGAATGCGTCCCCTGTGGGAGCGGGCTTGCCCGCGAAGGCTGCTTTGAATTCAGGACATCTCTTAATGACACAACACAACGACCTGTTGATCGTCGGCGCCGGCATTCTCGGTTTGTCTCACGCCTATGCCGCCGCTAAACGCGGCCTCAAGGTCAGGGTCTTCGAACGCAGCGCCACGCCTTTGGGCGCCTCGGTGCGCAACTTCGGCCAGGCTCTGGTCACGGGCCAGCCACCTGGCCAGATGCTCGAGCTGGCCAAGGCCAGTCGCGAGATCTGGGGCCGATGGGCGCAGCTTGCCGGTTTGCCGCTCAAGCGCAACGGTTCGTACCTGTTCGCTCGAACCGAAGCTGAAGAGCACTTGCTGGAGGCCTTCTGCGAAGGGCGCGCCGTCGAGCACGGTTACCGTGTCGAATTGCTGCGCGGTACCGCGCTGCGCAACCTGTACGGCGGCCGGTTCAGTCACCACCGCGCAGCCTTGCATGGCCTGGATGACCAGCAACTGTACTCGCGCGAAGCGATCCCGGCCTTGATCGACTACCTGCGCCGCGACCTTGGCGTGGCGTTCCACTTCTCGACCCTGGTGCGCGATGTCGAACCCGGTCGTGTACACAGTACGGCCGGCAGCTTCACCGGCGAGCAGATCATTGTCTGCTCCGGCCATGATTATCAGACCCTGCTGGCCGATTCGATCGCCGCACTCAAGCCGCAGATCTGCCGCCTGCAGATGCTCCGTGCCCGTCCGCAGGTCAACCTTGACCTGCAACACGCATTGCTCACCGGATTGAGCTGCGTGCACTACGGCGCCTTCGCCGACTTGCCGCAAGCGCAGGCGGTGCGTGCGCAGATCCTTCGTGAAACACCCCACCTGCATGAACAGGGAATTCACCTGCTGATCAGCCCGACACCTCATGGCGAACTGATCATCGGCGATTCCCACCACTATGGCAGCGACCCGTCACCGTTCAATACCGAGCAGGTGGACGACTGGATGATCGAGCTGGCCGAGCAGACGCTGGGTTGCAAGGTGCAAGTGGTCGAACGCTGGCAGGGCGTCTATGGTGCTCAAGGCCCGGCACCCTTTTCGTTTTTGCAAGCGGCGCCCGGCGTGCATGCGGCATTGATGCACACCGGCGTGGGCATGAGTGTCGGTCCGGCGATGGCCGAACGTAATCTCAGGACGGTATTGGGAGAGCACTGATGAACCGCAATGAGCAGGTGATTGCCGAGGTGTTCGGCTTGTACGAGCGCTTGGGTGCCAGTGACTACATCGGCGAGCCAGTGTCACAGATCGAGCACATGTCCCAGGCGGCGGAACAGGCCATGGCCGAAGGCTTCGACGATGAAGTGGTGCTGGCGGCGTTCTTCCACGACATCGGGCACCTCTGCGCCGAGAATGCCGAGAACATGGGTGGCTTCGGGGTGGTCAGCCACGAACGCCTCGGTGCCGATTACTTGCGTCGCCTGGGTTTTGGCGAGCGCATGGCGCGACTGGTGGAGTATCACGTCCAGGCCAAGCGCTACCTGACGCTGACCGAACCGGGGTACTACGAGCGCCTGAGCGAAGCCAGCCGTCGTACGCTGGAGTTTCAGGGCGGAGTGATGACCCCCGCCGAAGCCGAAGCGTTCAAGCAGGACCCGCTGTGCGCCGTGAGTTTGCGCATGCGTCAGTGGGATGAGCAGGCGAAGGAGATGCGAGTGCCGGTGATCGACCTCGAGATTTTGAAGGCGAAGGCGTTTGCAGTGTTAGCGGCCTGACATTCATTTTGAACATGAGATGGGAAGATTGGAGGTCAGAGGCTGTAGTTGATTCCTACGGGAGTTGGCGACGAAGCTGGCAGGCTTTTCGCGTGGGGCCGCCTAGCTTTGTTGACCCTTTTACGTAAGAGAAACAGCCATGCGTTACTTGAAAATTACCGCTCAGGATCGCAGCGGAAATCATCGTGCAGACACGGTCCTTTTGCATTTCTTCGAATCTGTGGAGAGTGGTGACGACGAACTGATCCACAAGGCCTATGCGCTGGATATCACGGCCGATGGCAAGGCTGACTTTCTGGTTGGCGACGTCAATAACGACGGTAAGGAGGACACCAGGGATGAACACCTGTTAAAGAAATTCGCAGACGCCTACTTGCAACTGAACTGGTTTAATCCGGGCGATACCTGGGCACGTTACTTGAAGATATTCGTCGAGGACTTCGCCCAGGACGGCTCCCCCGATACCGTGCGCCTGCATTTCCACCAAGGGATGGGCAAGCCGACGGATGAAACCATCGTCTATACCGCCTCGGCTTACGACACTAATCATGATGGCAAACTGGATTCGCTGATTCACTTCGACATGAACAACGACGGCAACATTGGTGCAGTGGATCGGCGACTGGTCACGCTGCTGAGCAATGCCTATTTAAAGTTCAACTGGAAGTAGCAGGGCGCAGGCGACACGTGGGAGCAGGCCGGCATAGGTGTTCGAGACTCAAGCCTCGATCACCTTCTGCGCCAACACCTCGATCTGCTCCTGGCGTTCCGCCTGGCTCAACTTTGCATGGGGATTGAGCGACGACCATTGCGGATGCGCCCGGGCCTTGGTCAAGGCTTCGGGTAACTTGCCCTCACGCCAGCTTTTATCCTGCGGCGTATCTACCTTGATGCTGTCCATCGCCGCATGCCCACGCCGGTTCAACGCCTGCAGCAATTGCCGCTGACGCAACGCCAGCAGGCGCAGCACGCTGTCATCGACGGTCAACTCACGTTGCCCTTTGATCTTGCCCAGCAAACGACTGCCATAACTGCGCGCGGTTTGCAGGGCGCCGCCGGCAATCGCGCCAGCCAATGCCGCTGCGCCGAGGGTCAGGCCGCCGACCAGCAAGTCCACACCGGCACCGGCCGCCGCCCCCGCCGCGATCCCGCCGCCGACCCGCACCCCCAGTTGCTTGAGGGTTTCGGGGTTGAACAGGTCATCGCCCCAGCGGCCATCCAGCAATGGCAGGTCGCTGGCGGCGGCGTCCTGTGGGCGGAAAGCGTACAACTTGAGCAGTGCCTCGACGCAGCGTTGTTCGCGCTGACGCACGGCTTTGCGCAGTTCGCTGATGGCCTGCTGTTCTTGTTCGGCCTCGCTGGCCACGCTGCGCCGGCAGGCCGCGCAGTCGATCAGCAGTTCGGCGATCAAGCGTGCCGCACTGTGTTGGCGGGCTTCACGTTGTGCCTGCTGGTCGGCGATCAGACGCTCAAGCTGGCCGCGAGCGTTTTCCAGCAGCAAGGCCAGGCTTTCATACAGCCGGCGCTCGCCATCTTCGGGCGGTGCCACACTGTCGAAGCGCACCAGCGCATGCAGGCCCAGGCGGGCCAACGCTTCGCGCCAGTCCGGCTCGCGGTGATTGGCGCTGCTGACGAAGTTCAGCACCGGCAGCAGCGGTTTGCCGCAGCTGGCCAGCACTTCCAGTTCGTCACGGTATTTGGCCAGCACCGGCTCGCGGGCATCGATCACATACAGCCCGGCATCGGAGGCCAGCAACTGACGCAGGACCTTGGCTTCCTGTTCAAAGCGTTGCCGCGCCTCGCTACCCTCCAGGAACCGCGCCAGTCGCGCCGGGCCGTCGAGGCGTTCGCCGGGGCGCTCCAGCTGTTCCAGGTAGTCGAGCAGGGCGATGGCGTCTTCCAGCCCCGGTGTGTCATACAGTTCGAGCAAGGCTTCGCCATCCACCGATAACCGGGCGCCTTCGACGTGGCGGGTGGTGCTGGGGCGATGGGACACCTCACCGAACCCGACATCCCGGGTCAGGGTACGCAGCAAGGAGGTTTTGCCGACATTGGTGTGGCCAACCACGGCGAGCTTCAAGGCTCTGTTTTTAGCCTCAGTCATGACCCGACTCCAGCCAGTTCATCGGCGCGCACTCGGCGACGGGCAATTGCAACTGTTGTAGCGCTTCATGCCAGTCACCCAGGCGTTCGGCGTCCAGTGCCTGGCCCGCCGGGGCTTGCAGCAACCAGACACGGGTGGCGCTGGCGCAGCGGGCAAGTTCAGCGATCAGCGCCAGGCTGCCACGGTCCGGCGAGCGGCGGGGGTCACAGGCGATGGCCAGGCGCGCCGGTGGGAAACGGGTCAGTTGTTCCAGGAGCTTATGTCGCGACTCGCGGCTGTCGAGAATGCCGGCGTCTTTGACGTTGCCGGGCAGTTGCGGTGGCCACGGGCGCTGGTCGTCCAGTTCGATGGCGACCAGCAGCGCACCGTCGCTGTCCAGGGCGCTGGCGCCACCATTGACCGGATGCAGCTGTTCAGGCGCGGCATCGTTGACCCCGAGGCGTTCGCTGCTCGGCATCAAGCGTTCGCGCAGTTGTGCGTAGCCAGGCAGGCTCAGGTCCAGGTGCAGACCTGCGCGTGCACTTGTCCAGCGCCACAGGCAGAACAGTGCCAGCAGCAGCCGCGGCACCACGCCGTACACCAGCACCACGCCGACCAGCCAGCCCGCCCAGGCTTGCCGGGCACTTTCAATGTTCAGGGCGGCATCGCCGCTGGCGCGGATCATCTCCACGGTCGGTACGCTGAACCCCAACAGCGCGGGCAGGGCGCCGAGGGCCTGGGTCATGGCGACGAACGTCTCGCCACTGAGGATGGTGGTCTCCCAGACGAACCCGTAGCGCCGGGTTGCCATCAGCGTCAGCACGATGACCAGGGCGCTGAGCATCGCCACCAGCCACAGGCCGTTGACCAGCATGCCAAGCAGCCAGCGATTGAGCTTGCGGCGTTGCAGCAACAGCAGCAGGGCGGGCGCCAGGTGTACGGTCTTGGCGTCGCGGGCCAGTTTTTCGCTGAGCCACAGCCAAAGGCGTCCGAGGGTGGCACCGTAGTCACCGGCCAGGACCAGGCCGAGGGCCCAGCTCAATAGCAGCATCAGGTTCAGCCCGAGCAGGCTGCCCAGGGCCCAGAATACGTTGACGGGAGTCTGGCCATCGCCCAGCGCGGCAAACGCCAGGCCGGCACCGCTGATGACCGCCAGCGCGGCCAGCACGATCAGCGCCAGCCGCGCCCCTTGCAGCCAGTGATGCAGGGCGCCGGTCAGGCCATCGCGTTCGGCCAGCCTGAGTGCCCGGGCCGCAAGGCGGGTCGACAGTTCGCCACCGGCGCTGCGGGCCAGACGGCTGGCTTCGGTGTCCTCCAGAGCACCGGCGTGCTCCTCGCGCAAGCGCACGGCTTCCGTCAGCCAGAGTGTTTGCAGGGGTGTCAGTTCAGTCACGCGTCATCCCGTCGCTTAAGTGAGTGGTGAGCATAACCGCTGTGGCGCTTATCGGGGAAAGCGAGGCTCTGGTATCCTCCTCGCCATGAAAAAAACACTCCCCCTCAGCCTGATCGCAGCCCTCGGTGAAAACCGTGTGATCGGCGTCGACAACAGCATGCCCTGGCACTTGCCGGGGGATTTCAAATACTTCAAGGCCACCACGCTGGGCAAGCCGATCATCATGGGGCGCAAGACCTGGGATTCCCTCGGTCGTCCGCTGCCGGGCCGGTTGAATCTCGTGGTCAGTCGTCAGGCCGATCTGTACCTGGAAGGCGCGGAAGTCTATCCGTCGCTGGAAGCCGCCGTGGAGCGGGCACAAGCGTGGGCGCTGGAGCAGGGCGTCGATGAGCTGATGCTGATTGGCGGTGCGCAGTTGTATGCGCAAGGTTTGGCACAAGCCGATCGGTTGTACCTGACCCGCGTGGCATTGAGCCCCGAGGGTGATGCGTGGTTTCCGGAGTTTGACGTGAAGCAGTGGAAACTGGTGTCGGACACGCCGAATCCGGCTGAAGGTGACAAACCGGCGTATAGCTTTGAGGTGTGGGAAAGAAGCTGAAAGCTTCAAGCCACAAGCTGCAAGTAAAAGCCGATTGAGACCGTTCCCACGCGGGAGCGTGGGAACGATCTGTTGGCTTAAGCGTGCGCCAGCTCCTCATGCTCATCCGCATGCAGCACTTCTTTATCCGTCTGCTGCATGATCTGGCTGGTGATTGCGCCAGCGGTCATCGAGCCACTGACGTTCAGCGCCGTACGGCCCATGTCGATCAGCGGTTCAACCGAGATCAGCAACGCCACCAGTGACACCGGCAAGCCCATGGCCGGCAGCACGATCAGCGCCGCGAAGGTGGCGCCACCCCCGACACCGGCAACGCCGGCCGAACTCAGGGTCACAATCGCTACCAGGGTTGCGATCCACAGCGGGTCCAGCGGGTTGATGCCCACGGTCGGCGCGACCATCACCGCCAACATCGCCGGATACAGGCCGGCACAGCCGTTCTGGCCAATGGTTGCGCCAAACGAAGCGGCGAAGCTGGCGATCGACTGCGGAATGCCCAGGCGGCGGGTTTGCGCCTCGATGCTCAGCGGAATGCTCGCCGCACTGGAGCGGCTGGTGAAGGCGAAGGTCAGCACCGGCCAGACTTTGCGGAAGAAGCGCAGCGGGTTGATCCCGGCCAGCGCGACCAACAGCCCGTGAACCACAAACATCAGGCCCAGGCCGATGTACGACACCACCACGAAGCTGCCCAGTTTGATGATGTCCTGCAGGTTGGAACCGGCGACCACCTTGGTCATCAGCGCCAATACACCGTAAGGGGTCAGCTTCATCACCAGGCGGACCAGACGCATCACCCAGGCTTGCAGGGTGTCGATGGCGTTGATCACTTTCTGACCTTTTTCCACGTCATCCTTGAGCAGTTGCAGCGCGGCAACCCCCAGGAAGGCGGCGAAAATCACCACGCTGATGATCGAGGTCGGCTTGGCCCGGGCCAGGTCGGCGAACGGGTTCTGCGGAATGAACGACAGCAGCAACTGCGGGATGTTCAGGTCCGCGACCTTGCCCGCGTAGTCGGTCTGGATGGCTTGCAGGCGGGCCATTTCCTGAGTGCCGGCCACCAGGCCTTCGGCGGTCAGGCCGAACAGGTTGGTCAGGCCGATGCCGATCAACGCTGCAATGGCGGTGGTGAACAGCAGGGTGCCGATGGTCAGGAAGCTGATCTTGCCCAGCGATGCCGCGTTGTGCAGGCGCGCTACGGCACTGAGGATCGAGGCAAACACCAACGGAATCACGATCATCTGCAGCAACTGCACGTAACCGTTGCCCACCAGATCGAACCAGCCGATCGAGGCTTTGAGTACCGGGTTGCCGGCACCGTAAATCGTGTGCAGGGCAACCCCGAACACCACGCCCATCACCAGGGCGAGCAGGACTTTCTTGGCCAGGCTCCAGGTGGTGTGGCGGGTTTGTGCCAGGCCGAACAGCAAGGCGAGGAACACCAGCAGATTGAGGATCAGCGGCAGATTCATTGAGACTCCAAAAAGACTTGTGCCAATCGCAGTGCGGGGGCGATTGCGAACCGGCAAGCCTAACAGCTTGAAATCTAATGAATTAATACCAAAAACGCATGGCGACTGTCGTTTTTGGAATAAGGGCGTGACGCTGTGGGTTATGCCGGTGACGGAATCAGCATGCAAGCGGTCGCGCCCAGACGAGCACTGTCACACTAATTTGTTAGCGTCGATGGCTTTCATTCAGGGAGAAATGCACATGAAAGTCGCCGCGAACCTGTTAGCCGTCGCCATGTGCCTGGGCCTTGCCGGCCAGGTGTCTGCCACCGATCTCAAGCATTGGCCCGAGGCACAGGCCAGGCAACTGGACGCGATGATCGCGGCCAACGCCAACAAGGGTAACTACGCGGTGTTCGACATGGACAACACCAGTTACCGTTACGACCTTGAAGAGTCGCTGTTGCCGTTCATGGAAAACAAGGGCCTGATCACCCGCGAGAAACTCGATCCCTCCCTGAAACTGATCCCGTTCAAGGACACGGCCGACCACAAGGAAAGCCTGTTCAGCTACTACTACCGTCTGTGCGAACTCGACGACATGGTCTGCTATCCGTGGGTCGCCCAGGTGTTCTCCGGCTTCACCCTCAAGGAACTCAAGGGCTACGTCGATGAGCTGATGACGTCCGGCAAGCCGGTACCGAGCACTTACTATGAAGGCGACGTGGTCAAGACGATTGAGGTCAACCCGCCGAAAATCTTCACCGGCCAGAAAGAGCTGTACAACAAGCTGATGGACAACGGCATCGAGGTGTACGTCATGACCGCCGCCTCGGAAGAGCTGGTGCGCATGGTCGCCTCCGATCCGAAGTACGGCTACAACGTCAAACCGCAAAACGTGATCGGCGTGACGATGATGCTCAAGGACCGCAAGAGCGGCGAACTGACCACGGCGCGCAAGCAAATCACTGCCGGCAAGTATGACGAGAAGGCCAACCTGGGTCTCGAACTGACTCCTTACCTGTGGACCCCGGCTACCTGGATGGCTGGCAAGCAGGCGGCCATCCTGACCTACATCGACGAATGGAAAAAACCGGTGCTGGTGGGTGGCGATACACCGACCAGTGACGGCTACATGCTGTTCCACGGCGTCGACACGAGCAAGGGTGGCATCCACTTGTGGGTCAACCGCAAGGACAAATACATGGCCCAGATCAACGGCATGATGGCGAAAAACGCGGCAGCCCAGGCCAAGGAAGGTTTGCCGGTGACAGCGGACAAGAACTGGGTGATCGTCAAACCGGAAGACATCCAGTAAGCACTGCGATGATCGTTCCCACGCGGGAGCGTGGGAACGATCAAAGTATTTCGATAAGGCAAAAAAATCCCCCGCACTTGGCGGGGGATTTTTGTTTGCGACTGACGATTACAGCCCGTCGAGCATCGCCTTGTTGCGCACCGCACCCTTGTCGGCACTGGTGGCCAACAGGGCATAGGCTTTCAGTGCGGTGGTCACTTTACGCGGGCGCACTTCAACCGGTTTCCAGCCTTTCTTGTCCTGCTCGGCACGGCGTGCGGCCAGTTCCTCGTCGCTGACCAACAGGTTGATCGAGCGGTTCGGGATGTCGATCAGTACCTTGTCACCGTCCTGCACCAGGCCAATGGCACCGCCGGCAGCGGCTTCCGGTGATGCGTGGCCGATGGACAGGCCCGAAGTACCGCCAGAGAAACGACCGTCGGTGAGCAAGGCGCAGGCTTTGCCCAGGCCTTTGGATTTCAGGTACGACGTCGGATAGAGCATTTCCTGCATGCCCGGGCCGCCTTTCGGGCCTTCGTAGCGAATGATCACGATGTCGCCGGCCTTTACTTCGTCGGCGAGGATGCCGCGTACGGCGCTGTCCTGGCTTTCGAAGATCTTCGCGTTGCCTTCGAACACATGGATCGACTCGTCGACACCCGCGGTCTTCACCACACAGCCGTCCAGGGCGATGTTGCCATACAGCACGGCCAGGCCACCTTCTTGCGAATAGGCGTGCTCGAAGCTGCGGATACAGCCGTTTTCACGGTCGTCGTCCAGGGTTTCCCAGCGGGTCGACTGACTGAACGCGGTCTGGGTCGGGATGCCCGCAGGGCCGGCCTTGAAGAAGTGATGCACGGCTTCGTCGGTGGTCTGGGTGATGTCCCACTTGGCGATGGCTTCTTCCATGCTGCGGCTGTGCACGGTCGGCAGGTCGGTGTGCAGCAGGCCGCCACGGGCCAGCGAACCGAGGATGCTGAAGATGCCGCCGGCGCGGTGGACGTCTTCCATGTGGTACTTCTGGATGTTCGGCGCGACTTTGCACAGTTGCGGAACGTGACGCGAAAGGCGGTCGATGTCCTTCAGGTCGAAGTCGATCTCGGCTTCCTGGGCGGCGGCCAGCAGGTGCAGGATGGTGTTGGTCGAACCGCCCATGGCGATGTCGAGCATCATGGCGTTCTCGAACGCCTTGAAGTTGGCGATGTTGCGCGGCAGGACCGATTCGTCGTTTTCGCCATAGTAGCGCTTGCACAGTTCGACGATGGTACGGCCGGCCTGCAGGAACAGCTGCTCGCGATCGCTATGGGTCGCCAGAGTCGAACCGTTGCCCGGCAGGGCCAGGCCCAGTGCTTCGGTCAGGCAGTTCATCGAGTTGGCGGTGAACATGCCGGAGCAGGAGCCGCAGGTCGGGCAGGCGCTGCGCTCGTATTCAGCGACTTTCTCGTCAGAAGCGCTGGAATCGGCGGCGATGACCATGGCGTCGACCAGGTCCAGGCCGTGGGAGGCGAGCTTGGTTTTACCGGCTTCCATCGGGCCACCGGAGACGAAGATCACCGGGATGTTCAGGCGCAGGGCCGCCATCAGCATGCCGGGGGTGATCTTGTCGCAGTTGGAGATGCAGACAATGGCGTCGGCGCAGTGGGCGTTGACCATGTACTCGACAGAGTCGGCGATGATCTCGCGGCTCGGCAGCGAATAGAGCATGCCGTCATGGCCCATGGCGATGCCGTCATCGACCGCGATGGTGTTGAATTCCTTGGCTACGCCGCCAGCACGCTCGATCTCGCGGGCAACCAGCTGGCCCAGGTCCTTGAGGTGGACGTGGCCCGGTACGAATTGGGTGAACGAGTTGGCAATGGCGATGATCGGCTTTTTGAAGTCGTCATCTTTCATCCCCGTGGCGCGCCACAGGGCGCGAGCACCGGCCATGTTGCGACCGTGGGTGGATGTTTTCGAGCGGTAATCAGGCATGGAGCACTCCGGGCGGCAAATCAGGTATCAAATGGGGAGTGAGCTTCTATTGACCTCGGGAACACCCGGAAATGGCCGTGTGTCCGAAAGCTGCCGATGACTGTGCGGGATCGCCGCGCGCCTCAGCCTGAGCTCATAAACCCGCCGGGGGATGACTGGCGATGAATCGTTCGATTCTACACCGCTGGAGGCTGGAGGGAATGCCGGCGAGCACGAGCGGGCGGCATATACCATTGTAGGAGCGAGCGCGCTCGCGAAAAACGCCAACGATGACGCGTTGTGACTGATAGATCACGGTGCCAGATGTTTTTTCGCGAGCACGCTCGCTCCTACAGGGGGAACCGACACATCCGGACCCATTGCCACAACGACAACCCTCTTCTTCCAGCTTACCGTTTCTCTTCCGTCACCGAGGAGGACAATGGAATGTCCGATACACCACATGCCCATCACTTACGTGCCGGCCGTTATTCAGAATCCGGCCGCATCTACTTGCTCACGGCCGTCTCCCATCAACGACAACCGATCTTCAATGATTGGCGAATGGGTCGCCTGGTGGTGAGTCAACTCCGAAAAGCTCAAGAAACCGGCGCTGCCGACTCATTGGCCTGGGTAGTCATGCCAGATCACCTTCACTGGCTGGTTGAGTTACGCAACGGTGATTTGCCGAAATTAATGCAAGTGACGAAATCTCGCTGTGCACGGCTCATCAATCAACAACGAGGCTGTTATGCACCTGTATGGCAAAAGGGATACTTCGATCGGGCCCTGCGTCGCGAGGATGACCTCAAGGTGATGGCCCGCTACATCATTGCCAATCCATTGCGAGCAGGACTGGTTACAAGTCTCGGCGACTATCCGCTGTGGGATGCCATCTGGCTCTGAAACATTCCCAGGCAAATACGGCTCGCTGTAGGAGCGAGCTCGCTCGCGAAGAACGTCAACGATAATGCAGCGCTTCTGGAAGCCCGCGTCGCCGATGCGCTTTTCGCGAGCAAACGGAGCGCCGCCCGGCTCGCTCCTACAGTGAATCTAGCCGTCAGCTGTTAGGCAACAACCGGCAGGTAATGCTCTTGATATAGCGGGTTTCGGCGATGGCCGGGTGTACCGGGTGGTCCGGGCCCTGGCTGCCACGCTCAAGCAGCTGGATGTTGCGGTCCAGATGGCGGGCGCTGGTCAGCAGGATGTTCTGCAGGTCGTCTTCGGGCAGGTGCATCGAGCACGAAGCGCTGACCAGGATGCCGTCCTTGGTGAGCAGGCGCATGGCTTGCTCGTTCAGGCGGCGGTAGGCGCCTTCACCGTTCTTCATGTCTTTCTTGCGTTTGATGAACGCCGGCGGGTCGGCCACGATCACGTCGAAACGCTCTTCGCTGGCTTTCAATTCCTTGAGGGCTTCGAACACGTCGCCTTCGATGCAGGTCATCTTGTCGGCAAAGCCGTTCAGCGCGGCGTTGCGCTCGACGCCGTCGAGGGCGAAGGCCGATGCGTCGACGCAGAACACTTCACTGGCGCCGAATGCGGCAGCTTGCACGCCCCAGCCGCCGATGTAGCTGTACAGGTCCAGTACGCGTTTGCCTTTGGCATACGGTGCCAGGCGCGCGCGGTTCATGCGGTGGTCGTAGAACCAGCCGGTTTTCTGTCCCTGGATGACCGGCGCTTCGAACTTCACGCCGTTCTCTTCCAGGGCTACCCACTCCGGCACCAGGCCGAACACGGTGTCGACGTAGCGCTCGAGGCCTTCGGCGTCGCGTGCCGCGGAGTCATTCTTGAACAGGATGCCGCTCGGCTTGAGCACTTGGGTCAGCGCGGCGATCACGTCTTCTTTATGGGCTTCCATGGTCGCCGAAGCGATCTGTACCACCAGGATGTCGCCGAAACGATCGACTACCAGGCCCGGCAACAGGTCGGAATCGCCGTAGACCAGGCGGTAGAACGGCTTGTCGAACAGGCGGTCACGCAGCGACAGGGCCACGTTGATGCGGTGTACCAGCAGCGACTTGTCGAGCGGCAGCTTGATGTCGCGCGACAGCAGGCGCGCACAGATCAGGTTGTTCGGGCTCATGGCGACGATGCCCAGGGGCTTGCCACCGGCAGCTTCCAGTATCGCTTGATCGCCCGCCTTGAAGCCGTGCAGTGGGGTGGCGGCTACGTCGATTTCGTTACTGTAGACCCACAGGTGACCGGCGCGCAGGCGACGGTCGGCGTTGGCTTTGAGGCGCAAGCTTGGCAGGGACATGACGTCGCTCCAGGTGAAAAAAAGAGCGGGATTATAGCGCTAGATGGGGGCTTGCAGCGCGGTTGTTTATAGGCGTTGCGTCGGACAGATCGCCCATGTGGCGGTTTTTTTCCGCTAGAATCGATCACTTGCCCAGAGTGAGTACTTATGTCCCAAGAGCTATCTTCCGAACAGATCCAGCAGGCCCTGCAAGGCATCAGCGTACCGCCTCAACCGCAAATCATGGTGGATTTGCAGATGGAGCAGTACATGCCCGACCCGGACCTGGAAGTGATCGCGAAGCTGATCTCCCAGGACCCCGGCCTCTCTGGCGCCTTGCTGAAAATCGTCAACTCGCCGTACTTCGGCTTGAGCAACAAGATCGCGTCGATCCAGCGTGCGGTAAACCTGCTGGGCAGCCGTTCGGTGATCAACATGATCAACGCGCAGTCGATCAAGGGCGAGATGAATGACGACACCATCGTCACCCTCAACCGGTTCTGGGACACCGCCCAGGATGTGGCGATGACCAGCTTGAGCCTGGCCAAGCGCATTGGCTCGCAGGCGGTGGACGAAGCCTACGCCCTGGGGCTGTTCCACGATTGCGGCGTGCCGCTGATGCTCAAGCGCTTCCCCAACTACATGTCGGTGCTGGAAGAGGCCTATGCCAGCGCGAGCGCCGAGTGCCGAGTGGTGGACACGGAAAACCGTGCGTTCAACACCAACCACGCCGTGGTCGGCTACTACACCGCGAAGTCCTGGCGCTTGCCGGAGCACGTGACCCACGCCATCGCCAATCACCACAATGCGCTGGCGATCTTCAGCGATGAGACGTCGCGCAACAGCCAGTTGAAGAACCTGCTGGCAATCCTGAAAATGGCTGAACACATTTGCGCGTCGTACCGGGTACTGGGCAGCCAGGTCGAAGATCATGAGTGGGACAGCATCGGGCATCTGGTGCTCGACTATGTCGGCCTCTCGGACTACGACTTCGAAAACCTCAAGCAGACGATTCGCGAACTCGGCGCTCACCACTGAGTGTCGGACCTTTCCTGAGCCGAGTACGCCATGCCCGAATTGCCAGAAGTCGAAACCACCCGCCGCGGTATTGCGCCCTACCTTGAAGGCCAGCGTGTCAGCCGCGTGATTGTGCGCGAGCGGCGCCTGCGCTGGCCGATCCCGGAGGACCTCGATGTACGCCTTTCCGGGCAGCGCATCGTGGGGGTGGACCGCCGTGCCAAGTATTTGCTGATCAATGCCGAAGTCGGCACCTTGATCAGTCACTTGGGCATGTCGGGTAATCTGCGCCTGGTGGAGATCGGGCTGCCAGCGGCCAAGCATGAGCATGTGGACATAGAGCTGGAGTCTGGCCTGGCCCTGCGCTACACCGACCCGCGACGCTTTGGCGCGATGCTCTGGAGTCTCGACCCGCTGCATCATGAATTGCTGATTCGCCTCGGGCCCGAGCCTTTGACCGACCTGTTCGACGGTGAGCGGTTGTTTCAGCTGTCGCGCGCACGCTCCATGGCGGTCAAGCCCTTCATCATGGACAACGCCGTGGTGGTGGGGGTTGGCAATATTTATGCGACCGAAGCGCTGTTTGCCGCCGGGATCGATCCGCGCCGCGAGGCCAAGGGGATTTCCCGGGCGCGCTATCTGAAGCTGGCGATTGAGATCAAACGCATTCTGGCCGCGGCCATCGAGCGTGGTGGCACCACCTTGCGTGACTTCGTTGGCGGTGACGGCCAGCCGGGCTACTTCCAGCAGGAACTGTTC
Source organism: Pseudomonas sp. Irchel s3a18 (assembly GCF_900187535.1). Classification (NCBI taxonomy): domain Bacteria; kingdom Pseudomonadati; phylum Pseudomonadota; class Gammaproteobacteria; order Pseudomonadales; family Pseudomonadaceae; genus Pseudomonas; species Pseudomonas sp. Irchel s3a18. Next base: position 68,528 of record NZ_FYDV01000008.1, on the reverse strand, counting down.
GTCTACGGTCGGGGCGGCGAAGGCTGCAAGGTGTGCGGGACAGAGCTTCGAGAAGTGAAGCTGGGGCAGCGCGCGAGTGTGTTTTGCCCACGGTGCCAGCGCTGACAGCAGGGCGTGATAACCCGCAAGTGCGCCCTTTCGGGCGCGATATGGCTCAAGCCTTACCGGTAATTTTTCGGTATTTCTCCATCAACTGCTCTTCAGTTTCCGGATGGGCTTCGTCCAGCGGAATGCAGTCTACCGGGCAAACCTGCTGGCATTGTGGTTCGTCATAGTGGCCGACGCACTGGGTGCACAGGTTTGGGTCGATCACGTAGATCTCTTCGCCCTGGGAGATGGCGGCGTTCGGGCACTCGGGTTCGCAGACGTCGCAGTTGATGCAATCGTCGGTGATGATCAGGGACATTGGGGGCTCCTGCCGGGGGCTGTCGGCCCAGGCATCTGAAAACTAATGCACACAATTGTGCCGCATTGACGAGCGCAGTGCACGCGGGGGCGATGGAGGGCAAAAAACGTCCGGGTCGGGCGCGGACGTTTTTCGGTCGTTATTTCTTGAAACGCTGGGTCAGGGCGTCGGCCACGATAGGGTGGACGAACTTGGTGATATCGCCGCCCAGGGCTGCAATTTCACGGACCAGCGTCGAAGAAATAAACGAATAACGCTCGGAGGGCGTGAGGAACAGGCTTTCGACATCCGGGGCCAACTGGCGGTTCATGTTGGCCAGCTGGAACTCGTATTCGAAGTCCGACACGGCGCGCAAACCACGCAGGAACACGTTGGCATTCTGCTCTTTGGCGAAGTGCGCCAACAGCGTCGAAAAGCCGACGACTTCGACGTTCGGCAGATGCTTGGTGACCTCGCGAGCCAGTTCCACGCGCTGTTCCAGGGGGAACAGCGGGTTTTTCTTCGGGCTGGCGGCGACGGCGATGATCACGTGGTCGAACAGGCGCGAGGCGCGTTCGACCAGATCGCCATGGCCCTTGGTAATAGGGTCGAAGGTACCTGGGTACAACACTCGGTTCATCGCGTCGTCCTGGCGGGAATCCGTTGGGGAGTCGGATGGTATCGCAGCATTCCCGGTCGGCCAAGCCACCTTTGCGGTAAGAAAGCACTATAGACGCTGCGAATAATCGATTTTTTCATGCGCTTTTCAAACGCTCCGCCAGTGCGCTGGCCAATTGTGCGGTCAGCCCATAGACCGACAATTGTGGGTTGGCACCAATGCTGGTGGGGAACAGCGAGCCGTCGTGAATCGACAGGTTGCTCAGTTGATGGTGACGGCCAAGGCTGTCGGTGACGGCGTTTTTCGGGTTTTCACCCATGGCGCAGCCGCCCATCACATGGGCGCTGCCCAGGCGGGTGCGGTACAGCTCAAGGCTCAGGCCGTCGATCATGGTGCGGGCTTCGGCCAGGGTTTTCACGTAGCGCGCGTCGGCGTGCATGGGCATGACGGCCTTTGCGCCCCCAGCGAACTGGATCTCGGCCATGCTGTGAAACGCCCGGCGCAGGCCGTCCCAGGCATAGTCCGACACCTGGTAGTCGAGCACGGGTGTGTTATCGCCACGCAATTCGACGCTGCCGCCAGTGCTGTCGGGGTGAAAACCGTCGCGCATCAGCGCCAGCATCGCGTGAGTGTGCGGCAACTGGTGCATGTGTTCGGCGCTTTCGGTACCAAAGCCACCGAGCAGGGTCGCCGCCAATGCGGGGTGCAACGGTGGTACTTCCAGCTTGTAGGACATCTTGCCGGTGGTGCCGTCCTGCCACTGGAAATGGTCGGAGTAAATCGACTGCGGCGCGCCGTAGAACGGGTTGATCACGTTATCGAACAGCCCGGCGGACATGTTCACCGGGTGCAGGAAGGTGCGTTTTCCCAGGCATTCATGTGGGTCTGGCGCCCTGGAACGCAGGAGCAACGCCGGGCTGTTGATGCCGCCGCCGGCCAGCACGTAGTGGCGCGCCTTGACGGTGATGGTGCGTCCGGTCGGGGCCACGCAACGTTCGTCCATTGCTACGCACTGCAGGCTGGTGACCTTGTCGTCCTTGATCAACAGTTGCTCGGCGCGAGCCAGGTAAAGCAGTTCGCCGCCTTTTTCCAGCGTGGCGGGGATGGTGGTGACGATCATCGATTGCTTGGCATTGGTCGGGCAGCCCAGGCCGCAATAGCCCAGGTTCCAGCAGCCACGCACGTTGCGCGGGATCACGTGCCAGCTGTAGCCCAGTTGTTCACAGCCTTTCTTGATCACATCGTTGTTGGCGTTGGGTGGCACCAGCCACGGGGCGACGCCGAGGCGCTGCTCCATTTTCTCGAACCAGGGTGCCATCTCGGCCGGGCTGTGGCCTTTGACGTCATGCTCTTTGGCCCAGTGTTCCAGGGTCGGCTCGGGGGTGCGAAAACTCGAGGTCCAGTTGATCAGTGTCGTGCCGCCCACCGCGCGCCCCTGAAGGATGGTGATCGCGCCGTCCTTGCTCATGCGGCCGATGCCTTCCTGGTAGAGGTTGGTGTAGGCCTGGTCTTCCAGCATCTTGAAGTCACTGCTGGTCTTGAGCGGGCCTTCTTCAATCAGCAGCACCTTGTAACCGGCGGCGCTGAGGATTTCGGCGGTGGTGCCGCCGCCCGCACCGCTGCCGATGATGGCAATGTCGGCTTCCAGCGTCAGGTCATTGGCCAGTTGCGAGCCATTGTAGGTTTTCCAGCCGCGGGCCATGCCTTCGCGGAACGGGTCGGGTACGGGCATCTGGGACTCTCTTTTTATTTTAAGTAGTGTAGTGAGGCAGGCAGCCTCATCACAGGCGAACCACGGTCTTAAACGGTGGGCGGGCCGGGATAGCCGCAATGAGCCCATGATTCGGCGCGGCTGTACCAGGCCATCATCACCAGTTGCAGGATCGAGCTGTGACCCATGCGCAACAGGCTCAATGAGCTGTTTTCCCAGCGTTGCAGGAAGCGGCGGATGTCATCGCCGCTGGCGTTCTCCCAGGCGCCCCAGATTCCGGTCAAGGGCCCGCGGGTGACGGGCATGGCGAGCACGTCGAACAACTGCTGGGTCAGCTTGAGCATTTCTGGTGACAAATGGTTGAGGCTGTCATCCAGCGATTTCAGGGTGCCTTCGAGGGCCGCAGGCATTTTCTCGGGCGCGATGGCACCGTCGAGCATCACCGGGAGCAGGGCCCGCAGAAACGGCAGGTCGCTGCTGCGCAGTACCGCAAAGCCGCTGGCCGGGGTGCTGGCCGAGCAACCGCTGAGGCTGGCGCCCAGGCCCGCAGTGGCGAGGAAGGCGGTAGCGCCAAGGCTGAATTTGAGCAGGCCGCGCCGTGACAGCGCGGGGGAATCGGACAGACTGGGGTTCATTATTGTTATTACCCGGCAATGAAATGTCAGCGGATGAACAGCTTCTGAATCAGCTTCTGGATGGATTTGCCGTAAGGCGGGTAAATCAGTTTCGCCGCGTTGAAGCGCTGCTTGATCAAGACACCCTTGGCCTTGCTGAAGGTCAGGAAGCCTTCATGACCATGGTAGTGGCCCATGCCTGACGCGCCGATACCGCCAAACGGCATGTCGTCCTGGGCCACATGCAGCAGGGTGTCGTTCAGGCACACACCGCCGGAATGGGTGTGCTGGAGGACGCGGTTCTGTGCGGCCTTGTCGTAGCCGAAATAGTAGAGCGCCAGCGGACGCGGCCGTTGGTTGATGTAGGCGAAGGCGTCATCCAGCGTTTTGTAGGGCACGATCGGCAGCACCGGGCCAAAGATCTCGTCCTGCATCACGGTCATGTCGTCGCTGACATTAAGCAGCAGGCTGTGGCCCATGCGCCGCCCCTGGTCCTGCTCGAACATCGGGACCAGCAACGCGCCTTTGCTGGTGGCGTCGCTGAGGTAGCCGTGCAGCCGCGCCAGTTGGCGGTCATTGATGATGGCGGTGTAGTCGGGGTTGTCCGCGAGGGTCGGGTAAAACCCGCGAACCGCCTGGCGATAGGCTTCGACAAAGGAGCCGACCCGTTCTTCAGGCACCAGCACATAGTCGGGCGCAACGCAGGTTTGTCCGGCGTTGAGGGTCTTGCCGAACGCAATACGCTCGGCGGCGTCCTTGAGCGGTACGTCGTGGGACACGATGGCCGGGGATTTGCCGCCCAGTTCCAGGGTGACGGGTGTCAGGTGTTCGGCCGCGGCCCGCATCACGTGTTTGCCGATGCTGGTGGCCCCGGTAAACAACAGATGGTCGAACGGCAGGCGGGAGAAGGCGATGCCCATGTCCGCTTCACCCAGGACCACGCACACCAGGTCTTCGGGGAACACTTTGGCCAGCAAGGTCTTGAGCAGGGCGCCTGTGGCGGGCGTGGACTCGCTGAGCTTGAGCATCACCCGGTTGCCGGCCGACAGGGCGCCGACCAGCGGCCCGATGGCCAGGTACAGCGGATAGTTCCACGGTACGATGATCCCGATCACCCCCAGTGGCTGATAGACCACCTTGGCCTTGGCCGGCTGAAACGCGGCACCGACCTTGCGCGGGGAGGCTTTCATCCAGCCTTTGAGGTGTTTGCTGGCGTAGTGGATGCAGTGCAGGCTCGGCATCAGTTCGGCGAGCAGGGTTTCATCCGCGCTGCGGTTGCTGAAATCCTGGCTGATCGCCTCGATCAGGGCCTGGCGTTCGTCACTCAACAGGTCGCGCAGGGCTTTGAGCCACTGCTGGCGCTGAGCCGCTGGCGGCATCGGGTTGGCCGCGTATGCCTGACGCTGGGCGGTAAACAGGTCGTTAAGCTCGCTCAAGGCCTGCTGGGCGTTTTGCAGGTAGGCAATGTCGGCGGTCATGGTGGCTCCGATTATTGTTAGACTGGAGAAGTTTTTAGAGTCTATGCTCTAAAATGTCAAATGACTACCTCGGGAAGCGATGATTTATCCGTCGACGGATAGGTCGTAAGATGCCCATCAACGCACTTTGAATTAAAGCCCAAGCCATGGCCCCACGGATAAAAACCAGCGAGCGCATCGTGCAGAACAGCCTTGAGCTGTTCAATCAGCAGGGCGAACGCAGCGTCAGCACCAACCATATTGCCGCGCACATGGAGATTTCTCCGGGCAACCTGTACTACCACTTCCCCAACAAGCAGGCGATCATCGCCGTGTTATTCAGTGAGTACGAGGCGCTGGTCGAAAGCTTCCTGCGCCCGCCCCAGGGCCGTGCGGCCACGGTTGCGGACAAGCGCTTCTATTTGCAGGCGTTGCTGGCGGCCATGTGGCGGTACCGGTTCCTGCACCGTGACCTGGAACACCTGCTCGACAACGATGCCGAGCTGGCAGCCCGCTACCGGCGCTTCTCCCAGCGCTGCCTGATCCAGGGCACGGCGATCTACGCAGGCTTTGTCGAAGCCGGGATCCTGCGCATGGACAAGGTGCAGATCGAATCCCTGACGCTCAATGCCTGGATCATCCTGACCTCCTGGGTGCGCTTTTTGTGCACGACCCGGGAAAATTCCAGCCACCTGAGCGAGCAAGCCATCAAGCGTGGCGTTTATCAGGTCCTGGTGCTGGAAGCCGGGTTTGTCACCGAGCAGGCCCGCGAAGAGGTCAGTGCTTTATTCGAGGAGTTTTACGTGCCATTGGCCCAGGCCCTCGAAGAAGTGCAGTAGCATCGAACTCAGACTTACTCACAGGAGCTCGCCATGTCCATCGCGCAACTGATCAGCCCTACTGCCCTGGAACAGAAAAAAGACCAGGCCGGGCTGGTGATACTGGATTGTCGTTTTGCCCTCGAAGACCCGGATTACGGCCAGCGCAGCTATGCCGAAGGGCATATCGCCGGTGCCGTGTTCGCCGATCTGGAGCGCGACCTCAGTGGCCCGGTGATCAAGGGCGTGACCGGCCGCCACCCGTTGCCTGCGGCGCAGTCGCTGATCGAGCGCCTGCAAGCCTGGGGCATCAGCAATGACAGTGAAGTGGTGCTGTATGACGACGGCCCCGGCGCCTTTGCCGCGCGGGCCTGGTGGTTGCTGGCGTGGCTGGGCAAGCGCGACGGCGTGTTCATCCTGGATGGCGGCCTCAAGGCCTGGCACATCGCGGGCCTGCCGCTGAGCCTGGATGCGCCGACCAGGATCCGTGGCACTTTCCAAGGCGTGCCGGACACGACCTTGCTGCTCAGTGCCGAGAAACTGCAACAGCGCCTCGGGCAACCTGCCCTGACGTTGCTCGACGCCCGTGGGCTGCCGCGTTTTCGTGGCGAGGTCGAGCCCATCGACCCGGTTGCCGGGCATATTCCGGGGGCTCAATGTGCGGCGTTCACCGACAACCTGGGCGCGGATGGGCGCTTCCTGCCTGCCGACCAACTCAAGCAGCGCTTTGCCGAAAAGCTGGGTGACCGCTCGCCCACCGAATTGGTGGCGTACTGCGGTTCCGGGGTGACGGCCTGCCACAACCTGTTCGCCTTGTGCCTGGCCGGCTACCCGCTGGGGGCACTGTATGCTGGTTCGTGGAGCGAGTGGATCACGGACCCCGCGCGCGCGATTGCCACCGGCGACTGAGACGTCAGACCGGCCACTGTCCGAGGTCGATTCAGTTTCGGCCAGGGGCCGGTAGCCAGAAATGGATCGGCTCGCCCGGATTAACCTTGTCCGCGAGCCGATTGAACCAGCCAATCGGGAATGCGTCGCTCCAGGTAGTAACCGGGCGTGCGCAGCGTGCCATCGACAAAGCCGACATGCCCACCCTTGGTCTGCAGTTCAAATTGCGTGCAGGCCGACAGTTCGCTGGACACCGGCAAGCTGTAGGGAAAGACAAACGGATCGTCAGCCGCCTGGATGATCAGCGTCGGCGTGCGGATTTCACCGAGGAAATAGCGGCTGGAGGCACGGCGGTAGTAGTCGTGCGCGTCTTCGAAGCCATGCAGCGGCGCGGTCACTCGGCCATCGAAATCCCAGAAGGTGCGCATGTTGTCCAGCGAGCCCAGTTGGGCCAGTGTCGCCAGGCCCTCGTGACGGCCGTCGAGGAGGAACTGTCGCTCTTTGATCTTGATGTAGGCCAGCATCTCGCGCATGAAGTGCGCTTGGTAGACCTTGGAAAAGCCCTGGCCGATACGGTCTGCGCACTGGTCCAGGCGAAACGGCACCGAGACTGCCACGGCGCCCTGTAACTGGCTGTCACTGCCGGTTTCGCCCAGATGCTTGAGCAGCACGTTGCCCCCCAGTGAGTAGCCGACCGCGTACAGCGGCGCTAACGGGCGTGTCGCGCGCAGGTGATTGATCGCCGCCGCGAGGTCTTCGCTGACACCGGAGTGATAGCTGCGTGGCAACCGGTTCGGTTCGCCCGAACAGCCACGCCAGTTCAGCGCGACGCTGGCCCAGCCCCGGGCGGACAAGGCTTTTTGCAGGCCGGCGACGTAGGGTGAGTTCGACGACCCGGTCAGCCCATGCAGCACCAGCACCAAGGGCGTTTCAGCGCTGTGCGGTCCGTGCCAGTCGAGATCCAGGAAATCGCCGTCATCCAGCCACAGGCGTTCGCGTTGTCGGTCCAGGTGCGTGGTTTTACGCCACAGCGGCCCCCACAAGGTTTGCAGGTGCGGGTTGCCGAGGCCGAAGGCGGGGGTGAAGCGGTTTGGCGGTGTAGGCACGGTTGTACTCGATGCAGCGGTGCGCAACCTGTGCGCACCGGTTTCAAGCCGGTCGGTTAACCGGCGATCTCTGCCAGACGATGCCACAACGCGTAGTAGACCCGCCCGGATTTTTGCTCGCGGTGCAGGCGCCAGGCTCCCGGCAGGCCGAGCGTCGAAGGCGCGTTTTCGCTTTCCGTGTAGATCCACGCATTGTCGGCCAGCCATTGCCGCTCTTCCAGCAGGGTACACACGGCGGGTAGCAGGTTCTGGTTGAACGGCGGGTCCAGGAACACCAGGTCGTAGGCACTGGCCGGTTGGGTTTCCAGGTAGCGCAGGGCGTCGGCGGTTTGCACCTGGCCGACGGTGCAGCGCAGGGTGCCCAAATGCTCTTTCAGGCTGGAAACCGCCAGGCTGCTGGCATCCAGTGCCTGGCCCATGGCTGCGCCACGGGACAGGGCTTCGAGAAACAGCGCGCCGCTGCCGGCGAACGGGTCAAGCACCTTGGCCCCGGCCACGTAGGGCGCGAGCCAGTTGAACAGGGTTTCGCGCACGCGGTCTGGCGTCGGGCGCAAGCCCGGGGCGTCCGGGAAGCTCAGGCGACGGCTGCGCCACTCGCCGCCGATGATGCGCAATTGGTTCACGCCGTTGTGGACGTTGTGAGCGGGTTTCTTGGGACGCGATGGACTGGCCATTAATGCTCCGGAACCCCGAGCGGCTGCTCGGAAGGTTTGTCAGTAGGGGCCGGTAACGGCTTTTGCGGCACGGTAGGGCCAACGGTGACGATGACCATTTTATCCATGCTCAGGTGTTTATTCATGGCGGCGGTGACCTGTTCGACGGTCAGGTTCTGCGACTGCCGCATGAAATCCTCAAGGTAGGTCAGCGGCAAGTCGTAGAAGCCCATGGCACCCAGTTGGCCGACAATATCGGCGTTGCTGGCAGTGGACAGCGGGAAGCTACCGGCCAGTTCACGCTTGGCATCGTCGAGCTCTTTCGGGGTCGGACCCGTTTTAAGGTAGTCGGTCATGACGTCCTGTACCAGCTTGAGCGTGCCTTCGCTCATTTCGGCGCGGGTTTGCAGGTTGATCATGAACGGACCGCGGGCCTGCATCGGCGAGAAGCCCGAGTAGACGCCATAGGTCAGGCCGCGTTTTTCACGGACTTCGCTCATCAGCCGGGTGCCAAAACCACCGCCACCCAGAATCTGGTTGCCCATGGAGACGGCCGCGTAGTCCGGATCGTCACGGTCGATGCCCAATTGGGCGAGCATCAGGTTGGTCTGCTTGGACGGAAACTCGACGCGGCTGGTGCCGGGCTTGGGCTCCACTGGTTGCTCGATCTTGGCCAGCGCCGGGCCTTTGGGCAGGGCGGCGGAGACCTGGGCGGCAATCGCTTGCGCCTCGCTGCGCGACAGGTCGCCGACCAGCGCGATCACCACGTTGCCCGCTGCATAGGCTTTGGCGTGGAAGGCTTTGAGTTGTGCCAGGGTAATTTGAGGAATGCTCAGCGCATTGCCGTCGCTGGAGTGGGCATACGGATGCTGGCCGTACAGACGACGCATCAGTTCCAGGCTCGCCACTTTTGCCGAGTTCTGCTTCTGGTATTCGAAGCCCGCGAGCATCTGGTTCTTGATCCGTGCCAGCGAGTCGGCCGGGAGCGTCGGTTTGCCCACCACTTCAGCGAACAGCTTGAGGGCGGGTTCGCGTTTGTCTACCGCGCTCAGGCTGCGCAGCGAGGCAACCGCCATGTCCTTGTAGGCACCATTGCCAAAGTCGGCACCCAGGCCTTCGAAACCCTCGGCGATCTGGCTGACATCCTTGCCGGCAACGCCTTCGTTGAGCATGGCGTTGGTCAGCATCGCCAGCCCTGGCTTGTCGCCGTCCTGGCTGCTGCCGGCGGCGAAAATCAGGCGCATGTCGAACATTGGCAGTTCGGGGGCGGCCACGAACAGTACTTTTGCACCCTCGGCGGTGGTCCAGGTCTGAACGTCCAGCGTGCGATGGCTCGGCGCCTTGCCGTTGAGTTCCGCCAGCGATTGCAGCTTCTGGCTGGACTTGGCCTTGTCGAAGGCTTCGCTGGCCAAGGACTCATCGGTCCTGGAGAAATAGAAGGCGGCAGAGCCGATCAGGGCGACGGCGATCAGGCCGATCAGCGCCCGGCGCGTTGGTTTACGCTCACTCATGAGTCGTCTCCTGTGGCAGAACATGGGCGACGCTGAGACGTTCGCGGGTGAAATAGAGTCGGGCAGCTTTCTGGATGTCTTGCGGGGTCACGCTTTCCAGTTCGGCGAGTTCGCTGTCCATCAGTTTCCAGGACAGGCCGACGGTCTCCAGTTGGCCGATGGCGGTGGCCTGGCTGGTAATCGAGTCTCGCTCGTAGACCAGGCCGGCAATCACTTGGGCCCGCACGCGCTCCAGCTCTTCAGCGGACGGCTCCGTGGTCTTGAGCTGCTCCAGCAGTTTCCACAGGCCGGCTTCAGCCTGGGCCATGGTTTTGTGTTTCTGGGTGTTGGGGGTCGCCGAAAGGGTGAAGAGGCTGTCGCCGCGGGTATAGGCGTCATAGCTCGACGAGCCACCCGACACCAGTTCTTCGCCGCGTTCCAGTTGGGTCGGGATGCGCCCACTGTAGCCGCCATCCAGCAGGGCCGCGATCAGTCGCAGGGCGTTCACCGAGCGTTTGTCTTCGGTGGTGGCGATGCTTGGCACGTTGAAGCCCAGCATCAGGGCCGGCAGTTGGGTCTGCACTTTCAGGGTAATCAAACGCTCGCCGGGCTCGGCCAGCTCTCGCGGAATCTTGGCCGGTGGCACGTCGCGCTTGGCGATCGGCCCGAAGTAGCGCTGTGCCAAGGCTTTGACTTCGTCCGGGGTCACGTCGCCGACCACCACCAGTGTGGCGTTGTTCGGTGCGTACCAGGATTCATACCAGTGGCGCAGCTCTTCAACCTTCATGCGGTCCAGGTCGGCCATCCAGCCGATGGTCGGCGTGTGGTAGCCGCTGGCCGGGAAGGCCATGGCCTTGAAGCGCTCGAAGGCCTTGGACATCGGCTTGTCGTCGGTGCGCAGGCGACGTTCTTCCTTGATCACTTCGATCTCGCGGCTGAACTCGTCGGCCGGCAGGCGCAGGGTGGCCATGCGGTCGGCCTCCAGTTCAAACGCCACGCCCAGGCGATCACGGGCCAGCACCTGGTAGTACGCGGTGTAGTCATCGCTGGTGAAGGCGTTTTCTTCGGCGCCCAGGTCGCGCAGGATCAACGATGCTTCGCCGGGGCCGACTTTCTCGCTGCCCTTGAACATCATGTGTTCCAGTGCGTGGGACAAGCCGGTCTGGCCGGGGGTTTCGTAGCTGGAGCCGACCTTGTACCAGACCTGGGAAACCACCACCGGGGCCCGGTGGTCTTCGCGCACGACGACCTTGAGGCCGTTGTCGAGGGTGAATTCGTGGGTCGGTTGAGGGTCGGCAGCCAAAGCCGAAAGGGGCAGACAAACTGTGCTGAGCAGCAGGCCTGCGGCGCGGCGGGCTAGAGCATTCATTCGTTTTTAAACCTGTTGGGCTGCCCGCTTGGTCTTAGCGTCGGCGGGCTAGAGGGTGCTAGGATACTGATCCGATTTAACGGCGGCCACGCCTATCAGGCCTTTGATCGGTCGGTAGGTTGTATGGGTTTATGGAAGAAGCTTTGGGTTTATCAGCTAAACTCTGCGTTTTCGCCGACGATGCCGCTGCAGTCCTTCGTGTTAGTCGACCTTTGAGGTGCCGTTGGGCACTTCGACAAAATGTTGCGCGTGAACAAGCTGGGTCAAACGCAGTCTGTTCTGCATCGAATATTCAATTGCCGAGGCGCCACATTGGCGCGTCGCTACCGTGAGATAGCCGTCCTCCATGTTTGGTTCCAACGACGACAAGAAGAACCCAGCTGCGGCTGGCGAGAAGAAAAGCCTGTTCGGATGGCTGCGCAAAAAGCCGCAGGAACCCGTCGTCGAACAGCCACAGGCGCTTCCCGAGGTTGCGCCCGAGCCGGTTGTCAACGCCGCGCCGGTTGCCGAAGCACCGGCTCCCGTGGTGGTACCGCCGGTCGAGCCGGTACTGCAGCCGGTCGTCGAACCGCAACCTGAGGTGGTGATCAAACTGCCGCCTGTCGCCGAAGTCGCGCATAAGCCATGGTTGACCCTGCCCGTACCGGAAGAGCCGGTTGCGTTGGTCGAAGACGAGCAAGCGCCCCATGTCACGCCACCGATTCCCGCGCCGACCGTGGTCCAGCAAGCCGTAGAACTGTTGGTGGGCGAGCCGAAGTCGCTGGTCGAACCGACGCTCGAGCCGCTGGAAGTTGAAGAGCCTGACCTGCCACAGCCGATCATCGCCGCGTTTGTGGCGCCAGAGCCTGTGCCAACCCCGGCTCCAGCTCCAATCCCGGTTGTAACCCCAACCCCGATCACTGTCGTGCCAACTCCGGCCCCAGTGACCTCGCCGGCCCCGATCGCCGCCGAGCCTGCACCAATGCCGGTTGCAGCGGTCGCCGCGGAACAGGAAGCGCCTCAACCTGCGCGCACTGAAGAGGCCAAGGCCGGCTTTTTTGCCCGCCTCAAGCAAGGTTTGTCAAAAACCAGCGCCAGCATCGGCGAGGGCATGGCCAGCCTGTTCCTGGGCAAAAAGATCATCGATGACGAGCTGCTCGAAGACATCGAGACCCGCTTGCTGACCGCTGACGTGGGGGTCGAGGCGACCTCGGTGATCATCCAGCGGCTGACCCAGAAGGTTGCGCGCAAGGAGCTGGCCGATGCCGACGCTCTGTACAAATCCCTCCAGGCCGAGCTGGCTGAGATGCTCAAGCCGGTCGAGCAGCCGCTGAAGATCGTGGCGCAGAACAAGCCGTTCGTGATTCTGGTGGTTGGCGTCAATGGCGCCGGCAAGACCACCACCATCGGCAAACTGGCGAAGAAGCTGCAACTCGAAGGCAAGAAAGTCATGCTCGCGGCGGGCGACACCTTCCGTGCCGCGGCAGTCGAGCAGTTGCAGGTCTGGGGCGAGCGCAACAAGATCCCGGTGATCGCCCAGCACACAGGCGCCGACTCGGCTTCGGTGATCTTCGATGCCGTGCAGGCCGCCAAGGCGCGCAACATTGATGTCTTGATCGCCGACACCGCCGGTCGCCTGCACACCAAAGACAACCTGATGGAAGAGCTGAAGAAGGTTCGCCGGGTGATCGGCAAGCTCGACGCCGACGCACCGCACGAGGTGTTGCTGGTGCTCGACGCCGGTACCGGCCAGAACGCCATCAACCAGGCTAAGCAATTCAACCAGACGGTCGAGCTGACAGGCCTGGCCCTGACCAAGCTCGATGGCACGGCCAAGGGTGGGGTGATTTTCGCCCTGGCCAAGCAGTTTGGCCTGCCGATTCGCTACATTGGTGTCGGTGAAGGCATCGACGATTTGCGTACCTTTGAAGCAGAACCCTTTGTCCAGGCACTGTTTGCCGAGCGGGAGCGTTAATGATTCGTTTCGAACAGGTCGGTAAGCGCTACCCGAACGGTCACGTCGGCTTGCATGAGCTGAGCTTTCGAGTCCGTCGTGGCGAGTTTTTGTTTGTAACCGGTCACTCCGGGGCCGGTAAAAGTACCCTGTTGCGACTGTTGCTCGCCATGGAGCGCCCAACCTCAGGCAAGCTGCTGCTGGCCGGGCAGGACCTGTCGACCATCAGCAACGCGCAAATCCCGTTCCTGCGTCGGCAGATCGGCGTGGTGTTCCAGAACCACCAGTTGCTGTTCGACCGCACGGTGTTCAACAACGTCGCCTTGCCGTTGCAGATCCTGGGCTTGTCCAAGGCGGAGATCGCCAAGCGCGTGGACTCGGCCCTGGAGCGTGTGGCGTTGTCGGACAAGACCGACCTGTACCCGGGTGACCTGTCTACCGGTCAGCAACAGCGTGTCGGCATCGCCCGCGCCATCGTCCATCGCCCGGCCCTGCTGCTGGCGGATGAACCGACCGGTAACCTCGATCCGCGGCTGGCGGCGGAAATCATGGGTGTCTTTGAAGACATCAACCGTCTGGGCACCAGCGTATTGATCGCCAGTCACGACCTGGCGCTGATTGCCCGCATGCGTCATCGCATGCTGACCTTGCAACGTGGCCGATTGATCGGCGACGGGGAGGCCGCGGTATGAGTGCTACCCGTAGTCCGAAGGTTTCCGAGCGAGTGGCCCCGAAGGCCGCCGATCCGCAACCGCAAAAGAATAACCGCGATGAAGACGATGGCCCGGATTTCAAGACCTTGCTGCATGCCTGGATTGAAAGCCATCGCGCCAGCCTGCTCGACAGCCTGCGTCGCCTGGGCAAGCAGCCGATTGGCAGCTTCTTCACCTGCCTGGTGATGGCGGTTGCCCTGAGTTTGCCGATGGGTCTGTCACTTTTGCTGAATAACGTCGAGCGCCTGGGCGGCTCCTGGCAGCGTGCGGCGCAGATCTCGCTGTACCTGCAACTCGACGCCAGCGCCAGCGAAGGCGAGCAACTGCGCGAGCAGATCAATGCCCTGCCAGGCGTGGCCGAGGCCGAGTACATCGGTCGCGAGCAGGCGCTGGAAGAGTTCCAGCAGCAGTCGGGACTGGGTGAAGCGCTCAAGGAGCTGCCGGAAAACCCGCTGCCTGGCGTGGTGCTGGTGACGCCGAAGGAGGTCGACAAAGCGGCGCTTGAAGCATTAAGACAAAGACTTTCCGAGTTGCCGAAGGTACAGCAGGCGCAACTTGATCTAGTCTGGGTCGAGCGTTTGGCGGCGATACTCAAGCTGGGCGAGCGGTTTGTCTTCGGTCTGACCGTGTTGCTGGTTTCTGCATTACTTTTGGTGATAGGCAATACCATTCGTCTTCATATTGAAAACCGCCGCACCGAGATAGAAGTGATTAAACTGGTCGGCGGCACTGACAGCTATGTGCGTAGGCCCTTTCTGTATATGGGGGCGCTGTATGGCTTCGGCGCGGGGATCCTTTCCTGGGGTGTCCTGGCATTCGGCCTCAACTGGCTGAATGACGCGGTAACAGGGTTGGCTGGCCTGTACGGCAGTAATTTCGCACTGGCCGGGGTGCCGGCAGCCGATGGTCTGTCTCTCTTGCTAGGTGCGGTGTTGTTGGGGTATATCGGTGCGTGGATTGCGGTGGCACGCCATTTGAGAGAGCTTGCCCCGAAGTAGTGTCTTTTTGCTTGTATGTCCTTTCAGCGTGTAGGGGAACTTGTCCTTCGGTTTCCGGTCAATTTTCGCAGTGCTGAACTGCACGAGTTATGTGAGTCGGAGGTTTTTTCGTATGACCACTTCTTTGCAACCTGCTTATGCTCTGGTCCCAGGCGCGAACCTGGAGGCTTATGTGCACACGGTGAACAGCATTCCATTGCTGACACCGGAGCAGGAGCGTGAACTGGCCGAGAGTCTCTACTATGAGCAGGATTTGGGGGCGGCTCGGCAGATGGTGCTCGCCCACCTGCGTTTTGTTGTACATATTGCCCGCAGCTATTCCGGCTACGGCCTGGCCCAGGCTGACCTGATCCAGGAAGGCAACGTTGGCCTGATGAAGGCGGTCAAGCGCTTCAACCCGGAGATGGGTGTGCGCCTGGTGTCTTTTGCCGTGCACTGGATCAAGGCGGAGATCCACGAATTCATCCTGCGCAACTGGCGCATCGTGAAAGTCGCAACCACCAAGGCCCAGCGCAAACTGTTCTTCAACCTGCGCAGCCAGAAAAAACGCCTGGCATGGCTGAACAACGATGAAGTCCATCGCGTGGCTGAAAGCCTCGGCGTGGAGCCGCGGGAAGTGCGCGAGATGGAAAGCCGGCTGACCGGCCACGACATGGCGTTTGACCCGGCTGCCGAAGCGGATGACGACAGCGCATTCCAGTCGCCGGCCAACTATCTGGAAGACCATCGGTACGACCCGGCGCGTCAACTGGAAGATGCCGACTGGAGCGACAACTCCACCAGCAACCTGCATGAGGCACTGGACGTGCTGGACGACCGCAGCCGCGACATTCTCTACCAGCGCTGGCTGGCCGAAGAGAAAGCCACGCTGCACGACCTGGCGCAGAAGTACAACGTGTCGGCCGAGCGTATCCGTCAGCTTGAAAAGAGCGCGATGAACAAGCTCAAGCTGTCGATTGCCGCGTAACTTTCTTGCTGGCAATAAAAAACGCCCTGATCACTGATCGGGGCGTTTTCGTTTGTGGTACCTGATCGTAATCGGCAGAAAGGACTTATTGAGACCACGGTGCCCGGCGCGAATCGTTGAGCCCCAGCAGGTAACTGTCCCCACCCAGTTGACTCATCTGTCGCCGAATCCAGCCGGCACGGCGTGCGACATAACTGCTTGGATGGCTGGCGCTCCAGACCCGTGGGTTGGGCAGTACCGCAGCCAGCAGGCTGGCTTGCTGGCGGCTCAGTGAGCGGGCGCTGACGCCAAAGTGATGCCGTGCGGCAGCTTCGGCGCCAAACACGCCCTCATCCCATTCCACGCTGTTGAGGTACACCTCGAGAATCCGCTGCTTGGGCCAGAAGATTTCGATCAGCGCGGTAAACCAGGCTTCCAGGCCCTTGCGCAGCCAGCTGCGACCCGACCACAGGAACAGGTTCTTGGACACTTGCTGGCTCAGGGTACTGGCGCCGCGGATCGAACCACCGCGTTCGTTGTGGGCAAAGGCGGCCTGTATGGCGCCAAAGTCAAAGCCCCAGTGCTCGGGAAACTTCTGGTCTTCGCCGGCCATGACCGCGACCTTCAGGTCGTCGGAGATGTTGTCCCACGGCTCCCAGTCACGTTGCAGGTCAATGGGTTCGCCGTCGAACCAGGATTCGATCTTGCGCTCGACCATCAGTGTGGTCCCCGGTGGCGGGACAAAACGGAACACCAGCACCAGCAATACGCTGCCGCCCACGAACCAGAGCAGGACTTTCGTGAAGCGTTGGAGAAATATACGCAGCATAGAGATGGCTTGGCCGAACCCGTCGAGCCGGCCATTATACAGACCCTGCCCGATGAATCTGACTGGAGTTCCTCATGCTGCGTGGCTTTTTGATGCTGGCTGCTTTCTTCGGTTTTACCGGCGTCGCCCTGGGCGCATTTGCCGCCCATGGCCTCAAGGGCCGCCTGAGCAGCGAATACCTGGCAATCTTTCATACCGGCGTCACCTATCAGTTGGTACACACCCTGGCGTTGCTGGGTGTCGCACTGCTGGCCACGCAGATTCCCGGACGGTTGATCACGTGGGCGGGTGTCTCGTTTGCCCTCGGAATCCTGTTGTTTTCCGGCAGCCTGTACCTGCTGACGCTTACGGGTGTCGGCAAGCTGGGCATCGTCACGCCCTTCGGTGGCCTGGCCTTCCTGGCTGGCTGGGTTTGCCTGGGGCTTGCCGCCTGGCGCCTGGGCTGACTTGCGAGTCCATTTCAAGACGAATGGCTTGGGTCGGCCTGACTGATCGGGCTAGAATGCTGGCCCCTAAAAATGATGGCGGCATCCGGCATGCGCATTCAGTTGAACGGCGAATCCCTTGAACTGCCCGACGGTGAAACCGTTGCGGCCCTGCTGACCCGTCTGGACCTGACCGGACGCCGGGTGGCGGTCGAACTCAACCTGGATATCGTCCCGCGCAGTCAGCATGCAGACACCGCGTTGAACGACGGCGACAACGTCGAAGTGGTGCACGCCATCGGCGGCGGCTAGCCGCCAAACACTGTGAAAACTGCTGCGCTCGGAAATACTGCGTTAAAAACAGGCTCGGAATGCTCATTTACAACCCGTAAACTCCGCTTCCTCGCCTGTTTTTGCCTTGTCTTTCCTTCGCTCGCGACGTTTTCACAGCGTTTGGTTTATAAGGAATTCTGCAAGTACCTCACCCCTATAGAGGATTTCCCATGAGCATCGTTCGCAGCGACAAGCCTTTCGTCCTGGCCGGTCGTACTTACCAGTCGCGTTTGCTGGTCGGTACCGGCAAGTACCGTGACATGGAAGAAACCCGCCTGGCCATCGAAGCCTCGGGTGCCGAGATCGTCACCTTCGCCGTGCGCCGCACCAACCTTGGCCAGATCGAGGGCGAGCCGAACCTGCTCGAAGTGCTGTCGCCGGATCGCTACACCTTCCTGCCGAACACCGCCGGTTGCTACGACGCCATCGAAGCCGTGCGCACCTGCCGCCTGGCCCGTGAGCTGCTCGATGGCCATAACCTGGTGAAGCTGGAAGTGCTGGCTGACCAGAAAACCCTGTTCCCCAACGTGATCGAAACCCTCAAGGCCGCCGAAACGCTGGTCAAGGAAGGCTTCGACGTGATGGTTTACACCAGTGATGATCCGATCATCGCCCGTCAACTGGCGGAAATCGGCTGTATCGCGGTGATGCCGCTGGCCGGTCTGATCGGCTCCGGTCTGGGGATCTGCAACCCGTACAACCTGCAGATCATCCTGGAAGAAGCCAAGATTCCGGTGCTGGTGGATGCTGGTGTCGGTACTGCTTCCGACGCCACCATCGCCATGGAACTGGGTTGTGATGCCGTGCTGATGAACTCGGCCATTGCCCACGCCCAGCAGCCGGTCATGATGGCGCAAGCCATGAAACACGCCATTGTGGCAGGTCGCCTGGCCTACCTCGCCGGGCGTATGCCAAAAAAACTCTATGCCAGCGCCTCCTCGCCGCTGGATGGTCTGATCAAGTAAGAGCCATTGATGACTGAATCGAACGACACGCCAATCCAGACGGAAGAAGGCGAAGAGCGCCAACACCGCCGTATCAAGAGTTTCGTGATGCGCGCCGGGCGCATGACCGAAGGCCAGCAAAAAGGCCTGGAGCAGGGCACGCCGCTGTTCGTCCTGCCACTGGCCGATGCGCCGGTGGATTTTGACCAGGTGTTCGGTCGCTCGGCACCGCGCTCGCTGGAAATCGGCTTCGGCATGGGCCATTCGCTGCTGGAAATGGCCGCGGCTTCGCCGGACCAGGACTTCATTGGCGTTGAAGTACACCGTCCGGGTGTCGGCGCGCTGCTCAATGGCGTGCTGACACAAGGCCTGACCAACCTGCGGGTCTACGATTGCGATGCGATCGAAGTGCTCAACCGTTGCGTGGCCGACAACAGCCTGGATCGCCTGATGCTGTTTTTCCCGGACCCGTGGCACAAGAGCCGTCACCACAAGCGCCGTATCGTTCAGGCGTCGTTCGCTGAGCTGGTGCGCAGCAAGTTGAAGGTTGGCGGTGTGCTGCACATGGCCACTGACTGGGAACCGTACGCTGAGTACATGCTGGAAGTGATGAACGTCGCGCCGGGGTATCGCAACCTGGCCGAAGACGGCAAATGCGTACCGCGCCCGGCCGAACGCCCGATCACCAAGTTCGAACGCCGTGGCGAACGGCTTGGGCACGGGGTGTGGGATCTGAAGTTCGAAAAACAGTCGTAGGAGCGAGCTTGCTCGCGAAAAACTACAAAGCAGCGCGGGGCTTCAGATGCCCCGCGTTTTCGTTAACAATCATCGCGAGCAAGCTCGCTCCTACAGTGGATTTGTATAGGGCGCAGGGTCAGCGGCGGTCGGCTACGACGCCGATCAACACCAATACCACCAACAACACCGGTGCCAGGCTGTAGTTGTTGAACTGACTCAAGCCCTTGACGATCAAGGGCGTGGCGTAGATCAGGGCTGCACCGCTGCCGATCACGCACAGCAGGGCCATCATCGGCACGCGCAAGGCGCCCGCGATGTTGCCCAGGCGTTGCTCGACCCAGCCTTTGAAGTCCGCGCCAAACAGCACCAGCAAACACCCCACCAATGCCAGAGCGATTTCTGACAGATTTCCGCGACTCCAGCGAGATACGGTGGCGAGCAGGTCGAGTACCAAATCCATTCGATTTCCTTATGTCAGAAAGTTCTGCAACAAGTCATTGAGGAACAGTTGTCCGCGCATCGTCGCCGCCAGACGTGACGGTTCGACCTGCAACAAGCCACTTTGTTCGGCCTCTCGCCGGCCTTCGGCAAGGCTTTCCAGGGTCAGCCCGGTGCGCTCCGGATACAGTCGCGCCTCCACACCCTCGGTCAGGCGCAGGGCGTTCATCAGGAACTCGAACGGCAACTCGTCATTGGTCAGGGCTTTCTCGCCCGCCTGGAAGCTCTTGGCCGGGTTGAGGTAGTCCTTGGGCAGGCGAGTCTTCCAGGTGCGCACGATGCGCCCGTCCGGATGGCTGAGCTTGCCGTGGGCGCCGGCACCGATGCCGATGAAGTCGCCGAAACTCCAGTAGTTGAGGTTATGCCGCGCCGCGCGACCGGATTGGGCGTAGGCCGAGACTTCGTACTGCGCATAACCGTGTTCGGCTAACAGCGCCTGGCCAGCCTCCTGAATGTCCCACAGGGTGTCGTCTTCCGGCAGCGTCGGCGGCTGGTTCCAGAACACCGTGTTCGGCTCCAGTGTCAGCTGATACCAGGACAGGTGGGTCGGGTTCAGGGCGATGGCCTGGCGCAGGTCGCCCAGGGCGTCCTCCAGGGACTGGTCGGGCAAGCCGTGCATCAAGTCCAGGTTGAAGTTGTCGAACCCGGCCTGACGGGCCATGCCGGCGGCACGCACCGCTTCGTCGCCGTTGTGGATTCGTCCCAGGGCCTTGAGTTTCTCTTGCTGGAAACTCTGGATGCCAATCGACAAGCGATTGATGCCCAGCGCTCGATAGGCGACGAACTTCTCTTGTTCGAAGGTGCCCGGGTTGGCTTCCAGGGTGATTTCGATGTCGCTGGCGAACGGGATGCGTTGCTCCACGCCTTTGAGCAGTCGGCCCAGCGCCTGGGCACTGAACAGGCTGGGCGTGCCGCCGCCGAAGAAGATCGAGCTCAGTTCGCGGCCATACACGGCATGCAGGTCCTGGTCGAGGTCGGCCAGCAGGGCGTCGACATACTCTTCTTCCGGCAGCACTACGCTTGCGGTGTGGGAGTTGAAGTCGCAATAAGGGCATTTGCGTACGCACCACGGGATGTGGATGTACAGCGCCAGGGGCGGCAGTGTTGGCAGCGCGGCCCGAGACGAGGGTGCGGCGCCGCCGAAGATCAGCGGCGACGCGGTGGGGTCGTGGGTCATTTCAGGCTCAGGCGTTGGCGCAGCAATTCCATTGCGCGGGCGCGGTGGCTGAGCTGGTTCTTCTCGGTCGGGCCCAGTTCGGCGCTGGAGCAGTCGCGCTCCGGGACCCAGAACAGCGGGTCGTAGCCAAAGCCGTGTTCGCCGCTGGCCTGGGTCAGGATGCGCCCGTGCCACAGGCCTTCGCAGAGAATCGGCAGCGGGTCATCGGCGTGACGCACCAGCGCCAACACACAGACGAACTGCGCGCCGCGCTCGGTTTCAGGCACATCCTTGAGCGCATCGAGCAGCTTGGCATTGTTGGCCGCATCGCCCTGGCCGTCGGCATAGCGCGCCGAGTAGATGCCCGGCGCACCACCGAGGAAGTCCACCGCCAGCCCCGAATCGTCGGCCAGCGCCGGCAAGCCGGAAATACGTGCCGCGTTACGGGCCTTGAGGATGGCATTCTCGACGAACGACAGGCCGGTCTCTTCAGGCTCGACGCTGCTGAACTCGCCGATCGAGCGCAGGTGCACCGAGTCGCCGAGCATGGCCTGGAGTTCCTTGAGTTTGCCGGCGTTGTGGCTGGCCAGTACGAGTTGCGTGAAGTTGATCATTGGCCAGGGAAGAGCTCTTGGTTGAAATTGATGGTGTTGATTTTGTCGCCGGTCTGCACCTTGATGTCAAAGGTGCGGGTTTCCTGCTGGTCCACCGGGTACTGAGCGATGTAGTAGACCGCGCCTTGTTCGGTGATCTGCTTGAACTTCAGCGTCACGCTCTGGCTGGTCAGGTCTTTCACGGTGCCGGTGACGTTGGCGATCATCGGCTTGCCGTCCTTGATCACCGAGACGTTGATCACACCCTGGTTCTTGCTGCGGACCAGTTCGGCGCCTTTGGCGATGTCGGGTGTCAGGTAGGTGGAGTTGAAGGTGTTGTAGTGCACCGTCACGTCACCGAAGGTTTCCTGGCGCTCGCCTTTGATGACGTCGGCTGCCATGGCGCTGACGCTCAGGCAGGCTGTAACTAGAAAAAGAGCTAGACGCCCCATGATCGTTCTCCTCGAAATGTCCGGATTAAACCGCTACCTGGTGATCCTGCAGGCCAGGACTGCTGACGCGGTAGATGCCAATCTCACCTAATAGATTAGGCCATAGCTTACTGGCCCACCCGTGGCGGTGTTGTTGATCGACGGCAAGCCGATCGATAACGCGGGCTTCCCGTTCGCGACACAGGGCTTCAAAGTCTTCGAACGTGCAGAAGTGGATGTTCGGCGTGTTGTACCAGGTGTACGGTAAAAACTCCGAAACCGGCATCCGGCCCTTGCTCGCCAGGTACCAGCGGCAGCGCCAGTGACCGAAGTTGGGGAAGGTGATGATGCACTGGCGGCCGACCCGCAGCATCTCGTCGAGGATCTTGTCCGGGTAATGCACGGCTTGCAGGGCCTGGGTCATGACCACGATGTCGAAACTGTTGCTGGCAAAGTTGCCCAGGCCCTTGTCCAGGTCCTGTTCGATGACGTTGATGCCCTTGGCGATGCACTCGGCAATGTTGTCCGGGTCGTTTTCCAGGCCGTAGCCGGTGACTTGCTTGTGGTCGCGCAGCCAGGTCAGCAGCTCGCCATCACCGCAACCGAGGTCGAGCACGCGGCTGCCGGCGGGGATCCATTCCTGGATGATTTCCAGATCAGCTCTCATGGCTTTCTCACACCGTAATTCGGTTCATGTAGTTACTGAACGCCTGCAAGTAGCGCGGGATCGGAATCAGGAAGGCGTCGTGGCCTTGCGGAGCGTCGATTTCTAGGTAGCAAACGTCTTTCCTGGCCGCCATCAGCGCGTCCACCAGTTCCCGCGAGCGGGCCGGGGAGAAGCGCCAGTCGGTGGTGAAGGACATCACGCAGAAGCTGGCCTTGGCCCCGGCGAAGGTTTTCGCCAGGTTATCGTCGAAGTTCGCCGCCGGATCGAAGTAATCCAGTGCCTTGGTCATCAACAGGTAGGTATTGGCGTCGAAACGCCCGGAGAACTCTTCGCCCTGATAACGCAGGTAGCTTTCGACCTGGAACTCGACACTGTGAAAGTCGTAGTTGAGCTTTTCGCTCTTGAGGCCGCGGCCGAATTTCTCGCCCATGGAGTCGTCGGACAGGTAGGTGATATGCCCGACCATCCGCGCCAGCATCAACCCGCGCTTAGGGATCACCCCGGCTTCCTGGAAGGAGCCGCCGTGGAATTCGGGGTCCGTGAGGATCGCCTGGCGCGCCACTTCGTTGAAGGCGATGTTTTGCGCCGACAATTTGGGGGCCGAGGCAATCGCCAGGCAGTGGCGGATGCGATCGGGGTAGGTGATGCTCCATTGCATCGCCTGCATGCCGCCCAGGCTGCCACCGATGACGGCAGCCCATTGCGTGATGCCGATGCGGTCCGCCAGGCGCGCCTGACTGTGGACCCAGTCTTCCACGGTCAGCACCGGGAAGTCGGCACCGAATGGCTTGCCGGTGTCCGGGTTGGTGCTGCTCGGGCCGGTGGAGCCGTTGCAGCCGCCAAGGTTGTTCAGGCTGACAACGAAGAACCTGTTGGTGTCGATCGGCTTGCCGGGGCCTATGCAGCTGTCCCACCAACCGGGCTTGCGGTCGTCAGGGCTGTGGAAACCCGCGGCGTGATGATGGCCGGACAGGGCGTGACAGATCAGCACGGCGTTGCTCGCCGTGGCGTTCAGCGTGCCGTAGGTTTCATAGATCAGGTCATAGGCTGGCAAGGAGCGGCCGCAGGCAAGGGCCAGGGGCTCACTGAAGTGCGCCACCTGGGGCGTCACCAGGCCAACGGAATCGGCGGGAAAGGCAGTTGGCATCGACCCTGCTCTCGTTGAAATGAGGCGTAAGTCTAAAGACCGCTGCCCCTGGCAGCAAGCGACGACCACTCGTTCCCACGCGCGAGCGCGGGAATCATCAGGGTGGTGTCAGCCCCGGTAAATCCGGCAGCCTCTTCGGCGAGCAGATCCGCACCCGTTTCTGCCGGTTCAGCTCCCCGCTGATCAAGCTGACCTGGCTCTTGGATACCCCAAACGCCTTGGCCAGAAACGCCATCAGGTAGGCGTTGGCCTTGCCTTCGACCGGCGGGGCGGTGAGGCGGATCTTCAGGCGATCACCATGCAGCCCGGCGAAATCATCGCTACGGGCCGCAGGTTGCAGGTGGCACTCAAGGATCAGGTCATCGCCGTCCCAGCGAAAGTAGCTCATCAGATCAGCCCGAGCAGCCCCTGCGGCATGAGGGCATAGTACGCAAGGCGTGGGATCAGCCAGCTTTGCAGCAACTGGATCACGATAAACGCGAAGATCGGCGAGATGTCGAGACCGCCCAGGTTCGGCACGAGGCGACGGAACGGGGCGAGTACCGGCTCAGTAATCTGCATGACCAGCTCTGCGCCCGGATTGTGGCTCCCCGGGGCGACCCAGGACAGAATCACACTGATGATCATCGCGTAGAACAGAATATTCAAAAACAGCGAGAAAATGGCGATCAGTGCCCAAGGCACTAAAAACAACCAGTCGATCTGGAAGCCCTTGAGCAGCAGGATGACCGCTATCAGCACCATCTGCACGATCAGCGCGAGTACAAGTGACGACATGTCGAGCCCGAACATGCTCGGGATTACCCGGCGTAGGGGCTTGAGCAGCGGTTGAGTGGCTTTCACGGCGAACTGGCAGAGCGGGTTGTAAAAATTCGCCCGAACCAATTGCAGGATGAAGCGCAACATCACGATCAACAGGTACAGGCTGCCCAAGGTTTTAATTACGAAAATGGCAGCATCATTGAGTCCAAGCATTATTGATTCCTTTGTAAGAGCTGATTAGCGACCCAGTTGTTCGGCCATTTCGGCCGAGCGGTGTGCCGCAGCATCCAGTGCGCTTTCGACCAGCGCTTCGAAACCGCCGGCCTGGAAGGTTTTGATCGCCGCTTCCGTGGTGCCCGCAGGCGAAGTCACGCGACGGCGCAGTTCGGCGGCGTCGACGTCACTGGCAACCGCCATGTGGGCGGCACCCAGCGCGGTCTGCAAGGTCAGTCGGGCGGCGGTTTCCCGTGGCAGGCCCAGTTTCTCGCCGGCCGCGGTCATGGCTTCGATCAGCAGGAAGAAATACGCCGGGCCGCTGCCGGATACGGCGGTGACCGCGTCCAGTTGCTGCTCTTCGTCGAGCCACAAGGCGATGCCGACCGCCGACAGCAGCTCTTCGGCTTGCTGGCGTTGCTCGGCGCTCACTTCGCCCGTGGCGTACAAACCACTCACGCCCTGGCGCAACAGCGCCGGGGTGTTGGGCATGCACCGCACGATCGGCTGGGCGCCGAGCCAGCGGGTCATGCTGGCGCAGGTGATCCCGGCCGCAATCGACACCACCAACTGATTCGGCGCAAGGCTTGGGCGCAGGGCTTCACACACGGCTTTCATGGCCTGGGGCTTGACCGCCAGCACCACCACGTCAGCACCCTGGACGGCGTCAGCGTTGTCGGCAAATACGTCGATGCCGTGCTCGGCATTCACCCGTGCACGGGTTTCGGCGCCGGGATCGCTGGCGCGGATCCGGGCGGCATCCAGACCTTTGGCGCGCAGGCCGCCAATCAGGCTGGCGGCCATGTTGCCGGCACCAATAAAGGCAATACGAGTCTTGCTCATGACAGGTCCTTATAGAGAGGTGAGTCAGCCACGGTCATGGCTGGCCATAATCGCGGGCACCAAACAGGGCCGTACCGATGCGGACCCAGGTAGCGCCCTGGGCAATGGCCGACTCCAGGTCGTGGCTCATGCCCATGGACAGTGTATCGAGTGGCAGATTGAGGCGTTCTTGCAGGCTTGTGTTCAGTTCGCGAACGGCGGCAAAGGCTGCGTCCTGCTCGGCGCGAGCGTCGGTTGGCTCCGGGATCGCCATCAAGCCACGCAATCTCAGACGAGGCAGGGCGCTGATGGCGCTGGCCAGCTGCGGCAAGTCGGCGGGAGTGCAGCCAGACTTGCTGGCCTCGCCGCTGACGTTGACCTGAATACAGATGTTCAGGGGCGGCAGGTCGGCAGGACGTTGTTCGGACAGGCGTTGTGCAATTTTCAAACGATCCACGGAATGCACCCAAGCGAAGTTCTCGGCGATAGCGCGCGTCTTGTTCGATTGAATGGGGCCGATGAAGTGCCAGGACAAGGGCAGGTCAGTCAAATCCTGCTGCTTGCCCAGGGCTTCCTGCAGATAATTCTCGCCAAAGTCCCGCACGCCGGCGGCGAAGGCTTCGCGCACCGCCTCGCTGGGCTTGGTCTTGCTGACGGCCAGCAGCCGGACACTGTGTTCGACGCGGTGTGCGGCCTGTTCCGCCGCGCGGATGCGCGCAGCTACCTGTGAAATATTGTCTGCTATCGTGGACATTCAAGGGACGCCGGCAGTCTGAGGTTCGCGGCATTCTACTGGAATTGAGGAGTTCAATGGATATCACGGAACTGCTGGCGTTCACTGTCAGGCAGGGCGCATCGGACTTGCATCTGTCGACCGGGTTGCCTCCGATGATCCGGGTGGATGGCGATGTGCGGCGCATCAACCTGCCGGCCCAGGATGCAAGGCAGGTCAATGAGCTGATCCGCGCCATCATGAGTCAACAGCAGCAGGCCGAGTTCGAGCAGGTGCTGGAGACCGATTTTGCCTTTGAGGCATTGGGTGTGGCGCGTTTTCGGGTCAATGCCTTCCATCAGCATCGCGGGCCCGGTGCGGTATTTCGCAGCATCCCGGCAAAAGTGCCGAGCCTGGACGAGCTTGACATGGGGGATGTGTTTCGCCGTATTGCCGAGCTGCCACGGGGATTGGTGCTGGTCACCGGGCCTACGGGGTCCGGCAAGTCGACCACCCTGGCCGCGATGATCGATCACCTGAACAGTCACCGGCATCAGCACATCCTGACCATCGAGGACCCGATCGAATTCGTCCACGAGCCGCGCAAATGCCTGATCAATCAGCGTGAGGTCCATCGTGATACCCGCAGTTTCAGTGCGGCGCTGCGCTCAGCCCTGCGTGAAGACCCGGACGTGATCCTGGTGGGCGAGATGCGTGACCCGGAAACCATTCGCCTGGCACTCACGGCTGCCGAAACCGGACACCTGGTGTTTGGCACGTTGCACACCACCTCGGCCGCCAAGACCATCGACCGGGTCGTGGATGTGTTTCCGGGCGCGGAGAAGGCCATGGTCCGCTCGATGCTCGCCGAGTCGTTGCAGGCGGTGATTTCCCAGGCGCTGATCAAGAAGGTCGGGGGTGGCCGGGTGGCGGCTCATGAAATCATGCTTGGTACCTCGGCGATCCGTAACCTGATCCGTGAAGAC
This sequence comes from Pseudomonas sp. Irchel s3a18, assembly GCF_900187535.1. Lineage (NCBI taxonomy): Bacteria > Pseudomonadati > Pseudomonadota > Gammaproteobacteria > Pseudomonadales > Pseudomonadaceae > Pseudomonas > Pseudomonas sp. Irchel s3a18. The sequence continues at coordinate 41,572 of NZ_FYDV01000008.1, read as the reverse complement.
AAGGTGGCGCAGATGTACTCGTCGATTCAGACCAGCGGATCGTTGGGGATGCAGACCCTGGACATGGGCCTGAAGTCGCTGGTGAACAAAGGCCTGATCAGCCGCGAGCATGCGCGGGAAAAGGCGCGGTCACCGGAAGGTTTTTGAGAGGGGGGCAAACCAGTGGCGAGGGAGCAGGCTCCCTCGCCACGCTGATTCTGCGTTCAATCAGCGCTGGGCGATGCGCATGGTGTTCGGCTCTTTCGGCAGAACCCGCTTGGCAACCACGTAGTGGCTGTTCCAGTACGGTTTGTTCAAGGTGTCGATGGACACCGACTTGCCGCGACGTGGCGCATGGATGAAGCGGTCGTTGCCCAGGTAGATGGCAACGTGGTTCACCCGGCGGCTCTTGAGCTTGAAGAAAATCAGGTCGCCGGGTTTCAGGTCCTTGCGCTCGACTTTCAACCCGTGACCGCTGGCCATGGCATTGGAGGTGCGTGGCAGATCGATCTCGGCGACGTCATTGAAGGCGTATTTCACCAGGCCGCTGCAATCAAAGCCTTTACTTGGGCTGCTGCCGCCCCAACGATAAGGCGTACCGAGCACGTTCACCGCGCGGCTCAATACATCGCTGCTCTGCTTGGGCGCCATGGGCGGAACCATGTTGGCCTTGCTCAGTTGAGTCGGGCTTTTTACCGAGTGTTTGTTTTTGCTGGTAGCGGCAGAAACATGAGATTTAGGGGTGTAACCATTAACGTTCGGAAGACGTTGCTCACGATTGGTGGCGTGGGCGGCCAGTGGCAGTAATAGGCAAATGGTTAGCCATGTCTTGAAAAATGGACGCATTAGGCAGGGCTCGTATAAGTTAGCGCGCAACTTTATAACAGCTTTTTTGTCCGTTCCGAGGCCGCTGGTCGATTCAATCTGGCGGTCAAACGCGGTAAAGACGCGGCAAACTGACGCAATTGTCGGACAGAAGTCAGGTGTTACAAGGCCTGGACGGAAGTGACGGTAGCATTTGCCATACGTCGGGCGCCTGTAAAAAAGTCACAAAGAATTCAAGAATATTTATCTATCGCGTGGTTCGAGGTCTTTATGAACACCTATCAACAGCCTGCAATGCATCAAGATACGCACAGCAAGGTCATCGGTTACCTGCTGTGGATTTTCGGATTCACCGGCGCCCATCGCTTCTATTACGGCAAGCCCGTGACCGGGACGATCTGGTTTTTCACCTTCGGCTTGCTGGGGATTGGCTGGCTGATCGACTTGTTCCTGATCCCGGCCATGGATCGCGAAGCGGATCTGCGTTTTACCGCAGGGCCGATCGAATACAACGTTGCCTGGATTCTGCTGACATTTCTCGGCGTGTTCGGTTTGCACCGGATGTATCAGGGGAAATGGATCAGCGGATTGCTGTACCTGTTGACGGGTGGTTTGTTCTTGATTGGGGTGCTGTACGACTTCTGGACGTTGAATGACCAGGTTTCGATTCGCAACGCGCAGAGTCGTTAAGCAGGTGGAGTAGGAGCGAGCGTGCTGATGGACGTTAACGATAACGCGTGTTTTCTGATTAAACGCGTTGCGCTTGAGTTCATCGCGAGCACGCTCGCTCCTACACTTTGCCCCCTCAAGCCTGGTGGCTGATCCGGCCGTCCACCAAGGTATAGCGCACCACACCCGGCAGACTGTGGCCGACAAACGGGCAGTTTTCACCCTTCGACAGCCAGTTCTCGCCCGCTACGGTAGACGCAGCAGGGTCAAACACCACCAGGTCCGCCTGAGCACCCACCGCCAGCTTGCCCGCGGGCAGGCGCAGGGCCTCGGCCGGACCGGCGCTCAAGCGGGCGAGCAGGGTCGGCAGGTCGAGCAAGCCGTCTTCCACCAGGGTCAAGGCCAGCGGCAACAGCAGCTCAACACTGCTGATGCCTGGCTCGGTCGCACCGAACGGCGCCAGCTTGGCATCACGCTCGTGGGGTTGGTGATGGCTGGAGATCGCTTGCACCACCCCGGACTTCACTGCAGCACGCAGGCCATCGCGGTCAGCGCGGGTGCGCAGCGGCGGTTGCACGTGATACAGGCTGTTGAAGTCGATCAGCGCCTCATCGGTGAGGATCAACTGATACAGCGCCACGTCGGCCGTCACCTTCAACCCTCGGGCCTGCGCCTGGGCAATCAGGGCCACACCGCGAGCGCTGGTGAGCTGGCTGAAGTGCGCACGCACGCCGGTCTGCTCCACCAGCAACAGGTCACGGGCCAGGGCCACGGTTTCAGCGGTTTCCGGAATCCCCGGCAAACCGAGGAAGCTGGCGGTCGGGCCTTCGTGAGCCAGGCCGCCTTCGGCCAGGTCATGATCCTGAGAGTGGAAGATCACCGTCAGGTCGAAGGTGGCCGCGTACTCCAGCGCCCGGCACAGGGTGCGGGTGTTGCGGAAACTGTCCAGGCCGTTGCCGAACGCCACGCAGCCGGCATCGCGCAGGGCAATGAGTTCTGCAAGCTGTTCGCCATCCAGGCCTTTGCTCAATGCGCCAATCGGGAACACCTTGGCGTTGCCGGCCTCGCGGGCGCGGTCGAGGATCAGTTCGGCCACGGCCGAGGTGTCCAGCACCGGCTTGGTCCGTGGTGGGCAGCACAGGCTGGTGACACCGCCAGCCGCCGCGGCACGGGTTTCACTGGCAATCGTGCCTTTGCGGCTGTAGCCCGGTTCACGCAGGGCGACGTTCAGGTCGACCAGGCCGGGGGCGACCACCAGGCCTTGAGCCTCGATGGTTTGAGCCGCGACGAAACCGGCAGGCGCGGCGCCAATGGCGACGATCTTGCAGGCTTCGACGTGGATATCGCTGACTTGATCCAGGCCACTGCTTGGATCGATGACGCGGGCGCCGAGAATGCTGAGCTTCACTGGGCGTTCTCCTGCTCGAATTGGCGCTGGGCAGTTTGCCCGCTCATGGCCATGGACAATACGGCCATACGAATGGCGATCCCGTAGGTCACCTGATTGAGAATCACCGAGTGCGGACCATCGGCCACCGCCGACTCAATCTCCACCCCGCGGTTGATCGGTCCCGGGTGCATGACGATGCAATCCGGTTTGGCCCCGGCCAGGCGTGCAGTGGTCAGGCCGAACAGACGGTAGAACTCGCCTTCGCTCGGTAGCAGGCCACCGGTCATGCGTTCACGCTGCAGGCGCAGCATGATCACCACGTCGACGTCTTTCAGGCCTTCGGTCATGTCGGTGTAGACCTTCACACCGTATTGCTCGATGCCGATCGGCAGCAGGGTTTTTGGCGCGATCACGCGGATGTCCGGGCAACCGAGGGTTTTCAGGGCCAGCATGTTCGAACGAGCAACCCGCGAATGCAGGATGTCGCCGACGATGGCCACCGAGAGGTTTTCGAAGCTGCCTTTGTGCCGACGGATGGTGAGCATGTCGAGCATGCCCTGGGTCGGGTGGGCGTGACGGCCGTCACCACCGTTGATGATCGCCACTTGTGGGCAGACATGCTCGGCGATGAAGTGCGCGGCGCCGGAGTCGCCGTGCCGCACGACGAACATGTCGGCGGCCATGGCTTCCAGGTTGCGCAGGGTGTCGAGCAGGGTTTCGCCCTTGCTCGCCGACGAGGTCGACACGTTCAGGGTGATCACGTCCGCCGACAGCCGCTGGGCCGCCAGTTCGAAGGTGGTACGGGTGCGGGTGGAGTTTTCGAAGAACACGTTGCATACGGTCTTGCCGCGCAGCAACGGGACCTTCTTCACCGCCCGGGCGCCGACTTCAAGGAACGAGTCGGCGGTGTCGAGGATTTCCGTCAACAGCTCACGGCGCAGGCCGTCGAGCGAGAGGAAGTGGCGCAGCTGGCCCTGATCATTGAGCTGCAGCGGGCGCTTGGTGTCTGGAGGCGTCATCGCAATGGACTCTTTAAAAGGGCGAATTAAAGGGCGAGGTCTTGCAGTTCAAGCTTGAGTTCCGGTCCCGACAGCTTGACCCGCTCATGGGGCGGCAGGGGCAGCGTGGCGCCGACAACATCCGGGCTGATGGGCAGCTCACCGGCGTCCAGGTCCAGCAGGCAGACCAGGGTGACGCTGGCCGGGCGGCCGTAATCGAAGAGTTCGTTCAGGGCGGCGCGGATGGTTCGGCCGCTCATCAGCACGTCATCGATCAGCACCAGGTGCTGGCCCTCGATCTCGAACGGCAGCTCGGACGGGCGCACTTGTGGGTGCAGGCCGTTCTGGCTGAAGTCGTCACGGTAGAAGGAAACATCCAGGGTGCCCAATGGCGAATCGCTGCCAAGCGCTTCGAGCAAGGCTTGAGCGACCCACACGCCACCGGTGCGAATACCGATGTAGCGCGGTTCGCTGATGCTGCGATGTTCAAGGTGGGCCTTGAGGTCGATCGCCATCTGGCTGATCAGTTCGGCGGGATTGGGCAGGCTCATGGTTGCTCCTTCTTGGGCCCGGGCCGGTACAGGCTGAATGTGGCCCGGGTTGTAGCTAAGAGAGACGCTTGTCGCGGCTCTTCAGGATTCGAACAATGCGGTGTTTTCGTCGAGCCAGCCTTGCAGCAGCAGCGCGGCGGCGATGGCGTCGACGGGGTTGTCGCGGTAGCTGCCTTTTTGTCCGCCGCGCGCCAGGCGTTCGCCCTTGGCTTCGAAGGTGGTCAGGCGTTCATCGTGGGTATAAAAGGGCAGGTTGTAGCGGCCATTGAGGCGGCGGGCGAATTTCTCGGCGCGTGCGCACATGTCGCTGGGCGTACCGTCCATGTTCAGCGGCAGGCCGACCACTACGGCGTCGGGTTTCCATTCCTTGATCAGGGCTTCGACCTGATTCCAGTCCGGAATGCCGTTCTGTGCCTTCAAGGTGCACAGCTCGCGGGCCTGGCCGGTAATGACCTGGCCAACGGCAACGCCGATCTGCTTGGTGCCGTAGTCAAAACCGAGGATCAGACGCAGGGCCATCAGGCGTGTCCCGCCTGGCTGATCAGCAGGCTGAGGTTGACGCCCAGGTGCTTGGCCGCCGCTTCCAGGCGCAGTTCGCTGCTGGTATTGAACAGGATGTCGGCATCGAACGGGCAGGTCAGCCAGGCATTGTCGGCCAGCTCGGCCTCCAGCTGACCGGCTTCCCAGCCTGCGTAGCCGAGGGCGATCAGGCTTTTAGCTGGGCCAACGCCGTCAGCGATGGCAAACAGCACATCCTGGGACGTCGACAACGCCAGGCCGTCGAGTTCGACGGTGGCCTGGTACGTCTGGCCGATGGGGTGCAGGACAAAACCGCGATCGGTCTGCACCGGTCCGCCGGTGAAAATCGGTACGTGCTGGCACAGTACGGAGGGTTCGATGTTCGGGCGCAATTGCTCAAGGACGTCCGCCAGGGTCAGGTCCTGTGGACGGTTGATGATCAGGCCCATGGCACCATTGGCCGTGTGCTCGACGATGTAGGTCAAGGTGTGCGCAAAGTTCGGGTCGGCCATGTGTGGCATGGCGATCAGGAAGTGATGCTTGAGGTAGCTGGGGCTGACGTTCTTCATGTGCGCTAGTGTGGCGTTGGAGGGGCAAACTGACAAGCTGGGGATGCGCAGGAAATGCCCAAATCCCGGCAATGACACCGATCCGATGTGAGGGCAGTGTTCAATTACTCGACAACCGGTCTCCACGGGCAAACTTCCACGTGCGGATGATTTCCAGTCGGTCGATGTCCGACAGATCGCCGGTAAAGGGGGCAAAGGGCGCCGCCAGGCGAACGATGCGCTGCGCCGCCTGATCGAGCAGCGGCTGGCCGGAGGACTCCAGCACCAGCACTTCGTACAGCGAGCCGTCGCGATTGATCGAAACCATCAGGCGCAGATTGCCGTAGATCTGCTTGCGGCGTGCTTCGTCCGGGTAGTTCAGGTTGCCGATGCGTTCGACTTTCTTGCGCCATTCGTCCTTATACCAGGCACCCTTGTCGCGCATGGTGGACGCGGCATTGAGGCGGTGGATGCGCGGGCGCTTGGCGTAGAGCTGTTGTTCGTTGGCCAGTTCCGCTTCCAGGCTGGCGATGTCGCTGGACAGCTGCGCGCTGTCGAACGTCGGCGTCACGACCTTGGGGGACGGAGCGGTCTTGATTTCTTCTTTTTTGGTCGGCGCCTTTTTCGGTGCGGGCGCAACCGTGGTTACCGCCGCCTTGGGAGCGGCCTCCGGCACTTGAGGCTTGGGCACGGGCGGTGGCGTGACTTTTTGCACCTTGTTGTCCTGGAAGGGCGCGACCTCGGTGGTCTTGGGAATGGCCTTTTTATCCAGGGTGCCGCTGCCTTGCTGATTCTCCTGGGCCAGGAAATCGGCTTTTTGCGGTTTGGTTTCGCTTTTGAAGGTGGCGAGGGTGATTTCCAGGGTTTTGCTGACCTGCTGGGGCTCGACCAGGGTGAAGCCAACACCGAGCAGCAAGGCCAGGTGAATCAACGCCGCGAGAAACAGGGTAAATCCAAGGCGATCGGCCGGGCGCACGCCGCGGTGGGCGAGTTCGGGGGGCAGATCGGATGGAAGGGTCATGGCGAGTGGCCTGTGTGGTTGGTTCTGTTAGTCAACTTCGGCGCCAGCGGCCCATGTCCTGCGTTGCTGTTCCTCGCCATAGCGGGCTATGACTCGTCATAGCGCCTTGGCTCTGGGCTGCGGGCATCCGAATTTGAGCTAACAAACTAACCGTACAGGCCACTAGAAAACCAACATCGCGTGTTTCACAGGCTGCGCATGATAACGCAATGTTGGTTTTAAGCTTCAAGCTTCAAGTTTCAGGCGACAAGCGTTACGCCACGCGCCTCAAGCTTGCCGCTTGTGGCTGGCAGCTTGCAGCTTCTTCTCTATGGCGGCCATCAGCATCTCGCCGATGTTGGTGCCAAACGCATTGTCGATCTCGCGAATGCAGGTCGGGCTGGTGACGTTGATTTCGGTCAGGTGCTCGCCAATCACGTCGAGGCCGACGAACAGCAAGCCCTTTTCACGCAGGGTCGGGCCGACTTGTGCGGCGATCCAGCGATCCTTGTCGCTCAGCGGGCGGGCTTCGCCACGGCCGCCAGCGGCCAGGTTGCCCCGGGTCTCGCCGGCAGCGGGAATCCGCGCCAGGCAATAATCCACAGGCTCGCCGTCAATCATCAGGATGCGCTTGTCGCCGTCCTTGATCGCCGGCAGGTAGGCCTGGCCCATGATCTGCTGAGTGCCCATCGCGGTCAGGGTCTCAAGGATCACTGACAGGTTCGGGTCGCCCGCGCGATGACGGAAGATCGAGGTGCCGCCCATGCCATCCAGCGGCTTGAGGATCACATCGCCATGCTGGGCGGCGAATTCGCGTAGCACGTCGGCGCGACGGCTGACCACGGTCGGCGGCGTGCACTGCGGGAACAGCGTGGCGAACAGTTTTTCATTGCAGTCGCGCAGGCTCTGCGGCTTGTTGACCACCAGCACGCCCGCCCGCTCGGCTTGCTCGAGCAGGTAGGTGGAGTACACGAACTCCATGTCGAACGGCGGATCCTTGCGCATCAGGATTACGTCCAGATCGCTCAGCAGCGCATCGGTCTCGGCTTCCAGCTCAAACCATTTTTCCGGGTTGGCGAAGACTTTCAGCGGGCGCATGCGCGCGCGGGCTTCGCCTTCGCCTTGGTACAGGTCGCGCTGCTCCATGTAGAACAGCTCCCAGCCACGGGCCTGGGCCGCCAGCAGCATGGCCAGCGAACTGTCCTTCTTGTAGGCAATGTTGGCGATTGGGTCCATGACAATCCCGACGCGAACGCTCATGGGTTTTTCCTCGAAAATGGGGTGGCCCCTGATCTGGGGTAGAAAACGGGGTTCAAAATGGCATGAAAAAGTGGCGTCAGAGTGGCGCTGAGTGTGTTCCCGGTCAAGGAAAAACCACCACGCTGGCCGGCCGATAGATTGGAGTGGGAGACTGTGCTAAAAAGACTGGCATGTCGCGCTGGCCCTTGAACATCAAGGGTTTCGGACCACCGGTCACCGGCTAACGTACAAACTGATTCGCAAAGGCGATGGTAGAGCAACTATGGCACAGCATCCCAACGCCCTGAAGGTCATGGTGATCGACGATTCGAAGACGATTCGCCGCACCGCTGAAACATTGCTGCGCAATGCCGGTTGCGAGGTGATCACCGCCATTGACGGTTTCGATGCCCTGGCCAAGATTGCCGATCACCATCCCGGGATCATTTTTGTCGACATCATGATGCCTCGCCTGGATGGCTATCAGACCTGCGCTTTAATCAAGAACAACAGTGCGTTCAAATCCACGCCAGTGATTATGCTGTCGTCCAAGGACGGTTTGTTTGACAAGGCCAAGGGGCGGATTGTCGGTTCCGATCAGTTTTTGACCAAACCCTTCAGCAAGGAAGAACTGCTGAGCGCGATCCAGGCCCATGTACCGGGGTTTGCCGCCGATTTGCCGCAGTAGGACACGCACAGTGACGCTCGGCCAACGGGCCCTGCGCCGATAAAAAATGGGGAAGACCATGGCACGTATTCTGATCGTCGATGATTCGCCGACTGAAATGTACAAACTGACCGGCATGCTGGAAAAGCACGGTCACGAAGTGTTGAAAGCGGAAAATGGCGCCGACGGCGTGGCGCTGGCCCGTCAGGAAAAACCCGACGCGGTGCTGATGGACATCGTCATGCCCGGCCTCAACGGGTTCCAGGCGACCCGCCAACTGACCAAGGACCCGGAAACCGGGCACATCCCGGTGATCATCATCACCACCAAGGATCAGGAGACCGACAAGGTCTGGGGCACCCGCCAGGGCGCCAGGGATTACCTGACCAAGCCGGTGGACGAAGACACCCTGATCAAGACGCTGAACGCCGTACTGGCGGACTGACGGCTGAGCCATGGCCGAGTCGCTGACTGCCTTCGAATTGCTGCTGCAGATCGACCAACGCTGTCGCCTGCTGGCGGCTGACCTGCCGTCCCAACCCACCCGCAACCACGGCTGGAGCGGGATCGGCTTTCGTCTGGGCGAGCGCTGGTACGTGGCTCCCATGGGGGAAGTCAGCGAGGTGTTGCATGAACCACGCTTTACCCAGTTGCCCGGGGTCAAGTCGTGGGTCAAGGGCGTGGCCAACCTGCGCGGGCGCTTGTTGCCGTTGATGGACCTGTGCGGGTTCTTCGGTGAGGAGTTGTCGGCACAGCGCAAGCAGCGGCGGGTGCTGGTGGTGGAATACAACGAGGTGTTCGTCGGGTTGCTCGTCGACGAGGTGCTGGGCATGCAGCATTTCGATCAGGCCCGGTTCGAGCCGGTTTCACCGGGTACACAAGAGGGGCCGGCAGGGATGTTCATCAAAGGCCGGTTCGAGCGCGAGCAACGCTGGCAGGTCTTCAGCCCGTTCGCCCTGGCGCAGTCACCACGATTCATGGACGTGGCCCTGTGATCCGAGCGGGTGTGCTGGCAGGTTTCACAAGGGCGTGGGTCAACAGGCGAAGATCGATGATAAATCCAAACACAGGCACCTCTACCGAAGGGTCGCGCAGTCGCTCGCAAATCATTGCGCTGTTCATCGCGTTGATTGTGTTCATCGTGCTGTTGTTCGCCAACTTCGCCTACCTCAACACGCAGGCCTCCTACGACAAGCAATACATCGGCCATGCCGGCGAACTGCGGGTGCTGTCCCAGCGCATCGCCAAGAATGCCACGGAAGCCGCCGCGGGCAAGGCCGCCGCGTTCAAGCTGCTCAGTGATGCGCGCAACGACTTTGCCCGACGCTGGGGGTACTTGAAGAAAGGCGACCCGAGCACCGGCCTGCCGCCAGCGCCGGCGGCGGTACGCCCGCAAATGCGCGCCGTGCAGCTGGACTGGGAACGCCTGCTGAAGAATACCGACGCGATCCTCTCCAGCGAACAGACCGTGCTCTCGCTGCACCAGGTGGCCGCGACCCTGGCCGAAACCGTGCCGCAGTTGCAGGTCGAATACGAGAAAGTGGTCGAGATCCTTCTGCAACGCGGTGCACCGGCCGCCCAGGTGGCCATGGCCCAGCGCCAGTCGTTGCTCGCCGAACGCATCCTCGGCGCGGTCAACACGGTGCTGGCCGGCGATGAAAATGCCCAGCAGGCGGCCGATGTGTTCGGGCGCGATGCCGCGCGCTTCGGGCAGGTGCTCAATGGCATGCTCCAGGGCAACCCGGCACTCAAAGTCAGCCAGGTCGAAGACCACGATGCCCGGGCGCGCCTGACCGAAATCTCCGAACTGTTCGAGTTCGTTTCCGGCTCCGTCGATGAAATCCTCGAAACCTCACCGGAGCTGTTCAAGGTCCGGGAGTCGGCGGGCAACATTTTCAGCCTGTCGCAGACCTTGCTCGATGAAGCCTCGCACCTGGCCAGCGGCTTTGAGAACCTGGTCGGCGGGCGCTCCACCGATACCATCGGCGGCTACGTTCTTGGCCTGTTGGCCTTGATGTCGATCATCCTGATCGGCCTGGTGATGGTTCGCGAAACCAACCGCCAGTTGCGCGAAACCGCCGAGAAGAACGAGCGCAACCAGAACGCGATCATGCGCCTGCTCGACGAGATCGAAGACCTGGCTGACGGCGACCTGACGGTGACGGCCTCGGTGACCGAAGACTTCACGGGCACCATTGCCGACTCGATCAACTACTCGGTCGATCAGTTGCGCGACCTGGTGGCGACCATCAACCTGACGGCGGGCCAGGTAGCCGCCGCGGTGCAGGAAACCCAGGCCACGGCGATGCACCTGGCCCAGGCTTCGGAGCATCAGGCGCAGCAGATCAGCGAAGCCTCGACCGCGATCAACGACATGGCCCAGTCCATCGACCAAGTGTCGGCCAACGCCGCCGAGTCCTCGGCGGTGGCCGAGCGCTCGGTGGAAATTGCCAACAAGGGCAACGAGGTGGTGCATAACACCATCCACGGCATGGACAACATTCGTGAACAGATCCAGGACACGGCCAAGCGCATCAAGCGCCTGGGCGAGTCGTCCCAGGAAATCGGTGACATTGTCAGCCTGATCGACGACATCGCCGACCAGACCAACATTCTTGCGCTCAACGCGGCGATCCAGGCCTCCATGGCCGGCGATGCCGGGCGCGGTTTTGCGGTGGTGGCCGACGAAGTCCAGCGGCTGGCCGAACGCTCCTCGGCGGCCACCCGGCAGATCGAAACCCTGGTACGGGCGATTCAGGCCGATACCAACGAAGCGGTGATTTCCATGGAGCAGACCACCACCGAGGTGGTGCGTGGCGCGCGTCTGGCGCAGGATGCCGGAGTGGCCCTGGAAGAAATCGAAGGCGTTTCCAAGACCCTCGCGGCGTTGATCCAGAGTATTTCCAACGCGGCACAGCAGCAGACGACTTCGGCAGGACAGATTTCCTTGACGATGAACGTGATCCAGCAGATCACCACGCAAACGTCGTCGGGCTCCACGGCCACCGCCGAAAGCATTGGCAACCTGGCAAAAATGGCCAGTCAGTTACGGCGCTCGGTGTCCGGTTTTACCTTACCTGCGCAGCCTGCGCGCAGCACTGACAACGCCTGAACAAGGCCTGTCGGGAACGAACTTTGAGTGGAGTGGTTATGGGTGATCGGCACGACTATGTGGCCCTCGAGTGGGTCAAGGGCGAAATTGCCGAAACGCTGAAGCAGGCCTACTTTGCCCTCGACAATCTGGTCGAGGACCCGCAGGCCATGCACGCGCTCGAAGAGTGCCTGACAGGCATACATCAGGTTCACGGCAGTTTGCAGATGGTCGAGTTCTACGGCGCGGCCTTGCTCGCCGAGGAAATGGAACAGCTTGCCGCCGCCTTGCTGCGAGGCAGCGTGAGCCATCGTCAGGAAGCCATTCGCCTGCTGCAACAGGCCCTTGGCCAGCTGCCGATCTACCTGGATCGCGTACACAGTGCCCGCCGTGATTTGCCGTTGGTGGTATTGCCACTGATCAACGACCTGCGCAGCGCCCGTGGCGAAAGCCTGTTATCGGAAACCAGCCTGTTCAGTCCGCAACTGCAGGATCTGCCGGCGCTGGATGATGCGCAGCTGGCGCTGCTGGCGCCCGTGGACTTGCCGAACGTCCTGCGCAAGGTGCGGCAAATGCTGCAGATGGGCCTGGTCGGTTTGCTGCGCGAACAGGACGATGGGACCAATCTTGGTTACCTGGCCAAGGTCTTCAGCCGTCTTGAGGCGCTGTGCGGCGATGCTCCGCTCAGCCCCCTGTGGCAAGTGGCTTCGGCCCTGGTCGAAGGCATGATCGACGGGCGCATCGGCAACAGCCCGGCGCTGCGCAGTTTGTTCAAGGAGGCCGACAAGGAACTCAAGCGCCTGTTTGAGCAAGGGATGCCGGGCATCAATCAGCCCGCCCCGCCTGAACTGCTCAAGAGCTTGCTGTTTTATATCGCCAAGGCGCAGTACCCCAGCGCACAGATGCAAACCCTGAAAGATCGTTATGGGCTCGATGAAGCCTTGCCTGACAGTGCCGTGGTCGATGAAGAGCGCGCACGCCTGGCCGGGCCTGACCGTGACGCCATGCGCTCGGTGCTGGCCGCGCTGTGCGAGGAACTGGTGCGGGTCAAGGAGCGCCTGGACCTGTTCGTGCGCAGCGACCGTCAGCACACCTCGGACCTCGACAGCTTGTTGGCCCCGTTGCGGCAAATCGCCGACACCCTGGCGGTGCTCGGCTTCGGTCAGCCGCGCAAGGTCATCATTGATCAACTGGCGGTGGTCCAGAGTCTGGCGCAGGGCCAGCGCGAACCGAACGACGCGATCCTGATGGACGTCGCCGGTGCCTTGCTCTATGTCGAGGCGACCCTGGCCGGCATGGTGGGCATTGTCGAGGAAAGCCGTGAAGAGAGCCGCTTGCCGACCACCGACCTGACCCAGATTCACCAGATCGTCATCAAGGAAGCCCGGCTCTGCCTGCAGCAGGCCAAGGACATGATCGTCGACTACATCGACGCCGAGTGGGACCGGCAGCTGTTACAACCGCTGCCGGCCTTGCTGACCCAGGTCCGGGGGGCGCTGGCGATGATCCCGCTGAGCCGTGGAGCGAGCCTGCTCGAAGCCTGCAACAGCTACATTCGCGAGCACCTGTTGGTGGATCAGGCCCCGCCGCACTGGCAGCAGCTCGACAGCCTGGCCGATGCCATCACCAGCATCGAGTATTACCTGGAACGCTTGAACGAAGACCCGCAAACCCTCGGTGAGCCGTTGCTCGATGTGGCCGAGCAAAGCCTGGCGGCGCTCGGCTATGTGCCCTGCGATGTTCATGTGCCGGTGCTCGATGAGGTACTCGACTCCGACGACCCGCACCTGATGGCGGATCTGCAGGCGCTGTCCGATCCTCAGACCGTGCAGTCGCTGGCCGACGTGCTGGCGAGCCCGGTGTCGGCCGTCAATCCGCCGGCCCTGATAACGCCGGGCAGTCTGCTGCCGCCGCCGAGCGACGAAGCGCCGGTGGATGACGAGCTGCGGGAAGTGTTCCTCGAGGAGACCGACGAGGTGCTGGACATCCTGCGCGAGTACTTGCCGCGCTGGTCGTCCAACCCCGACAGTACCTCGGCGCTGAGCGAATTGCGGCGCGCGTTCCACACCTTGAAAGGCAGTGGGCGCATGGTTCGCGCACTGGTGCTGGGTGAACTGGCCTGGGCCGTGGAAAACCTGCTCAATCGGGTGCTGGAACACAGTGTCGAACCCGGTCCACAGGTGCGGGACCTGTTGCGTGACGTGCTGCAACTGCTGCCGGAACTGGTGGCCGAGTTCGCCGGCAATGCCCAGCGCCAGCGTGACGATGTCGACCGCCTGGCCGCCCGTGCCCACGGCCTGGCCAGGGGGGCAGGGGCCTCGGAGCCGCTTGTTCGGGCGGGTGCCACCGCGGCCGATCCGCAGTTGCTGGAGATCTTTCGCAACGAAGCGCAAAGCCACCTCGCCAGTCTCAACCGCTTTCTCGACCAGGCCGCGGAACATGTGCCTCTGCAGGCCAGCGACGAATTGCAGCGCGCGTTGCACACCCTCAAGGGCAGCGCATCGATGGCCGGCGTACTGCCGATTGCCGAGCTGGCGGCGCCACTGGATCAGTTGGCCCGCGAGTACAAGGCGCACCTGATTGCACTGGACCTGGATGAGGTCGAGTTGCTGCTGGAGGCCGAGGGGCTGTTGCGCCAGGGTTTGAAGCAGTTGAAAAACGACCCGCTGCAGGCCATTCAAGGTGCCCAAGGGGTGATCGAACGCGCCCGGGCACTGCTTGCCGAACGCCTGGAAGCCGTACTCAACTCCCCGAACACGGGCCTGCGGATCAAGCGTGATCCGCAGCTGATCAATAATTTCCTGGCCCAGGGCATGGACATCCTGCTGGATGCCGAAAGCCTGTTGAAACGCTGGCAGCAGCATCCTGGCGAACGACAGGAACTCAGCGCGTTGCTGGATGAGCTGACCACGCTGGGAGAGGGCGCCCATCTGGCCGATCTGCACCCGGTGGATGAGCTGTGCGAAGCCTTGCTCGACCTTTACGGCGCGGTGGAAGAAAGCAGCCTTGCCGTCAGCGAGCGGTTTTTCTTCGAGGCGCAAAGTGCTCACGAAGCCTTGATCAACATGCTCGACGAACTGGCCGCCGGCCAGGAAGTCAGCCATCAGCCTGCGCGGGTGCGCGCCCTGCGTGATTTGCTCGGTGAAGGTCTTGATCCTTCTGCCCTGGGCCTGATCCGTAGCGAGGGCGGCCGCACTCTGAGCATTACCGAGCTGGGTAGCGCCACGTCCGGACTGGAACAGGACCCGACCGCGACGCTCGATACCGATGATGAAATGGTGTCGATCTTCCTCGAAGAGGCGGTGGATATTCTGGAAAGCGCCGGGCAAGCCTTGCAGCGCTGGCTGGCTGACCCGGAGAACGGCGCGCCCTTGTCGTCGTTGCAACGCGACTTGCATACCCTCAAGGGGGGGGCGCGGATGGCCGAGGTCGGGCCGGTCGGTGACCTGGCCCATGAGCTGGAAAGCCTGTACGAGGGGCTGGTGGATCGGCGTTTCAGCTACAGCGCCGAGCTGGCGCTGTTGTTGCAGCGCAGCCACGACCGCCTGGAACAACTGCTGGAGCAACTGCACGAGCAGCAACCACTGGGTGATTGCGCTGCGCTGATCAAGGCTATTGAGCAGTGGCGCCAACGCCAACACTGCGTTGGCCCCGCCGAACCGGACGAGCCTGCGCTCGCACAGGATGCGGCGAATCACGATCCGGAATTGCTGGAAATCTTCCTCGAGGAAGGGTTCGACATCATCGACAGTTCCGGTGCGGCGCTGACGCGTTGGCAGGCGGACCCGCAAAACCGTCAGGAAATGGAAACCCTGCTGCGCGACCTGCACACCCTCAAGGGCGGTGCGCGGATGGTCGAAATTGCCCCGATTGGCGACCTGGCCCATGAGCTCGAATTTTTATACGAAGGCCTGTCGACCGGCCTGCTGCAGGCCACTGCCGAGCTGTTCGGGTTGTTGCAGCGCAGTCATGATCGACTGGCACAGATGCTCGACGCCACCCGTGCCGGTCAGCCGGTGCAGCCGGCCGATAGCCTGATCGAGGCCATCAAGGGCTTCAGTCACCCGATCGCGGGCGAGCACTCGGCGAAGGGGGTCGAGGCGGTGCCGGTGAGCAAGCCCGAGCCGCCCATGCCGCAACCGGAGACCGGCGCCGACATGGTCAAGGTGTCCGCCGAGCTGCTCGACGACCTGGTGAACCTGGCCGGGGAGACCTCGATCTTTCGCGGGCGTATCGAACAGCAAGTCAACGATGCCCGAGTGACGTTGAGCGAGATTGAAACCACCCTCGAGCGCATGCGCGATCAACTGCGACGCCTGGATACCGAAACCCAGGGGCGGATTCTCAGTCGGCAGCAGGTCGAGGCCGAGCGGCTGGGCTACGAAGAGTTCGATCCGCTGGAAATGGACCGCCACTCGCAGTTGCAGCAACTGTCGCGGGCGTTGTTCGAGTCCGCCTCCGACTTGCTCGACCTCAAGGAAACCCTCGAGCGGCGCAACCAAGACGCCGAGAACCTGCTGCAGCAGCAGGGGCGGATCAACACCGAGCTGCAGGAAGGCCTGATGCGCACGCGCATGGTGCCGTTCGAGCGCATGCTGCCACGCCTCAAGCGCATCGTGCGGCAGGTCTCCAGCGAGTTGGGCAAGGACGTCGAGTTCGTCGTCGGCAATGCGGAGGGCGAGATGGACCGCAATGTCCTGGAGCGCATGGCAGCACCGCTGGAGCACATGCTGCGCAACGCCGTCGACCATGGCCTGGAGTCCGCCGAGGTGCGCCGCGCCGCCGGCAAGCCCGAGAAAGGCCTGATTACCCTGGACCTGTCCCGTGAGGGCGGGGACATTATTTTCGATATCCGTGACGACGGTGCCGGCGTGCCGCTGGACGCCGTTCGACGCAAGGCGATCAAGCGGGGCCTGCTCGCCCCCGAGAGCGACATCAGCGACCGTGATGTGTTGCAGTTCATTCTGCAGCCCGGGTTTTCCACGGCCGAGAAAATCACCCAGATCTCCGGGCGTGGTGTCGGCATGGACGTGGTCCACGAGGAGGTGCGGCAACTGGGTGGTTCGATGAGCATCGACTCGACCGCTGGCAAAGGTGTGCATTTTCGCATTCGCCTGCCGTTCACGGTCTCGGTCAACCGGGCCTTGATGGTGCAGTGTGCCGAGGATCAGTACGCCATCCCGTTGAACACCATCGAAGGCATCGTGCGCGTGCTGCCCAACGAACTGGATGCTTACTACCAGCTTGATCCACCGCAGTATGAGTACGCGGGGCAGCGTTACGAGCTGTGTTATCTGGGCGAATTGCTGAAAACCAGTGTCCGCCCGAAACTCCTGGGCCAGAGCCTGCCGTTGCCGGTGCTGCTGGTGCAGTGCAACGAGCGGCATATCGCGGTGCAGGTCGACGCGACGGCGGGGACCCGGGAGATTGTGGTCAAAAGTCTCGGTCCGCAGTTCGCCGCAGTGCAGGGTTTGTCCGGTGCGACCATTCTCGGCGATGGCCGGGTGGTGCTGATTCTCGACCTGTTGGCACCGCTGCGGGCGATGCAGGCGCACGTACCGGCCCAGCAACGGCGGCCGCCATCCAGCGCTGAGACAGAGACCCAGCGTTCGATGCTGGTGCTGGTGGTCGATGACTCGGTCACCGTGCGCAAGGTCACCAGCCGGTTGCTGGAACGCCACGGCATGAACGTACTGACCGCCAAGGACGGGGTGGACGCCATGCTGGTGCTGGAAGAGCACATGCCCGACCTGATGCTGCTGGACATCGAAATGCCGCGCATGGACGGCTTCGAAGTGGCCATGCAAGTGCGCAACGACCCGCGCTTGCAGCACCTGCCGATCATCATGATCACTTCTCGCACCGGTCAGAAGCACCGCGACCGGGCGATGGCCATCGGCGTCAATGATTACCTCGGCAAGCCGTACCAGGAATCGGTGTTGCTCGAAAGCATCGCCTTGTGGAGCAAAACCCATGCTTGAACACCGCTCCAGCCATCTCATCGGGCTGTTGCTGCCCTTGGCCGATCGCACGTTGATCCTGCCCAACGTCGCGGTGGCCGAGCTGATCGACTACCAACCCGGCGCCTTCGACCTCGACTCACCGCCCTGGTACCTGGGGCAGGTGAACTGGCGCGACCGCAAGATCCCGCTGCTGAGCTTCGAATCGGCCTGCGGCCAGAAAACCGTCATCGGCGAGCGCGCGCGCATCGTCGTCCTCAACACCCTGAGCGGCCGGCCGAACCTCAAGTTCATTGCCTTGCTGGTTCAAGGCATCCCGCGCTCGTACAAGCTCGACAGCCAGTTGAGCTACGTCGACGTGCCGCTCTGCACCCTGGAAAAGGCGGCGGTGCAAATCGCTGACCAGGTGGCGAAAATCCCGGACCTGCTGGCGCTGGAAGAGCTGCTGGTGGGGGCGGGGTTGGCCGTTTAATCAGGCTTGGCTTGATAGGTCTCAAAAAGGGACCTATCGTTCTCTTTTTGGGACTCATTGGTGATTGCTTTGCAAACGCTATCGCTCAGTAATGCGCTATTTACCGTGACTCAGCAAAAAGTGCTGGGATTGCTCTACGGCAAACCGGATCAAAGCTTTTATGCCAATGAAATTGCTCGTTGGGCCCAAGTGGGTAAAGGCAGCTTGATGCGAGAGTTGGGGCGCTTGCAGTCGGTAGGTGTATTGAGCATGACCCGTCAGGGTAATCAGACCCATTACCAGGCTAATCCGCAGTGCCCGATCTATCCGGAGCTGTTGGGTATTGTGCGAAAAACCTTTGGTATTGCCGAGCCACTGCGTCTTGTCTTGGCGCCATTCGCGGATCAATTGGTTTGGGCATTCGTCTACGGATCCATTGCCAAGGATCAGGCAAACGCATCCAGTGACATAGACCTGATGCTGATCGGGGAAGGCCTGCACTACAGTGAAGTGATGGAGCGACTGATGCCCATGGAGGAACAACTTGGCCGTCCGCTCAATCCGACGCTCTACACCCCTGAAGACTGGGCCGGGAAACTGGCATCGGGCAACAGCTTCGTACAACGGGTAGCGCAACAGGAAAAGATCAACCTGATAGGTGAAAACCCTTTGGAGGCCAAGGATGGGTAGCAATGAGAGTCTGGAAAACCTGCTGCATAGTGGAGCACTGAAAAGCGAGCCACCTGACCGAAAGGAGTGTGAAGGGTTAATGCGCTCCGCGACAGATCGCTTGAGGGATGCGAGTAGTCCACAACTCTCATTTGCCAGCCGGTTTGACCTGGCCTACAACGCGGCCCATGCCATTGCGCTCACTGCGTTGCGTTTGCATGGCTATCGCTCGGACAAGCGCTATCTTGTCTTTCAGTGCCTGATTCATACCGCTGGATTGAGCAAGCTTCAGGTTCGATTATTTGCCTTGTGCCACGAACGCAGAAATCTGGCGGAGTACGAGGGATACATGGATGACGATGAGTCGCTGCTTGCGCAATTGCTGGGCGGTACGCAAGAAATGCTGACCCGTATCGAGAAAGCCCTCGCAGGTTGAGTGCCATGAGTCTGCGTCGGTTGAATAGGTGAGCACTTGTTTGTTTCATGCTGCGTACTTTGGAAATAATGCACTTTCAGTGTTGTCAGCCTTTAGCCTTGCACGCCGTCGTTGTGACTTTGAGGTGAGAGGCACATGTACCACGGGGAAAGATTCAACGCCTGGAGCCATTTGTTCGGGGCGGTTGCGGCGTTTATCGGGGCGGTCTGGCTGCTGGTGATTGCCAGCGTCGACGGCAGTCCCTGGAAGATCGTCAGCGTGACGATCTACGGGGTGACCCTGCTTGTGCTGTACAGCGTTTCGACGGTCTATCACAGCGTGCGCGGGCGGGCGAAGCGGATCATGCAGAAGGTCGACCACCTGTCGATCTACCTGCTGATTGCCGGCAGTTACACGCCATTCTGCCTGGTGACCCTGCGCGGGCCCTGGGGCTGGACGTTGTTCGGGATCGTCTGGGGGTTGGCGGTGATCGGCATGCTGCAAGAGATCAAGCCGCGTTCCGAGGCGCGGATCCTGTCGATCGTGATCTACGCCGTGATGGGCTGGATCGTGCTGGTGGCGGTCAAGCCGTTGATCGCCGCCCTGGGTGCCGCCGGCTTCGCCTGGCTGGCGGCGGGTGGGGTGTTTTATACGGTGGGCATTATCTTCTTTGCCCTCGACAGCCGGCTGCGCCATGCCCACGGTATCTGGCACCTGTTTGTCATCGCCGGCAGCGTGCTGCATTTCGTGGCGATTCTGTTTTATGTGATCTGACTTGGCGGTGAGTGACCGACCAGGCGATTCAACTGCTCCTGCGCGCGCTGGCTGAAGATTGTCAGCAAATCGCTGAGGGTATGGGGCGGAGGTTCATCGGCGCGGGTCACGGCATACAAGGTGATCGGCAGCGGTGGTGCCATCGGGCGGATGGCGGTTGTGCTCGGCGCAGCACCCAGCGCGGTGAACGGGTCGATCACGGCCAGCCCGGCACCGGATTCGACCATGGCCCTGGCCAGTGAGTATGTCTGCACGGCGATGCTGACGCGCGGGGGCGGCTCGACGGCTTTCAGGTAACTGTCGAGCCGTGCGGACAGCGGGTCGGCGCTCGACAGCCCGATCAACGGCGCACCGGCCAGGGCCATCAGCGGCAGCGGCTTGCCCTCATCTTCGCTCGGCCAGTAACCGGCCGGCGCCAACGCCACCAGCACCCCACAGGCCAGCGCCTGGGCCTTGAGCCCCGGGTGGTCGGGCAGTTGCAGGGTCAGGGCGACATCGATTTCGCGCATCAACAGGTTCTGCACCAGTTCGCGGCTGTGGGCGCTGGACAACTCGCAGACGATGTCCGGGTAGTGCCGGGTCCAGGCATGGATCGCCGGTGGCAGCAGCGACAGGGCCAGCGCCGGTGTCGCGCCAATCCGCAGGCTGTGGCCTGGCTCGCGGCGCAGGCTCTGGGCCAAGCGCCGCACCCCTTGCAGGCTTTCCGTGACCTTGTCGACCTCGCGCTCCAGTTCCAGGGCTTCGGGGGTCGCCTGTAACTTGCCGCGCACCCTTAGAAACAGCGGGAACCCCAACTGCTGCTCGGCGTGCTGCAGCACCTTGGTTACCGCAGGCTGGGAGACGTGCAGCAATTGCGCGGCACCGCTGACCGTGCCGGTCTGGCGGATGGCCTGGAAAATCTCGATGTGGCGAAGGCGCATGACAAGTCCATAACCTTTGTTTATGGGATTGGCATCTTTATTCATTGTTCGACGCCTGTCACCTGGCTCTAACCTCGGGCTCGTCTGAATAACGCTTAAGGACTGACATGGCTCAGCGAGTGTGCATCATCGGTGGTGGCGTCATTGGCCTGGCAACGGCTTACGCGCTGGTTCGCGAGGGCGTAGCGGTGACCCTGGTCGAGGCCCGCGAGTCGTTGGGCAGCGAAACCAGTTTCGCCAACGGCGGCCAGTTGTCCTATCGCTACGTGGCGCCGCTGGCGGATGCCGGTGTGCCCTTGCAGGCCATCGGCTGGATGCTGCGTGGCGACTCCCCGCTGAAGCTGCGCCCGCGTTTCGACCCGGCGCAATGGCGCTGGATGGCGTCCTTCCTGGGGGCCTGCCGGTCCTCGGTCAACCGCGCTAACGCTGCCCATCTGTTGCGCCTGGCGCTGTTGAGCCAGTCCACCCTGCAAACCTGGCGCGACGAGGATTCATTGGGCGGTTTCAACTGGCGGCGCAACGGCAAACTGGTGACCTTTCGCCAGGCCGCAAGCTTCGACCATGGTCGCGGCAGTCTTGCCGATCCGCAGCAACAGCAGGTGCTGTCGCAAGCCGAGTGCGCGCGCCTTGACCCCGCCCTGGCCGATGCACCGTTTGTGGGAGCGATTTACACCCCGGATGAAGAAGTCGGCGATTGCCATGGCTTTTGCCTGCAATTGGCGGCACGCTTGCAGGCTTCCGGTCGCTGCGAGTTTCGACTGGGGCAGGCCGTGACCGGGATTCGCCATGCCAGTGGCGCGGTGACCGCCATCGAACTGGGCGGCGAGGTGTTGCCGGTGGATCAGTTGGTGATCGCTGCCGGCCATCGCAGCCCGCATCTGGCGCTGCCCGGCTTGAATCTGCCGTTGTACCCGCTCAAGGGGTATAGCCTGACCGTGCCGATCGGCGCCGAACACCGCGCGCCGGACCTGAGCATCACCGACTACGACCGCAAGATTGTCTACGCCCGTATCGGCGAGCAGTTGCGGGTGGCGGCAATGGTCGACATCGTCGGTTTCGACCCGGCGCTGGACCCCAAGCGACTGGCCCTGATCAAGCGCCAGGCGCGTGACACCTTTCCCGATGCC
Source organism: Pseudomonas sp. Irchel s3a18 (assembly GCF_900187535.1). Classification (NCBI taxonomy): domain Bacteria; kingdom Pseudomonadati; phylum Pseudomonadota; class Gammaproteobacteria; order Pseudomonadales; family Pseudomonadaceae; genus Pseudomonas; species Pseudomonas sp. Irchel s3a18. The sequence goes on along the minus strand of NZ_FYDV01000008.1, from coordinate 19,780 downwards.
GGGGCTTACGACTCGGCTGTCGAATGGGCCGGCATGCGCCCGGCCACCCCCAGTGGCGTACCGCTGTTGGGCGCCACGGCGTATCGCAATCTGTGGCTCAACCTCGGCCATGGCGCGCTGGGATTCACCCTGGCCTGCGGCAGTGCCCGGCTGCTCAGCGAGCTGATCGGCCAGCGCCGCCCCTCCATCGACCTGCAGGGCTTCACACCGCGTGCGGCCTGAACGCTTACCTACTGAGAAGGAACGTCAGATGACCATCACCCGCCTCCACACCAACCCACGTCTGTCCGGCGCCGTAACCTTTGGCGACCTGGTCTTTCTCTCAGGCCAGGTGCCTGGCGATGCCAGCGATGCCACCGGGCAGACCCGCGAAGTGCTGGAGAAGATTGATGCATTGCTGGCCGAAGCGGGCAGCGACAAGGATCATCTGCTCAGTGCGACCATTTACCTGAAAAACATCGAGCAGGATTTTGCGGCCATGAATGAAGTCTGGTCGGCCTGGTTGTCGCCGAGCCAGGCACCGAGCCGCACCACCTTGCAGGCCGAACTGGCTCGCCCGCAGGTCTTGGTGGAAATTACCGTCATCGCGGCTCGTCGATAAACACCTCTTACCCACAACGGAGAATAACAATGCAAAAAATCACGTTGATTGCCTGCACCCTGGGCCTGTTGCTCGGCACTCAAGCCCAGGCGAACGAAGCGCCGTTGACCGGCACCCTGGGCAAGATCGCCAGTGCCAACAGCATCACCCTGGGCTACCGCGATGCGTCGGTGCCATTCTCCTACGTGGGGGATCACTCGGGCCAGCCCATGGGCTACTCGGTGGACCTGGCGAGCAAGATTGTCGAGCGTATCCAGCAGAAACTGGCGTTGCCCGAACTCAAGGTGAAGTACAACCTGGTGACCTCGCAAACCCGAATCCCGTTGGTGCAGAACGGCACCGTGGACCTGGAGTGCGGGTCGACCGGGGTGACGGCTGAGCGGCAGAAGCAGGTGGCGTTTTCCTACGGGTTTATCTACGTCAAAGGCCAGTTGCTGACCGCCAACGATAGCGGCATCAAGAGCTTCGCCGATCTACGCGGCAAGAATGTGGTGACCACCGCTGGCACCACCAACGAGCGCTTCCTGAAAAGCTACAACGTCGACCACAAGATTGACATGTTCGTGATCAGCGCCAAGGACCACGGCGAAGCCTTCCAGATGCTGCAATCGGGTCGGGCGGCAGCGTTTTACATGGACGACGCGTTGCTCTACGGCGAGCGCGCCAAGGCCCGCGATCCGCACAAGTGGGTGGTGGTCGGGGAAGAGCAGTCGCGGGAAATCTACAGCTGCATGGTGCGCAAGGACGATCCGCAGTTCCTCGCACTGGTCAACGGGACGCTGGCCGACCTCTACAGCTCGGGTGAAATCAACGGGATCTACCAGCGCTGGTTCGAGCAGCCGATCCCGCCCAAAGGCCTGAACCTTGAATTCCCGATGACCAGCGAACTCAAGGCCATCATCGCCAAGCCGGTGAGTGATCCGGTGCAGTAACCTCAGCGCAGATCGTTCCCGTGCTCCTGCGTGGGAACGATCAACGAGTGGGAACGATCAAACCTTGGGTTTCTAGAAATCCCCCCACAACTGCTGGGCCACCGCCAGCGCCACCACCGGCGCGGTCTCGGTGCGCAACACCCGTGGACCGAGGCGAGCGGAATGGAAGCCCGCGCCTTGGGCCTGTTCGACTTCAGCCTCCGTCAAGCCGCCTTCCGGGCCGATCAGGAAGGCCAGGGTCGCGGGTTTTGCATGGCTCACCAGCGGCTCGGCCACCGGGTGCAGTACCAGCTTGAGCTCGGCTTCGGTGTGTTTGAGCCAGTCGGCCAACAGTACAGGTGGATGAATCACCGGCACTCGTGAGCGACCGCATTGCTCACAGGCACTGATCGCCACCTGACGCCAGTGTTGCAGGCGTTTGTCGGCGCGTTCGTCCTTGAGCCGGACTTCGCAGCGATCACTGAAGATCGGGGTGATTTCGTTCACGCCCAACTCGGTGGCTTTCTGTATCGCCCAGTCCATGCGCTCGCCACGGGACAGGCCCTGGCCCAGATGAATCTGCAGGGGCGACTCGATTTGCCCGGCGAAGCTTTCCGTCAACGCTACCCGTACACGCTTCTTGCCGACTTCCGCCAGGGTGCCGCGAAATTCCTGGCCAGAACCGTCGAACACTTGCAGGGCATCGCCTTCGGCCATGCGCAGCACGCGGCTGATGTAATGCGCCTGGGCCTCGGGCAATTCATGTTCGCCGAGGCTCAAGGGGGCGTCGATAAAGAAGCGGGACAGTCTCATTTCTGTTCTCTGTAAAAAGTCGGATGTAGCTTGACACTGATTTGCGGGAACGGTTTTTTGTGGCGAGGGAGCTTGCTCCCGCTCGGCTGCGAAGCAGCCGTAACCCGGCGGATGCGTTTTAACCGGTGAAACACGGTTGCAGGTTTTGGGGCCGTTTTGCGCCCCAGCGGGAGCAAGCTCCCTCGCCACAGTGGGTCATCGATAGGGCTTAACCCGGATCACGGAACCCCGGGTGGAAGTCCTTCGGCACGGCCACGCTGATGCTGTCGCGGGTGGCGATGTCGATGCCTTCGCTGGCGACTTCGGCGAGGAAGTCGATCTGCTCGGGGGTGATCACATAGGGCGGCAGGAAATACACCACGCTGCCCAACGGGCGCAACAGCGCACCGCGCTCCAGCGCATGCTGGAACACTTTCAGGCCACGGCGTTCCTGCCATGGGTAGGCGGTCTTGCTGGCCTTGTCCTGGACCATCTCGATGGCCAGTACCATGCCGGTCTGGCGCACCTCCGAGACGTTAGGGTGGTCCACCAGGTGCGCGGTGGACGAGGCCATGCGCTGGGCCAGGGCCTTGTTGTTCTCGATGACGTTGTCGTGCTCGAAGATATCCAGGGTCGCCAGCGCGGCCGCACAGGCCAGCGGGTTGCCGGTGTAGCTGTGGGAGTGCAGGAAGGCGCGCAGGGTCGGGTAGTCGTCGTAGAAGGCGCTGTAGACGTCGTCGGTGGTGATGCAGGCCGCCAGCGGCAGATAGCCGCCGGTCAGGGCCTTGGACAGGCACAGGAAGTCTGGACGGATACCGGCCTGCTCACAGGCGAACATCGTGCCGGTACGGCCGAAACCAACGGCGATTTCGTCGAGGATCAGGTGTACGCCGTAACGGTCGCAGGCTTCGCGCAGCAGTTTCAGGTACACCGGGTGATACATGCGCATGCCGCCCGCGCCCTGGATCAGCGGTTCGATAATCACTGCCGCGACCGTGTCATGGTTTTCCGCCAGGGTCTGCTCCATCGCGGCAAACAGGTTGCGCGAGTGTTCCTCCCAGCTCATGCCCTCGGGGCGCAGGTAGCAGTCGGGGCTTGGCACCTTGATGGTGTCCAGCAGCAGGGCCTTGTAGGTTTCGGTGAACAGCGGCACGTCGCCCACCGACATCGCGGCCATGGTCTCGCCGTGGTAGCTGTTGGTCAGGGTGACGAAGCGCTTTTTGTTCGACAGGCCGCGGTTGAGCCAGTAGTGGAAGCTCATTTTCAACGCGACTTCGATGCACGACGAACCGTTATCGGCGTAGAAGCACCGGGTCAGGCCTTCCGGAGTCATTTTCACCAGGCGCTCGGACAACTCGATCACCGGCTGATGGCTGAAACCGGCAAGGATCACATGTTCCAGTTGATCCACCTGGTCCTTGATTCGCTGGTTGATCCGCGGGTTGGCATGGCCGAAGACGTTGACCCACCAGGAGCTGACCGCATCGAGATAACGTTTGCCTTCGAAGTCTTCGAGCCACACGCCTTCGCCGCGCTTGATCGGGATCAGCGGCAGTTGTTCGTGGTCTTTCATCTGGGTGCAGGGATGCCACAGGACCGCGAGATCGCGCTGCATCCACTGATTATTCAGGCCCATTTTCATTCTCCTCGAGACGGCTCGCTTGTTTCGCGGGCAAACAGTCGCGCAAGCCTATGCAATGAAAGGGATGCGGACAACCTATTGTGGCTTTTTCACGTGTTTGCATTGACGAGTCGGCGGCGTCCGGGGGCACGCCTGGTGTGCCGGGGAGAGAAGCTTGCCACGGCGTTAATCTTTCCTTAACCATCCTGTTGCAGGCTCTTGATCGTATTTCTCGATATTTCAAAGCGAAATTTTCGGCTTTAAATCGATAGATAACTCGATAGTCTTGGTCGCAGTTCTTACAGGATTTGGGCAATGCAGCTACGTAACTCTTTTTCCCGATATGGTTGGGTCAGTATTTTTCTGCACTGGAGCGTGGCGCTGGTCGTTGTCGGCCTGTTTGCGCTGGGCTTGTGGATGGTCGGGCTGGATTACTACAGCACCTGGCGCAAAGACGCGCCCGACTTGCACAAAAGCATCGGCCTGGTGCTCTTCGCGGTCATGGTATTGCGGGGGCTCTGGCGCTTTCTCAGCCCGCCACCGCCGATTCTGGCCAGCTACGACCGCATGACTCGCCTCGGCGCCAAGCTGGGTCACGGGTTTCTGTACCTGGGCCTGTTCGGCGTGATGATTACCGGCTACCTGATTTCCACCGCAGACGGTGTCGGGATTCCGGTGTTTGGCCTGTTCGAAGTCCCTGCCTTGATTTCCGGTCTACCGGACCAGGCAGACATAGCGGGTGTGATTCACTTTTATCTGGCCTGGGCGCTGGTCATTTTTTCCGGCCTCCATGCATTGGCTGCATTGAAGCACCACTTTTTCGATCGTGATGTGACGCTGACCCGGATGCTGGGTCGCAAAGCCTGATGTTCAACCTCGACTCCAAGGAATAGAAAGCATGTTGAAAAAGACTCTCGCCGCTCTGGCAATTGGTACTGCAGTATTGTCGGCAGGTCAGGTGATGGCCGCGGACTATGTGATCGACAAGGAAGGCCAGCACGCCTTCGTTGATTTCAAGATCAGCCACCTGGGTTACAGCTACATCACCGGTACTTTCAAGGACCTGGATGGCAAGTTCAGCTTCGACGCGGCCAAGCCGGAAGACAGCAAGATCGAAGTCAACGTACGCACTGGCAGTGTGTTCACCAACCATGCCGAGCGTGACAAGCACATCACTAGCAAAGACTTCCTGGATGCGGGCCAGTTTGCTGATGCCAAGTTCGTCTCCACCAGCGTCAAGTCCACTGGCAAGAACGCAGAGGGTAAAGAAACCGCTGACGTGACAGGCGACCTGACCCTGCTGGGCGTGACCAAGCCGGTGGTGGTCAAGGCCACCTTCCTGGGCGAAGGCAAGGATCCATGGGGCGGCTACCGTGCGGGCTTCGAAGGTACCACCCACATCAAGCGTAGCGATTTCGGCAAGCAGAAAAATCTGGGCCCGGCTTCCGACGCGGTTGAGTTGTACATCACGTTTGAAGGCGTGAAAGCGAAGTAATTTTCGCAGCTACAACAAAAACGCCCCGGATCGCAAGATCCGGGGCGTTTTTCATGGTGCTTGAAAAATCAGCGGTTGCGGGTCAGCAACGCTGGTTTTTCGCCGCGTGGACGGCTTGGCAGTTGATCGAGCTGCTCAGGTGTCGGGAAGCGATCGCTCTTGGACTCCTTGTGAATGATCTTCGGTGCCGGGCCGCCGCGCGGGTTTTGTACCGCCGGTTCCTGGCGCGCCTGATCGTCACGGGCCGGACGACGGGTGCGCGAGTCTTCGCGGCGGGCCTGGCCGTCACGAGGAGCACCGCTACGCGGGCCGCTGCGTTTGGCCGGTGGAGTTCCGGTGGTGCCGCCGCTGCTGTTGCGCGGACCGTTCTGACGGCCTTGCGGTTGACCCGTACGCGGAGCGCCTGCGCCTGCACCTTGTGCCGGAGCGCCTGGACGACGGCCGCGGCCCTGGTTTTTCGGTTGCTGAGGCACGTAGTCGACACGGTTACCGAAGTTGTCGATATCGTCGTCAAGGAACTCGTCCGGTGCGCGATCAGCGGCGGCGCGTGGAGCGGGGCGCTGCTGTTCACGGGCTGGAGTGCCTTCGCGCGGCTTCTGCGCAGGGCGCTCGCCACGGGTGGCGGCCGTTTTTTCCTTGCCACCCTTGTCCTTGCCCTTGTCCTTGCGACCGCCACCACCGCCGTTCGGACCGTCGCCGCGAGGGCCACGTGGGTTGCGCGGGTTACGCACATCCGGACGCTCGCGTACTTCAGGCTTTTCCGCTTCTACGGTACTGGCGTCAAAACCCATCAGGTCGCCATCGGCGATTTTCTGCTTGGTCATGCGCTCGATGCTTTTCAGCAGTTTTTCTTCGTCCGGTGCTACCAGCGAGATGGCCTCGCCCGAACGGCCGGCACGGCCGGTACGGCCGATACGGTGCACGTAGTCTTCGTCGACGTTCGGCAGTTCGAAGTTGACCACGTGTGGCAACTGGTCGATGTCCAGGCCGCGTGCGGCGATGTCGGTGGCCACCAGGATGCGCACTTCGCCGGCCTTGAAGTCAGCCAGGGCTTTGGTACGGGCATTCTGGCTCTTGTTGCCGTGGATCGCCACGGCGCTCAGGCCGTGCTTGTCCAGGTACTCGGCCAGGCGGTTGGCGCCGTGCTTGGTGCGGGTGAAGACCAGTACCTGTTCCCAGGCGCCCGCGGTAATCAGGTGCGCCAGCAGCGAACGCTTGTGGCTGGCAGGCAAGCGGAAGACCCGTTGCTCGATGCGCTCGACCGTGGTGTTCGGCGGCGTGACTTCGATGCGCTCAGGGTTGTGCAGCAGCTTGCCGGCAAGGTCGGTGATGTCCTTGGAGAACGTCGCCGAGAACAGCAGGTTCTGGCGTTTGGCCGGCAGGCGGGCGAGGACCTTCTTCACGTCATGGACAAAGCCCATGTCGAGCATGCGGTCGGCTTCGTCCAGTACCAGGATTTCCACGTGGGACAGGTCGACGCTGCCTTGGCCGGCCAGGTCGAGCAAGCGACCCGGGCAGGCAACCAGCACGTCAACGCCACGGGCCATGGCCTGAACCTGCGGGTTCATGCCAACGCCGCCGAAGATGCAGGCGCTGACGAACTTGAGGTCGCGGGCATAGAGCTTGAAGCTGTCATGCACCTGGGCGGCGAGTTCGCGAGTCGGGGTCAGGACCAGTACGCGCGGTTGGCGCGGGCCGTGACGCTGGGATTTGTCCGGGTGACCGTTGGGAAACAGGCGTTCCAGAATCGGCAGGGCGAAACCGCCGGTCTTGCCTGTGCCTGTCTGTGCCGCGACCATCAGGTCGCGACCTTGCAACACGGCGGGAATGGCCCGCTGTTGCACCGGAGTAGGCTGGGTGTAGCCGGCGGCTTCGATGGCGCTGACTAAAGCCTCGGAGAGACCGAGGGAAGCAAAGGACATGAGTAATCCTGTTTTTAGTTAGGGCTTGGCCCAATGGGATAGTCTTGCCTGGCGCGAGTGGCGTTTGAGAGAAGCGCAATCGCGTCCGGTCCTGCTGGGGCCTGAAGGCTCAACTTCGAGTGCTCGCGCGGGCTGGAAAGCTGCGCTGTAGCGATGTCGAGAGGCCTTAAACAGTCCCGAGCGTCCGGGCGTAAGCCTGGCGGGAAGGCCGGAGTATAACAGAGCAATCAGTGTGCGCTGCTTTCCTGCTGCTCAACGGTTTTTTCATTGCCCGCTTGCGGCGTCGCCAACTGGGCCGCGGAGGCGGGTGCTGCGCCATAGCGCGCGCTGAGCTGGGCGTAGGCCGGTTCGCGCTTGAAGCGCTTGAGTTCGGCGCCGAAGCGTTGCACTAGCAGGTCCATGCCGGCATTGCGGCGTACGGCCAGGAACTGGCTTTCTTGACTGATGACGGTCGGGCTTTCGCTGATCTGATCGCGCAGGTTCAGGCTGTCGAGCAGGGTCTGGCCCACTCGGCGGTCGGTGATCAGCAGGTCGATGCGCCCGCGCGCCAGCTTGCCGAAGTTGGCTTCATGGGTCGGCGCCGGTTCGCGGGTGAACAACGTCGATTCACGAAAGTCCTGGCTGTACAGGTAGCCGGGGGAGGTGCCGATGGTCAGGCCGCGCAGGTCTTCCAGGGTGCGGAAGGGGTGAGGGCGGGCATTGGCGTAGAACATCACGAATTCGACTTGCGACAGCGGCTCGCTGGGGTAGAGCAACGTGGCGTCGCGCTCATTGCTGTGGAAAATGTCCAGCGCACCGTCGGCCAGCCCTTGGTCGAGCATTTGCAGGCAGCGTTTCCAGGGCAGGAACTGCCATTGCACTTCGATTCCCAGGCGCTGGAAGACAATCGCCGTGGTTTCGTAATCCAGTCCGCGGGCCTGGCCGTTTTCTTCGTAAACGTAGGGAGCCCAGGGCTCGGTGACGATGCGCAATTTTTCCGCCCGGGCGCTAAGGCTCAGGCAAGCAAAAAGTACAGCTGTCAGCAGTTGGGCAATGACGGGCATCGTTTGAGATTACGACGAGAGGTAGTGAAATAGCTAGCCTGAGGCAGAGTCGCCTTTTGTCTGCATCAGATGTAGGTAAATGGCGTTTCTTCGTTGGCCGAGCACCAGTCGATTGATCGGGTGGTTGAACCAGCGTTCCAGTTGGTGGCTCTGAAGCGGTCGTTTCAAGCGCTTTTCGAGGTTGTCACGGGCCTTTTCCCACCAGACGGGCGTGCATGCCTGATCAAACGGATTGGGGTGACGGTAGCAGCCGTAGAGGATTTCGCGCATGAATTGGCGCTGTTGCCGGGGCAAGGCCAGGGTAATGATTTTGTAGGCCAGGCGCTGCAATGTGGGCGGGCGAGGCAGGGTGGCCGTCACCAGGCCGGTTTCATCCAGGGCGAAAGCGCTGGTGGGGTCATCCCCGTGCTTGTCCAGCCAGGCCTTGATCTTGGCGCGAAACAGTTCCTTGCGGCTCCAGTAGTGATGGATCAGGTCGGTGCATTCGCGCACGTTCCGGGTGCGGTAGGCGGCCACCGATAGGCAGAACTCTTCAAGGGTATAGGCGCCCTGGGCCAGGGGATACAACTCGTCCATCAAGGCGATCGAGTGATCGAGGACATCGGCATCCGTACGCTCAAGTCCGATCACGCCGGAGTTCAGCAAGGGCATCTGGTCGTCTGCCAGTTGTCGTTGCTGCAGCAGCGGGGCCAGGGCCTGGTAAAGCCGGGTTTGCCGGTTGGCGCCATAAGGCATGCCCAGCGCGTTGCACAGCAGCGTGCCGGGCTCAATGCGTCGGAACAGCTCCAATGGCGAGCAATGGAAAAACGTGTCGGTGTCGATCAGCAGTGCCCGCTCGGATTCGCGCAGCACCTGTTGCATGACCACATGCTTGGCGCGGAAGTGATAGCCGTGAGGAGCAATCCAGCGTTGACGGGTGCTTTCGTCCAGCTCGCGGATACGCACTGGCAAGTCACGATAGGGCGCGGGGTTATCAGTGAACACCTGGATGTCGAGTGCTTCGCCCGGCGTTTTTCGCAGCCCCGCCAAGGCGCTGGCGATGCTGAAGACCGCTTCCTGGTGGTAGGTGCTTGCCCCGTAAACCAGATAGATCAGTTGGGGGGTGGGGGCTGGATGAGGTATCGACATCTACTACGTTTTACCCTGGTGATATGACAAATAAAAAAAAGGCCCTGGTTTTCGCCAGAGCCTTGTTCCTGAAGACGATGCCGGTGTCAGCGCGGCAGCTTCAGGTTGTTCCAGACAGCTAGGCTAGGCTCAGCCTGGTTCAGGGTATAGAAATGCAGCCCTGGTGCGCCGCCCTGCAACAAACGTTCACACATTTGCGTGATCACCTGTTCACCGAAACCCTGAATGCTCTGGGTGTCGTCGCCGTAGGCTTCCAGTTGCTTGCGGATCCAGCGCGGGATTTCCGCACCGCAGGCGTCGGAGAAGCGTGCCAGCTTACTGTAGTTGGTGATCGGCATGATGCCCGGCACGATCGGGATGTCCACGCCCATGGCCCGTACACGCTCGACGAAATAGAAGTAGCTGTCGGCGTTGAAGAAGTACTGGGTGATCGCACTGTCGGCGCCAGCGTTGGCCTTGCGCACGAAGTTGGTGAGATCGTCTTCGAAGTTGCGTGCTTGCGGATGCATTTCCGGGTAGGCGGCGACTTCGATGTGGAAATGATTGCCGGTCTCTTCACGAATGAATTCAACCAGGTCATTGGCGTGGCGCATTTCGCCGCTGGCCATGCCCATGCCCGAAGGCAAGTCGCCGCGCAGGGCGACGATGCGCTTGATGCCGGCAGCCTTGTACTCGCTCAGCAGGCCGCGCAGGTCGGCTTTGCTGTCACCCACGCAGGACAAGTGCGGCGCGGCAGGGATTTTGACTTCGCTTTCAAGCTGCAGCACGGTGTTGAGGGTGCGATCACGGGTCGAACCGCCAGCGCCATAGGTGCAGGAGAAAAAGTCGGGGTTGTAGCCGGCCAGCTGACGGGCAGTGGCGATGAGCTTTTCATGCCCAGCATCGGTCTTGGTCGGGAAGAACTCGAAGCTGTAGCGACGATCTTGGGACATCAGGAGTGCCTCCCAGCAGCAAGCTGCAAGCTACAAGCTGCAAGAGGGCAGAGCGCCGAGTCTTGCGCAAGAAGCTTGCAGCTCACGGCTGCATGATAGCGATGAAGAAGCAAGCCACAGGCTTCAAGTCGCAAGTAAACGATGCTCTTACTTGAAGCTTGAAGCTTGAAGCTTGAAGCTTGAAACTTGCAGCTGCTTAGTAGCGATAAGCGTGCGGCTTGAACGGGCCTTCGACGGTCACGCCGATGTACTCGGCCTGTTGCTTGGTCAGTTGAGTGACCACGCCACCGAAGCCGCGAACCATTTCCAGGGCCACTTCTTCGTCGAGTTTCTTCGGCAGTACTTCAACGGTCAGGCGCTCGGCTTTCTGGGCTGGCGACAGGTCGGCGTACTTCTGGCCGAACAGGAAGATCTGGGCCAGTACCTGGTTGGCGAACGAACCGTCCATGATGCGGCTTGGGTGGCCAGTGGCGTTGCCCAGGTTAACCAGGCGGCCTTCGGCCAGCAGGATCAGGTAGTCGTCGTTCTGTGGGTCGAAATCGCCAGCGCCGGTACGGTGGATCTTGTGAACCTGTGGCTTCACTTCTTCCCATGCCCAGTTCTTGCGCATGAAAGCGGTGTCGATTTCGTTGTCGAAGTGGCCGATGTTGCAGACAACAGCACGCTTCTTCAGAGCCTTGAGCATGTTGGCATCGCAGACGTTGACGTTACCGGTGGTGGTCACGATCAGGTCGATCTTGCCCAGCAGCGCTTTGTCGATGCTCGCTTCGGTACCGGTGTTGATACCGTCGATGAACGGCGAAACCAGTTCGAAACCGTCCATGCAGGCTTGCATGGCGCAGATCGGGTCGACTTCGGAAACCTTGACGATCATGCCTTCCTGACGCAGGGACTGAGCGGAACCCTTGCCCACGTCACCGTAACCGATGACCAGCGCTTGCTTGCCGGACAGCAGGTGGTCGGTGCCGCGCTTGATCGCATCGTTCAGGCTGTGACGGCAGCCGTACTTGTTGTCGTTCTTGCTCTTGGTCACCGAGTCGTTGACGTTGATGGCCGGGATTTTCAGCTCGCCCTTGGCCAGCATGTCCAACAGGCGGTGTACGCCAGTGGTGGTTTCTTCGGTCACGCCGTGTACACGGTCCAGGACAGCCGGATACTTCTTGTGCAGCAGCTCGGTCAGGTCGCCGCCGTCGTCGAGGATCATGTTGGCGTCCCATGGCGCGCCATCCTTGAGGATGGTTTGCTCCAGGCACCACTCGTACTCTTGCTCAGTCTCGCCTTTCCAGGCGAAAACCGGGATGCCGGCAGCGGCGATGGCGGCTGCAGCCTGGTCCTGGGTCGAGAAAATGTTGCAGGACGACCAGCGTACTTCGGCACCCAGGGCAACCAGGGTTTCGATCAGCACGGCGGTCTGAATGGTCATGTGGATGCAGCCAAGGATTTTCGCGCCCTTGAGCGGTTGCTCGGCGGAATACTTGTTGCGCAGACCCATCAGGGCTGGCATTTCGGATTCGGCGATGATGGTTTCGCGACGACCCCAGGCAGCCAGGGACATGTCGGCGACTTTGTAGTCGTTAAAATCTGCAGGCGTGTTGACAGCGCTCATGAAGAGCCTCCATTCGTAAGTATGCGAATGGGCGCCGTTGTGCGTTTAAAGTCTGGCTACTCAAAGCCAGGCAACGCCCCATCCGAGCCTGACAGGTCGAACCTGCTGCAGCGCCCCTCGGACAGGTGGCGGGAAAACGGTAGCAATCGAAGATGACCGTTTTGAAACGGAGGCGATTATAGCTTTCTTTGAGCTGCAAGTGGCAAGCCGCAAGCGGCAAGTAAGAGCGGATCGGCTTTTACTTGCAGCTTGTCGCTTGAAACTTGAAGCTGGGGGGGTAAACCTTGCGTCCATCCCCCTCGGAGCCCCGCCCCCCCATGAATTTCCACACCCGCAAATGGGTAAAACCCGAAGACCTCAACCCCAACGGCACACTGTTCGGCGGCAGCCTGTTGCGCTGGATCGATGAAGAAGCGGCGATCTATGCCATCGTTCAGCTGGGCAACCAGCGCGTAGTGACCAAGTACATTTCCGAAATCAACTTCGTCAGCGCCTCGCGCCAGGGCGACATCATCGAACTGGGCATCACCGCCACCGAATTCGGTCGTACCTCGATCACCCTGACGTGTGAAGTACGCAACAAGATCACCCGCAAAAGCATCCTCACCGTGGAGAAGATGGTCTTCGTCAATCTGGGTGAAGACGGCCTGCCCGCACCGCACGGCCGCACCGAGATCAAGTACGTCAAGGACCAGTTCCAGGATGACGCCGCGGTCGAATGATGGCGGTCGTTGGGGCGAGGGAGCTTGCTCCCTCGCCACGGAGTTTGGCTTCGTTGCACGGCCCCAGCGAAAGTCTCAGCCGGGGACCGTTTCCGTCGCAGCGCGGCGACGTTGCAGGTAGATAAAGAACAGTGCCGTCAGCACGGTCAAACCGCTGACCAGGGCGCCGGTCCACGGCAAGTCGGCCAGGTTGGCACCGCTGGCCACCACCAGCCCGCCGATCCAGGCGCCTGCCGCGTTACCGAGGTTGAAGGCGCTCTGGTTCAGGGTCGAGCCCAGGTTCGGCGCTTCATGGGCCTGGTCGATGATCAGCAGTTGCAGGATCGGGCACAGCGCAAAGGCAAAGATTCCCCACAGCACCAAGGTAATGGCCGCCGGGATGACCGAGTGGCTGGTCTGGCTGAAGGCGGCCAATACAATGACCACCGCCAGGGCCATGCCCACCAGTGAAGGCAGCAAGCGGCTGTCTGCCAGGCGCCCGCCGAGCATGCTGCCAGCGGTCAGGCCGACACCGAACAGCAACAGCATGACGGTGACGCCATGGGGGCTGACACCGGTGATGTCCTGCAGAATCGGCGCGATATAGGTAAAAACGCTGAACAGGCTGGTGGACGCCAGCACGCTCATGCCCAGCGCCAGCAGCACGTTGGCCTTGCCCAGCACTTTGAATTCACTGGCCAGGTTGGCCTTGTCCATGGCAATTGCCTTGGGCAACCAGAGCCATTGGGCGATGGCGGCAATCACGCCGATCACCGAGACCGCCCAGAAGGTTGAACGCCAGCCAGCGTACTGCCCCAGTGCCGTGCCCAGCGGCACACCAAGCACGTTGGCCAGGGTCAGGCCGGTGAACATCATCGCGATCGCCTGGGCCCGCTTGTTGGGGGCCACCAGCCCGGCGGCCACCACCGAACCGATGCCGAAGAACGCGCCATGACACAGTGCGGTGATCACCCGGGCCGCCATCAGCGTGCTGTAGTTCGGCGCCAGGGCGCAGAGGATGTTGCCGAGGATGAACATCAGCGTCATGCCCAGCAGCGTGGCTTTGCGCGGCATGTTGGCGGTGCCGACCGCGAGGATCGGTGCACCGAACACCACGCCCAGGGCATAGCCGGTGATCAGCAGCCCTGCGTCGGGAATGCTGACACCCAGGTCGCGGGCGACATCGGGCAGCAAGCCCATGATGACGAATTCAGTGGTGCCGATGCCGAAGGCGGCAACAGCCAAAGCAAGCAAGGCCAGTGGCATGCGCAAGGTCTCTGTCGTTAGTCTTGACGCTCTGATCAGGCAAACGCATGCCGGCCCCCCGATTCGGTGTCGAGTCGGGCAGCAGCGGAATTTTTTGGAATAAGTTATGTGCGCAAGTGAGTGCAGCGTGGTCGGTTGCAGTATAAACAGCTGCTGATCTATGGCGAATCAATTCTATCGAGCAAGGAGGCGACGTGCTGGCGACGGTTCTGGTTCTGGTGGCGGCGCTGTTGCACGCGGCCTGGAACACCCTGATCAAATTCAGTGCTGAGCGACTGTTGGTGGTGGCCTGCATGGACAGCGTGGCGATGCTCTTCGTCGCGCTGATGTTGCCATTCGTGAACCTGCCACCCCTGGCGATCTGGCCGTGGATCCTGGCCTCGGCGGCGTTCGAGTTGCTCTATCGCTATTTGCTGATCCAGGCCTACCGGGTGGGCGACCTGGGGTTGGTCTACCCGTTGATGCGCGGGTTGTCGCCGTTGGTGGTGCTGGCACTGACGCTGATCTTCGCCGGTGAAGTGCTGACCCCTCAACAAATCCTCGGGATTCTGTTGATCCCGTTCGGCATGCTCTGCCTGCTGTGGCAGGGCGGTGGTGGCGAGCGGCTGCCCTGGTCGATGCTGCCGGTGGTGGCGTTGATTGGCCTGTGCATCGGCTGCTACACCTTCATCGATGGCCAGGCGCTACGGCGCTGGTCGCATCCACTGGATTATCTGGTGTGGGTCACGCTGCTCAGTGCCTGGCCGTTCCCGCTGCTGGCGCTGGTGCGCAAGCGTCCTGCGTTCTTGCTGTTCTGGCGCGAGCAATGGCGGTTGGGGCTGGCGGTCGGATTCTGCGTGTTGTTCAGCTACGCTCTGGTGCTGTGGGCCATGCAGTTGGGGTCGATTGCCGAGGCGGCGGCACTGCGCGAGATCAGTGTGATCCTGGTGGTGCTGTTCGGCATGCGTTACCTGAAAGAACCGTTCGGCAGGCCACGGCTGCTGGCCTGTGGGCTGGTGCTGATCGGTATGCTGGTGATGAAGTTCTGAGCGAATGATCGTAAAACTTAAAAAAGGAACCCGTAATGACTGTTGCTTTGTGGTGCATTTTGATCGCGATTTTCCTGCCATACCTGTGTATTGGCATCGCCAAGGTCGGGGGTGGGTACCGGCTTCGGGATAATCATGACCCGCGGTCCTTCCTGGAAACCCTGGACGGCTTCGCCAAGCGGGCTCACTCGGCCCAGCTCAACAGTTTCGAAGTCACACCGGCATTTGCCGCCGCGGTCATCGTCGCTCACCTGGCCGGCAATGCGGAACTGGTGACCATCAACGTACTGTCGGTACTGTTCATCACCAGTCGCCTGCTGTACATCATTTGCTACTTGGCGGACTGGGCGATCCTGCGTTCGCTGGTGTGGTTTGTCGGCATGGGACTGATCATCAGTTTCTTCTTCGTCTCGCTCTAAAGCGGCGCGCCGATGTAGTTGCCGTCGCTGCCGCGGCCTGTGTCTTCGAGCGCAGGCGGCGGCAGGATGGCGGCTACTTACTTGGCGTCAGTCACTTGCGGCAACTGTGGCAACGCCACGCCTTTTGGCCACAGCATCCAGATCTGACCCTGCTGTTTCATGTCGCCGGCCAATTGCCCGGCGGCATCGCCCGTGCCCCAGAACAGGTCGGCCCGCACTTCGCCGGTAATCGCGCCGCCGGTATCCTGTGCGGCGACTGGCCGCACGAGCGGGGTGCCATCTGGCCGAGTGGTGGATAGCCACAACAGGCTGCCCAGCGGAATCACCTTGCGATCCACCGCCACGCTGTAGCCCGATGTCAGCGGCACATTCAGTGAGCCGCGCGGGCCTTCGTTGCTCTCCGGGTTGCGGGTGAAGAACACGTAGCTCGGGTTGCTGCCCAGCAGTTCCGGGATGCGTGTCGGGTGGGCCTTGGCCCAGGCGCTGATGGCACCCATGGTCACGTCTTCTTTTTTCAACTCGCCCTGATCCACCAGCCAACGGCCGATAGGCCGGTACGGATGACCGTTCTGGTCGGCATAGGCAATGCGCAGTTGGCGGCCATCTTCGAGCTGAATGCGACCCGAGCCCTGGATCTGCAGGAACTGCAGGTCCATCGGGTCGGTCAACCAGGCCAGTGTTGGCGCCTTGACGCCTTGGGCGCCGATGGTCGCGGCATCGTCGTAGGGCTTGAGTACTCGCCCCTCCAGCCGGCCTCGCAGGCGCTTGCCCTTGAGTTCCGGGTAAATGCTGTCGAGGGAGACGATGATCATGTCTTCCGGTATGCCGTAAACCGGCACATTGGCCACTGGCGTTTGCGTCAGGCTGCCTGGATACACCGGTTCGTAGTAGCCGGTGATCAAGCCGTTGGCATTGCCGCCCGAGGAGCGCAAGCCATAGACCTGCAGGTGCTCCTTGAGGAAGGAGCGGATCGCCTCGGCGTTTTGCGGCACGTTGGCGGCTGCCGCGCAGGTCGCCCCCCAGACCGGGTCGGCCTTCAAGCGGGTGCAGGCGCTGCGCCATGAGCCGAAACCGGCCAGCAGGTCGTTATCGGACACCGCTGGCAAGGCGTCCCAGGTCGCGCTGGAATAGGTGGCGATGGCGTGGGTTTGTGGCTTGGTATGATCGCCACCGTTGCAACCGGCAAGCAGGGCGATCATCGGGAAGGTCCAGAGCAGGCTTTTGCGCCAGGCCTTGTAACGGCTGTTCATGCAGTGCTTCCTGTGACGGCTGCCGGAGTGCTCAAGCACTCAGGCAACCCTTATTGTTAATAGGGCTATTGGTCTTTGCGAATGAGGCGAGGATACTGGCCGCCGATTTCCGAACCTTGAGCCACCATGACTCTTAAAAGACTTTCTGTTGTATTGCTGGCCTGCCTGGCGCTGTCCGCCTGTGGCGGCGTCGATCCGAACTCGCCGCTGGGTCAGCGCAAGGCGATCTTCAAGCAAATGCTCAAGACCGGCGAAGACCTGGGTGGCATGCTGCGTGGCCGCATCCCGTTCGACGGGCCTCGATTTGCCGAGGGTGCTGTGAAGCTCGACGCGTTGTCCCGCGAGCCGTGGAAGCATTTCCCGCAGGTTCGCGAAGAAGACCACACCAGCGCCAAGGATGAGGTCTGGCAAAAGCAGGCACGTTTCCAGGACATGGCTCGCACGCTTGAGGCCGCCACCGGTGAATTGGTGATCGCCAGCCAGGTGCAGCCCTACAAGGCCAGTAACCTGGGGCCTGCGATGCAGAAGGTCGAAGACGCCTGCAGTGCGTGCCATAAAGAGTTTCGTGATCACTGAGTCCAGAGTCTTCGCAGGTTGACGTTTCACGCTGATGTGCAGGCGCTGGCAAGCCGGCTCCTGCACGTGTGATCCGAATTACTTGTCCAGTTCTTCCAGCGCCTGCTGCAGTTCCTTGCGGGATTCGGCGAGTTTGTCTTTGCGTTTGTTGATCTTCTCCGGATCGCCTTTTTTCATCGCCTTGTCGAGGTCGGCCTGGCGTTGACTGACTTCGTGCTTGGCGTCCAGCACCTTGTTTTCGCGCTCTTTCTTCAGCGAAGCATCGGTGCAGTGCGCGGTCACTTCGCTCAGGGCTTTTTCCAGGCCGGCCAGTTGTTCGGCATTGCCCTGGGTCTTGGCCTGTTCAATCTGGGTGCTGATGGACTGGCGCTTGGCTGCGCAGCCAGTGAGTTCCGGTGTTTGCTCGGTAGCCATCAGGGGCGTGACGATGGCACTGCACAGGGCGAGCAGGGCAATCGGTGCAAGAAATTTCATAAAGGCTCCGTTTAAGAACGTGTTCAAGTCGGCGAGCAGATGGTCGATTGGAGCGCATCAATACCCGGTGGGTTCAACCGTTGCCGGACATTCGGGCCTCTAAAACCCGTCGATGCCGGCCGTGCGTAATTGTTCGCTCAATGCCTGTACCTGAGGGTCGCGAAAAAAGGCGCTCAATTGCGCCGCGCGCCCTGGGCCGATTCCGGTTTCGGCCTGCCATTGTCCGGTGTCTCGTTGTGCCAGGGACTTCCATGAGCCAGCAAGGCTCGCGTTGCCCGTCGGCGGCATGCCCAAGGCCTTCAGCCAGCGTGAAAAGGGCTGTTGTCGGGCGTGTTGAAAACTGGTTGCCAGGCGGGCACCACTGCGCTCGCCGAAACCATCAATGGTAGCAAGCTCTTGAGCTTCAAGGGTCAACCAATCAAGTAACCCTTTGATGCGGCCGGCATCGATCAGCTTTTCCCAGGTGCCGGCTCCCATATGCTGCAGCGCCAGGCCGTGCTTGCCACTGAGCCAGGTCAAGCGCGCGCGAAACTGGCTTTCGCATCCGGGTGTCGGTTGCCAGCAGCTGAGGGGGTGGAAGTCTTCAGGGCGTGGCGCCAGCACTTCGGGCCGTTCGGTGCTGCGCCATACAACGTTGTCGAGCCGGGGGATGGTCAGGCCGGCAAGGCTGATGGCGACGTGATCGCCGGGGCGGATATCCAGGTGCTGCCAGCGTTGCAGCGAGCTGACGCTGACCCGTTTGACCCGCCGATCATCAAGGGTAATCGGCTCCAGTTCCAGTATCGGGGTGATGCGCCCGGTGCGGCCGACCGTGAAGTGAACCTTGCGCACCTGCGCCAACGCTTGGGCAACGGGGTATTTCCAGGCGATGGCCCAGTACGGCGATTTTGCTTGCCAGCGTTCGGCCGGCGGCCGCGACTGCTGACGCAGAACGATACCGTCGCTGGCGAAGGGCAGTGGTGTGCGATACCAGTGGTCACGCCAATGTTCGGCATCGGCGAAAGTCTTGATCGGCTGGGAGTAGGGCCCCGTGGTGGCGAAGCCCAGCTCGGTCAGTGCTGTCGCACGGGCTGGCAGGTTGCTCGGGCCTTGGGGCCAGTCCCAGGTGAACAGTCCGACCTTGTTGGCCTCCTCAAGACTCAGCGTCTTGCGGGCCATCAGCCCGGCCACGTTGCCACGGGCATTGAGGCTGCCCGCGGCGGCTTGTGCATGATCGGTCAGGCGCCAGTAGAGTTCGCCTTGCACCACCAGGTCGACAGGTTGCGTCAGTTGCTGAGGGATTGCATCGATCTTGCGTGCCGGGATAGTCCAGTCCTGGCCGTTGATGCCGTCGCCGCGACTGATTGCCTGTGCAAGTCGCCCGTTGCGATAAACCAGTGAGACGGCAACGCCATCGACTTTGGGTTGAGCCCACACGTCATCGCGGGAGGCGAGCCAGTCCTGGACCGCCTGGCCATCGCTCAATTTATCCAGGCCGGTATGGGGGATGGGGTGGAGCACCGTTCCGCGAGCCGTGCTTAACGGATTGACCGGTGTCGTGCCCGGGTTGAAGCAGGAGCGCCAGCTGTCGAGGCGGGCGCGGGACTGGTCGTAGAGCTCATCGGCAACCAGTGAACGCCCTTGTCGATGGTAGTTGTCATCCCAGTCGCTGATCTGCTGTTGCAGGGCGTTGATTTCCGCGTAGGCGCGCTTGGCTGGCCAGTCGGGGCAGGGGCTTGCGTTGACGTTCAGGCAAACAGTGGTCAGCCATGCGCCGATCGACAACAGGTGCACAGGTCGCATCATGAGCATCCTTGCTCTGGGGGGATGCTTGAAGGCTAGACCAGCCATTGCGCGGGCGCGCTCGGGAGCTTTGCAGTGTGTGTCCGGGCCAGTCATGCGCCCATGAAAAATGTATGGTCAGCCCATCTCCTGCAACCTCTTTGGCTGTTTTCGGTAAAGCTGGCTTGCGCTAATGTATCCGGGCTCATGGTGAGCGCTGTGGCAACAGCGCTCGGCCCTCGATGAGTAGCCGC
>NZ_FYDV01000034.1:0-10622 GCF_900187535.1 Pseudomonas sp. Irchel s3a18 | reverse complement strand
ACCGGCGGCAACTTCGAAAACCTGGTGCCAAACACCACGCCTGCCGTTACCACCATCACCGACTCCGTCGACGCCGTCACCGTCACTATCGAAAGCGCTGGCAACGTGCTGGAAAATGCTGCGCCGACCTTCACTATCAAGGTCGATCAGAAACTGGATCACGACCTGACCGTTACCCTGAGCAACGGTGAAACCGTGGTGATCAAGGCCGGCGCTACGGAAACCACCTACACCCTGCCCGTTCAGGGCGATGACGTGTACAAAGACGGCGAAACCCTCAAGTTGGGTATCGCCGATGCGGCAGTAGACGGTAAAACTTTCGAGAACCTGGTAATCGGCGACAAGGCTTCAGTGACCATCGGCGACACCGTGACTGAAGTAGTGGCTACGTTGACTGTGGATAAAACCACCGTCACCGAAGGCGGTTCCGTCACCTACACCGTGACCCTGACCAATGCTGCCGGCCTGCCAATGAGCAACCACGGTGAGCTGACCTTCAAGCTCTCCGATGGCACCACCATCACCGTGCCAGCCAACAGCACCACCGGCAGCGCCACGGTTGTCACCAGCAATGACATCTTCACTGGTGGCCAGCCTTCGCTGGTCAACAAGCTGGAATCCGTCAGCGGTGCCGAGCAGTTCGAAAAGCTGACCCTCGGCCAGGACGAATACACCACCACCGTCACCGACCAACCGGCCGGCGAAGGCGACCAGATCACCGTCACCATCGAAAGCAACGGCGACGTGCTGGAAGACGCCGCACCGAAGTTCACCGTCAAGGTTGATCAGGTCCTCAAGCAAGACCTGACCGTGACCCTGAGCAACGGCGATACCGTGGTGATCAAGGCCGGCACCACCGAAACCCCGTACGAGCTCAAGGCTCAGGGCGACGACGTCTACAAAGATGGTCAGACCGTCGAAGTCGGTCTTACTGACGCCGCCGTCGATGGCAAGTCCTTCGAGAACCTGGTACTCGGCGACAAGGCCGCCGTGACCATCGGCGATACCATCAGCGAAGTGGTTGCGACCCTCTCCGTCGACAAGACTTCGGTGATCGAAGGCGGCCAGATCACTTACACCGTGACCCTGACCAACGCTGCCGGCCTGCCAATGCGCGCCCATGGTCCGCTGGAGTTCACCCTGTCCGATGGCACCGTGGTCAAGATCCCGGCCAACGGTACGTCCGGTACTGCCACCGTCACCGCCAACGACGACATCTTCACCGGTGGCCAGCCGGCTATCGTCAACAAGCTGGAAAGCGTTTCTGGCGCCGAGCAGTTTGAACAGCTGACGCTGAATGACACCACGCTGACCACGTCCGTGACCGACGAACCTGGTTCGGGCGACCCAACCGACCCGGCCAACGAAGGCGACAAGATCACCGTCACCATCGAAAGCAACGGCGACGTGCTGGAAAACGCCGCACCGAAATTCACCGTCAAGGTCGACCAAGTCCTGAAACAGGACCTGACCGTGACCCTGAGCAACGGCGATACCGTGGTGATCAAGGCCGGTACCACCGAAACTCCATACGAGCTCAAGGCCCAGGGCGACGACGTCTACAAAGACGGCCAGACCATCGAAGTCGGCATCACTGACGCCGCCGTTGACGGCAAGTCCTTCGAAAACCTGGTACTCGGCGACAAGGCCGCTGTCACCATCGGCGACACCATCAGTGAAGTCACCGCCACCCTGACTGTGGATAAAACCACTGTCACCGAAGGCGGCTCGGTCACCTACACCGTGACCCTGACCAACGCTGCTGGCCTGCCAATGAGCAACCACGGCGAACTGACCTTCAAGCTTAGTGATGGCACCACCATCACCGTGCCAGCCAACAGCACCACCGGCAGCGCAACGGTCGTCACCAGCAATGACATCTTCACTGGTGGCCAGCCTTCGCTGGTCAACAAGCTGGAAAGCGTTTCCGGTGCCGAGCAGTTCGAACAACTGACCCTCGGCCAGGACGAATACACCACCACCGTCACCGACCAACCGACCGGCGAAGGTGACCAGATCACCGTCACCATCGAAAGCAACGGCAACGTGCTGGAAGACGCTGCACCGAAGTTCACCGTCAAGGTCGACCAAGTCCTGAAACAGGACCTGACCGTGACCCTGAGCAACGGCGACACCGTGGTGATCAAGGCCGGCACCACCGAGACCCCGTACGAGCTCAAGGCTCAGGGCGACGACGTCTACAAAGATGGCCAGATCGTCGAAGTAGGTGTTACTGACGCTGTAATCGACGGCAAGTCCTTCGAGAACCTGGTGCTTGGCGACAAGGCTGCCGTGACCATCGGCGATACCGTGACTGAAGTAGTCGCTACGTTGACTGTGGATAAAACCACCGTCACCGAAGGTGGCCAGATCACTTACACCGTGACCCTGACCAACGCTGCCGGCCTGCCAATGGGCGCCCATGGTCCGCTGGAGTTCACCCTGTCCGATGGCACCGTGGTCAAGATCCCGGCCAACGGTACGTCCGGTACTGCCACCGTCACCGCCAACGACGACATCTTCACCGGTGGCCAGCCGGCCATCGTCAACAAGCTGGAGTCCGTCAGCGGCGCCGAGCAGTTCGAACAACTGACGCTGAATGACACCACGCTGATCACTTCCGTGACCGACGAACCCGGTTCGGGCGACCCAACCGACCCGGCCAACGAAGGCGACAAGATCACCGTCACCATCGAAAGCAACGGCGACGTGCTGGAAAACGCTGCACCGAAGTTCACCGTCAAGGTCGATCAGGTACTGAAACAGGACCTGACCGTCACCCTGAGCAACGGTGACACCGTGGTGATCAAGGCCGGCACCACCGAAACCCCGTACGAGCTCAAGGCTCAGGGCGACGACGTCTACAAAGATGGTCAGACCCTCGAAGTCGGCGTGACTGACGCTACGGTCGACGGCAAGTCCTTCGAAAACCTGGTACTCGGCGACAAGGCCGCCGTGACCATCGGCGACACCATCAGCGAAGTCACCGCTACGTTGACTGTGGATAAAACCACCGTCACCGAAGGCGGTTCGGTCACCTACACCGTGACCCTGACCAATGCCGCCGGTCTGCCAATGAGCAACCACGGCGAACTGACCTTCAAGCTTAGTGATGGCACCACCATCACCGTTCCAGCCAACAGCACCACTGGCTCGGCCAGCGTCACCGCCAATGACGACATCTTCACCGGTGGCCAGCCGGCTATCGTCAACAAGCTGGAAAGCGTTTCCGGTGCCGAGCAGTTCGAACAACTGACCCTCGGCCAGGACGAATACACCACCACGGTCACCGACCAACCGATCGGTGAGGGTGACCAGATCACCGTCACCATCGAAAGCAACGGCGACGTACTGGAAAACGCCGCACCGAAGTTCACCGTCAAGGTCGACCAAGTCCTGAAACAGGACCTGACCGTCACCCTGAGCAACGGCGACACCGTGGTGATCAAGGCCGGTACCACCGAAACTCCATACGAGCTCAAGGCCCAGGGCGACGACGTCTACAAAGATGGCCAGATCGTCGAAGTAGGTGTTACTGACGCTGTAATCGACGGCAAGTCCTTCGAAAACCTGGTACTTGGCGACAAGGCCGCCGTGACCATCGGCGATACCATCAGTGAAGTCACCGCCACCCTGACTGTGGATAAAACCACCGTCACCGAAGGTGGTTCGGTTACTTACACCGTGACCCTGACCAATGCTGCCGGTCTGCCGATGGCCAACCACGGTGAGCTGACCTTCAAGCTCAGCGATGGCACCACCATCACCGTGCCAGCCAACAGCACCACTGGCAGCGCCACCGTCGTCACCAACAATGACATCTTCACTGGTGGCCAGCCTTCGCTGGTCAACAAGCTGGAAAGTGTTTCCGGTGCCGAGCAGTTCGAACAACTGACCCTCGGCCAGGACGAATACACCACCACCGTCACCGACCAACCGACCGGCGAAGGTGACCAGATCACCGTCACCATCGAAAGCAACGGCGACGTGCTGGAAAACGCGGCGCCGAAGTTCACCGTCAAGGTCGATCAGGTACTGAAACAGGACCTGACCGTCACCCTGAGCAACGGCGACACCGTGGTGATCAAGGCCGGCACCACCGAAACCCCGTACGAGCTCAAGGCTCAGGGCGACGACGTCTACAAAGATGGTCAGACCCTCGAAGTCGGCGTGACTGACGCTACGGTCGACGGCAAGTCCTTCGAAAACCTGGTGCTCGGCGACAAGGCCGCCGTGACCATCGGCGATACCATCAGCGAAGTGGTTGCGACCCTCTCCGTCGACAAGACTTCGGTGATCGAAGGCGGCCAGATCACTTACACCGTGACCCTGACCAACGCTGCCGGCCTGCCAATGCGCGCCCATGGTCCGCTGGAGTTCACCCTGTCCGATGGCACCGTGGTCAAGATCCCGGCCAACGGTACGTCCGGTACTGCCACCGTCACCGCCAACGACGACATCTTCACCGGTGGCCAGCCGGCCATCGTCAACAAGCTGGAGTCCGTCAGCGGCGCCGAGCAGTTCGAACAACTGACGCTGAATGACACCACGCTGATCACTTCCGTGACCGACGAACCCGGTTCGGGCGACCCAACCGACCCGGCCAACGAAGGCGACAAGATCATTGTCACCATCGAAAGCAACGGCAACGTGCTGGAAAACACTGCACCGAAGTTCACCGTCAAGGTCGACCAGGTCCTCAAGCAAGACCTGACCGTGACCCTGAGCAACGGCGACACCGTCGTGATCAAGGCCGGCACCACCGAAACCCCGTACGAGCTCAAGGCCCAGGGCGACGACGTCTACAAAGATGGCCAGACCGTCGAAGTCGGCATCGATAACGCTACGGTCGACGGCAAGTCCTTCGAAAATCTGGTGCTTGGCGACAAGGCTACCGTCACCATCGGCGATACCATCAGTGAAGTCACCGCCACCCTGTCTGTGGATAAAACCACCGTCACCGAAGGCGGTTCGGTCACCTACACCGTGACCCTGACCAATGCTGCCGGTCTGCCGATGGCCAACCACGGTGAGCTGACCTTCAAGCTCAGCGATGGCACCACCATCACCGTGCCGGCCAACAGCACCACTGGCAGCGCCACCGTCGTCACCAACAATGACATCTTCACTGGTGGCCAGCCTTCGCTGGTCAACAAGCTGGAAAGTGTTTCCGGTGCCGAGCAGTTCGAACAACTGACCCTCGGCCAGGACGAATACACCACCACCGTCACCGACCAACCGACCGGCGAAGGTGACAAGATCACCGTCACCATCGAAAGCAACGGCGACGTGCTGGAAAACGCGGCGCCGAAGTTCACCGTCAAGGTCGATCAGGTACTGAAACAGGACCTGACCGTCACCCTGAGCAACGGCGACACCGTGGTGATCAAGGCCGGCACCACCGAAACCCCGTACGAGCTCAAGGCTCAGGGCGACGACGTCTACAAAGATGGTCAGACCCTCGAAGTCGGCGTGACTGACGCTACGGTCGACGGCAAGTCCTTCGAAAACCTGGTGCTCGGCGACAAGGCCGCCGTGACCATCGGCGACACTATCAGCGAAGTCACTGCCACCCTGACGGTGGATAAAACCACCGTCACCGAAGGCGGCCAGATTACTTACACCGTGACCCTGACCAACGCTGCCGGCCTGCCGATGGGCGCCCATGGTCCGCTGGAATTCACCCTGTCCGATGGCACCGTGGTCAAGATCCCGGCCAACGGTACTTCCGGCACTGCCACCGTCACCGCCAACGACGACATCTTCACCGGTGGCCAGCCGGCTATCGTCAACAAGCTGGAAAGCGTTTCTGGTGCCGAGCAGTTTGAACAACTGACACTGAACGACACCACGCTGACCACTTCCGTGACCGACGAGCCTGGTTCGGGCGATCCAACCGATCCGGCCAACGAAGGCGACCAGATTACCGTCACCATCGAAAGCAACGGCGACGTACTGGAAAACGCCGCACCGAAGTTCACCGTCAAGGTCGACCAAGTCCTGAAACAGGACCTGACCGTCACCCTGAGCAACGGCGACACCGTCGTGATCAAGGCCGGCACCACCGAGACCCCGTACGAGCTCAAGGCTCAGGGCGACGACGTCTACAAAGATGGCCAGATCGTCGAAGTAGGTGTTACTGACGCTGTAATCGACGGCAAGTCCTTCGAAAACCTGGTACTTGGCGACAAGGCCGCCGTGACCATCGGCGATACCATCAGTGAAGTCACCGCCACCCTGACTGTGGATAAAACCACCGTCACCGAAGGTGGTTCGGTTACTTACACCGTGACCCTGACCAACGCTGCCGGCTTGCCAATGGGCGCCCATGGTCCGCTGGAGTTCACCCTGTCCGACGGCACCGTGGTCAAGATCCCGGCCAACGGTACTTCCGGCACTGCCACCGTCACCGCCAACGACGACATCTTCACCGGTGGCCAACCGGCCATCGTCAACAAGCTGGAAAGCGTTTCCGGTGCCGAGCAGTTTGAACAACTGACCCTCGGCCAAGACGAATACACCACCGTCGTCACCGACGAACCTGGTTCGGGCGACCCAACCGACCCAGCCAACGAAGGCGACAAGATCACCGTCACCATCGAAAGCAACGGCGACGTGCTGGAAGACGCCGCACCGAAGTTCACCGTCAAGGTCGATCAGGTACTGAAACAGGACCTGACCGTGACCCTGAGCAACGGCGACACCGTCGTGATCAAGGCCGGCACCACCGAAACCCCGTACGAGCTCAAGGCCCAGGGCGACGACGTCTACAAAGATGGCCAGACCGTCGAAGTCGGCATCGATAACGCTACGGTCGACGGCAAGTCCTTCGAAAATCTGGTGCTTGGCGACAAGGCTACCGTCACCATCGGCGATACCATCAGTGAAGTCACCGCCACCCTGTCTGTGGATAAAACCACCGTCACCGAAGGCGGTTCGGTCACCTACACCGTGACCCTGACCAATGCTGCCGGTCTGCCGATGGCCAACCACGGTGAGCTGACCTTCAAGCTCAGCGATGGCACCACCATCACCGTGCCGGCCAACAGCACCACTGGCAGCGCCACCGTCGTCACCAACAATGACATCTTCACTGGTGGCCAGCCTTCGCTGGTCAACAAGCTGGAAAGTGTTTCCGGTGCCGAGCAGTTCGAACAACTGACCCTCGGCCAGGACGAATACACCACCACCGTCACCGACCAACCGACCGGCGAAGGTGACAAGATCACCGTCACCATCGAAAGCAACGGCGACGTGCTGGAAAACGCCGCACCGAAGTTCACCGTCAAGGTCGACCAAGTCCTGAAACAGGACCTGACCGTGACCCTGAGCAACGGCGACACCGTCGTGATCAAGGCCGGCACCACCGAGACCCCGTACGAGCTCAAGGCTCAGGGCGACGACGTCTACAAAGATGGTCAAACCGTCGAAGTGGGTGTTACTGACGCTGTAATCGACGGCAAGTCCTTCGAGAACCTGGTGCTCGGCGACAAAGCCACCGTGATCATCGGCGACACCATCAGCGAAGTCACCGCCACCCTGACCGTGGATAAAACCACTGTTACTGAAGGCGGCCAGATCACCTACACCGTGACCCTGACCAACGCCGCTGGCCTGCCAATGAGCAACCACAGCGAACTGACCTTCAAGCTCAGTGATGGCACCACCATCACCGTGCCAGCCAACAGCACCACCGGCAGCGCCACCGTCGTCACCACCAATGACATCTTCACTGGCGGCCAGCCGGCTATCGTCAACAAGCTGGAAAGTGTTTCCGGTGCCGAGCAGTTCGAGAAACTGACCCTCGGCCAGGACGAATACACCACCACCGTCACCGACCAGCCAGCGGGCGAAGGTGACCAGATCACCGTCACCATCGAAAGCAACGGCAACGTGCTGGAAGACGCCGCACCGAAGTTCACCGTCAAGGTCGATCAGGTACTGAAACAGGACCTGACCGTGACCCTGAGCAACGGCGACACCGTGGTGATCAAGGCCGGCACCACCGAAACCCCGTACGAGCTGAAAGCTCAGGGCGACGACGTCTACAAAGACGGTCAAACCGTCGAAGTCGGCGTGACTGACGCCGCCGTCGATGGCAAGTCCTTCGAGAACCTGGTACTCGGCGACAAGGCCGCCGTGACCATCGGCGATACCATCAGCGAAGTGGTTGCGACCCTCTCCGTCGACAAGACTTCGGTGATCGAAGGCGGCCAGATCACTTACACCGTGACCCTGACCAACGCTGCCGGCCTGCCAATGCGCGCCCATGGTCCGCTGGAGTTCACCCTGTCCGATGGCACCGTGGTCAAGATCCCGGCCAACGGTACGTCCGGTACTGCCACCGTCACCGCCAACGACGACATCTTCACCGGTGGCCAGCCGGCCATCGTCAACAAGCTGGAGTCCGTCAGCGGCGCCGAGCAGTTCGAACAACTGACGCTGAATGACACCACGCTGATCACTTCCGTGACCGACGAACCCGGTTCGGGCGACCCAACCGACCCGGCCAACGAAGGCGACAAGATCATTGTCACCATCGAAAGCAACGGCAACGTGCTGGAAAACGCTGCACCGAAGTTCACCGTCAAGGTCGATCAGGTACTGAAACAGGACCTGACCGTCACCCTGAGCAACGGTGACACCGTGGTGATCAAGGCCGGCACCACCGAAACCCCGTACGAGCTCAAGGCTCAGGGCGACGACGTCTACAAAGATGGTCAGACCCTCGAAGTCGGCGTGACTGACGCTACGGTCGACGGCAAGTCCTTCGAAAACCTGGTACTCGGCGACAAGGCCGCCGTGACCATCGGCGACACCATCAGCGAAGTCACCGCTACGTTGACTGTGGATAAAACCACCGTCACCGAAGGCGGTTCGGTCACCTACACCGTGACCCTGACCAATGCCGCCGGTCTGCCAATGAGCAACCACGGCGAACTGACCTTCAAGCTTAGTGATGGCACCACCATCACCGTGCCAGCCAACAGCACCACTGGCAGCGCAACGGTCGTCACCACCAATGACATCTTCACTGGCGGCCAGCCATCGCTGGTCAACAAGCTGGAGTCCGTCAGCGGTGCCGAGCAGTTCGAACAACTGACCCTCGGCCAGGACGAATACACCACCACCGTCACCGACCAACCGGCCGGCGAAGGCGACAAGATCACCGTCACCATCGAAAGCAATGGCGACGTGCTGGAAAACGCCGCACCGAAGTTCACCGTCAAAGTGGATCAGGTGCTGAAGCAAGACCTGACCGTGACCCTGAGCAACGGCGACACCGTGGTGATCAAGGCCGGTACCACCGAAACCCCATACGAGCTCAAGGCTCAGGGCGACGACGTCTACAAAGACGGTCAAATCATCGAAGTGGGCGTTACTGACGCTGTAATCGACGGCAAGTCTTTCGAGAATCTGGTACTTGGCGACAAGGCTGCCGTGATCATTGGCGATACCGTGACTGAAGTAGTCGCTACGTTGACTGTGGATAAAACCACCGTCACCGAAGGTGGCCAGATCACTTACACCGTGACCCTGACCAACGCCGCCGGCCTGCCGATGGGCGCCCATGGTCCGCTGGAGTTCACCCTGTCCGACGGCACCGTGGTCAAGATCCCGGCCAACGGTACTTCCGGCACTGCCAGCGTCACCGCCAATGACGACATCTTCACCGGCGGCCAGCCGGCTATCGTCAACAAACTGGAAAGCGTTTCTGGTGCCGAGCAGTTTGAACAGCTGACGCTGAATGACACCACGCTGACCACGACTGTGACCGACGAGCCCGGTTCGGGCGACCCAACCGACCCGGCCAACGAAGGCGACAAGATCACCGTCACCATCGAAAGCAACGGCGACGTACTGGAAAACGCCGCACCGAAGTTCACCGTCAAGGTCGACCAAGTCCTGAAACAGGACCTGACCGTCACCCTGAGCAACGGCGACACCGTGGTGATCAAGGCCGGTACCACCGAAACTCCATACGAGCTCAAGGCCCAGGGCGACGACGTCTACAAAGATGGCCAGATCGTCGAAGTAGGTGTTACTGACGCTGTAATCGACGGCAAGTCCTTCGAAAACCTGGTACTTGGCGACAAGGCCGCCGTGACCATCGGCGATACCATCAGTGAAGTCACCGCCACCCTGACTGTGGATAAAACCACCGTCACCGAAGGTGGTTCGGTTACTTACACCGTGACCCTGACCAATGCTGCCGGTCTGCCGATGGCCAACCACGGTGAGCTGACCTTCAAGCTCTCCGATGGCACCACCATCACCGTGCCAGCCAACAGCACCACCGGCAGCGCCACCGTCGTCACCAACAATGACATCTTCACTGGCGGCCAGCCGGCTATCGTCAACAAGCTGGAAAGTGTTTCCGGCGCGGAGCAGTTCGAGAAACTGACCCTCGGCCAGGACGAATACACCACCACCGTCACCGACCAGCCAGCGGGCGAAGGCGACAAGATCACCGTCACCATCGAAAGCAACGGCAACGTGCTGGAAGACGCCGCACCGAAGTTCACCGTCAAGGTCGATCAGGTACTGAAACAGGACCTGACCGTGACCCTGAGCAACGGCGACACCGTCGTGATCAAGGCCGGCACCACCGAAACCCCGTA
>NZ_FYDV01000038.1:0-2020 GCF_900187535.1 Pseudomonas sp. Irchel s3a18 | reverse complement strand
AAAAAGGAAGGAAAGTATTAATATCGCGCATAAGAACGCCGGTTTGTTAGATGTGTTTGCTCGCACGAACATCATCAATCAAATCGGCGTTCTTGTTTCTGTGTTTCCCGGGATTCCGTGAAGAACCTTTTTTTTGCCCTGAATTCCATGCCAACGGCCTCAGCCCTAGAGCGTATGCAGGGCTATGGGTGCTATACCGCCATGCCACTGGGAGCTATGCGCGGCACCATAGATGTGGCGTTCAGGATCAAGAACTACGTGAGAAGCATCATGCGCGAAGCTTGACCTTCACCTTGTACCCTTATCGCCGCAAGCGGTGGCCTTGCTTGAACAGGTCCACTCAATCACCGGCAAATTCGACCTGGTGTTTGCCGAAGACCCCAAGCCGTGGAAACCAATGTCCGAGAACATGGTGAACGCTGCTTTGAGGACGATGGGCTACGACTCCAAGGTGGACATCTGCGGCCACGGCTTTCGTGCCATGGCGTGTAGCGCGCTGATCGAGTCCGGGTTGTGGTCAGAGACGGCCATTGAGCGGCAGATGAGCCACAAGGAGCGCAACAATCTGCGCGCCGCGTATATCCACAAGGCCGAATTCCTTGAGGAGCGCCGAATGATCATGACTTGGTGGAGCCGGTTTCTGGAGGCGAACCGCGAGCACCATGTGACGCCGTATGAGCTTGCCAAGCAGGCGGGTGAGAACGTCACGCGCATTCGCAGTGCCAGGTGGGCCGAGTAGCCCGCCGCCCCACCGCTACAAATTCGCTTGAAGTTACTCGCCGCAACGCATGAAGCTCCTCCGCGCGGGTCCTTTTAAACGGGGCTGCAAAGCCGCCCCGTTTAAAAGGACCGAACCTTAGAGAAAAACGGCTGGCACAGCTGAGCGTCTGTGGAAAACCAACATTGTCCACCGGTGGATAGTTTTATCCACAGGCGCTAATTATCTGAAATCAGGCCGCTTGACGACTTTTGTCCACAGGCGTAAACCAGAATTTGCAAGTGCTGCCGAGGCAGCAAAATGTGGCCAGAAACCTGAAAGGTCACGCCCTTCGTGAGGCGGTTCATCCCAAGTACGATTCGCGTCCGGTAGCTCGTACGGTCACTACCCATGTGATGGATGCCTACTCAACATCGTTGCCACTGCGGCAACCACCCTACCCTTCTGCCCCGCAGCAACCTACCCGCTTGGCCATTTCGTGTGCGCCAACCCTTTGCCCGTCTCTTTCTCCGGAAAGAGACGGGCGCTCAAACTACTGCTGCAGCCCATATAGAACGTGGCTTTGCCGCAATCCTCCTCGTGACAATCGGCGTGACAAACACCGAAGTCACCAGCAACAGCGATGTAGATGATGGTGCCGCAGACCATGGATTGGACTGCACCTGGCTGACAGCCAGGCATGCCCCTGTCATCGCAACGCTGCCTTCACCCGACTCAGGATCTCGCGGCGCTGGTTTCGTCAGCCAATGCAGCCTCCACCCGCCCACCGGTATCGGTGCTCAGGAGGCCAGATCATGAGATGCCCATGCTCCCGGTCGTAAGGAGTCGTAAGTCCCGCGTTAGTGGACATCCCCACAGGCCGCAGGGGCCTTGATCCCTGATAACACTCAACATTCTTGGCGGGATGACGTGGGGCGAAGACTGGAGAGCAGAAGATGAGGTGGGCGATATGGCATTGGTGGGTCGACGCGATGGTCGTAATTTCGGTTACGGCAGGCAATTGAGCTACGCAGGACAGCAAGCGCTTAAAGACATGTTCGACGGCGGTCATTACGGCACGGTCAAGGCGCAATGCGACCGGTGGTTAGCCTTCGTGAAATGGTGCCGTTCCGAACAGGGGCCTGGTATCAATGATGCGCGGCAGATTGATCGGAACGTATTGGCCGACTATGCGGTGTAGTGGTCTAATGAAACCGGACACCCATTTAGGTGAGAATGCTCGCCAGATCGAGGTGTCAGATGACCAAACAACGCCGTTCCTTTTCTGCTGAATTCAAACGCGAGGCTGCCGACCTCGTGCTC
>NZ_FYDV01000009.1:0-190792 GCF_900187535.1 Pseudomonas sp. Irchel s3a18 | reverse complement strand
GCTGGGGCTTGTCTCAATACTGGAAACGATTAACCGGCTTAGCCGCATAACCTGAACCGCCGTATACGGAACCGTATGTACGGTGGTGTGAGAGGACGGCGGTTGTGAAACCGCCTCCTACTCGATCCGTCATTTCAGCAGTTGTTGAAACTCCTCCAGCGGCAACGGCCGACTGTGCAGGTACCCTTGATACAAATGGCAGTCGAGCCCCTGCAAAAACTCAAGCTGCTCTGGCGTTTCCACGCCTTCGGCGATCACTTCCAGCTCCAGGCTGCGGGCCATGGCGACGATGGCGCGGATGATTTCGGCGTCGTTGGGGTCGCTGGTGGCGTCGCGGATGAACGACTGGTCGATTTTCAGGGTGTCGACAGGCAGGCGCTTGAGGTAGGTCAGTGACGAGTACCCGGTGCCGAAATCGTCCATCGCAAAGCTGACGCCGAGCTTTTTCAGGCGACGCATCTTGATGATGGTGTCTTCCAGGTTCTGGATCACGATGCCTTCGGTGATTTCCAGCTTCAGCAATGAGCAGGGCAGGTCGTGGCTGGCCAGGCTTTGTTCGATGCGCTCGACGAAGTCGTTCTGACGGAACTGTCGCGGGCTGATGTTGACGCAGAGGCTGAAGTTCAGCGGGTCGATTTTGCCGTTGGCGATCAGTTGTTTGAAGGCCAGGCACGCTTCATCGAGGATCCAGGTGCCGACCTCGAGAATCAACCCGCTGTCCTCCAGGACTTTGATGAACTCGTTGGGTGACTGCGCGCCCAGTTGGGGGTGGTTCCAGCGTACCAGCGCCTCGGCGCCGACGATGCGCCCGTCGCGGGCGTCGATCTGGGATTGGTAGTGCACGCGAAACTCGCCCCGGGACAGTGCCAGGCGCAGGTCGGTTTCCATGCGCAACCGTTCACTGGCGGCCTTTTGCATGGTGTTGTGGTACATCTGCGTGGTGTTGCGCCCCGAATCCTTGGCGCGGTAGAGGGCAATGTCCGCGCGCTTGAGCAGGTCGGTGGGCGTGGAACCGTGGTCGGGAATCAATGCTATGCCAATGCTCGGCGTGACTTGCAGGCGCTGGCCGTCGAGGAACATCGGTTCCGACAGCAGTTCGCGCAAGGTGTCGGCCAGTTCCCGGACCTGATCGCTGACTTCGCTGCGCGAACCCTCCAGACCGCTGAGCAGGACCACGAACTCATCCCCGCCCAGCCGTGCCACGGTGTCTTCCATGCGCACGCTGGCTTCCAGGCGTGCGGTGATGATCTTCAGCACGGTATCGCCCACGGGATGGCCGAGGGAGTCATTGATGTGCTTGAAGTGGTCCAGATCGAGAAACATCAGGGCGCCGCGCAGGTTATGGCGCTTGAGCAGGGCGATCTGCTGGCTCAGTCGATCCATCAGCAGCGCCCGGTTGGGCAGGTTGGTCAGGGGGTCGTGGTAGGCCAGGTGGCGGATCTGCGCTTCGGCGTTCTTCAGCAGGCTGACGTCCCGGGCGGTCAACAGCAGGCACGCCGTCTCGTTGAGGGTGATCGGTTCCACCGAGACTTCTACCGTCAGCAGTTCGCCGCGTTTGTTGCGCCCGAGCATTTCCAGATGGTGAACCCGGCCCTTGAGTTGCAACTCCGACAGTAGGGCAGAGCGCTGCTTCTCTTCGGCCCAGATGCCCACCTGATACACGGTTTTGCCGACCACTTCGTCAGCACGATAGCCGGTCAGGCGGCAGAATCCGTCGTTGACCTCCAGATAGCGTCCGGTGTCGCGCTCGGAGATGGTGATGGCGTCGGGGCTTGAGTGAAACGCTTTGGCGAACTTCTCTTCGCTGGCCTTGAGCGCGGCTTCCGAGCGTTGCTGCTGGGTGATGTCGCGCAGGGTGGTGACGATGCAGGGTTGGTCGCCGACGCTGATCTGGCGGCTGGAGATCACGCAGGTCAGGGCCTGCCCGTACTTGTGGCGGACGATGATCGCGACATTGTTCAGGCCCTGCTCGCGGATCACCTGCTCGATCCGTTGCAGGCTTTTCGATGACGCATCCCACAGGCCAAGGTCGTCGCCGCTGCGGCCAATCACCTCGGCGGCACTCCAGCCGAAGGTCTGGGTGAAGCTGGAGTTGATTTCGATGAACTGGCCGCTGTCCTGGCGGGTGACACAGATCGGGTCGGGGCTGACCTGGAACAGGGTGGCGAATTTTTCTTCGGAGGTCACCAGCCGTTGTTCACGCTCAACCTGGTCGGTGATGTCCAGCAGCGTGCCGGCCATGCGCAGCGGGAGGCCGCTCTCGTCTCGGTACAGTCGGGCGCGGCTTTCCAGGTAGCGCGAACTGCCGTCCGATAATTGCACGCGATAGGTCAATTGGTAATTGCCCGCCGGTCCCTCACGCAGGCTGCGGTAGGCGTCGCGCATGCTGCCACGCTCTTCGTCGGGCACACCCTCGAAAAAATCATCGAAGGACTCATGGAACGGCTTGGCGTCCAGCCCGTGCAACTGGGCCGCCCGCGCCGAGCCATAGAGCATGCCGCTGGGAATGTGCCAGTCCCAGGTGCCCAACTGGGCCGAGTCCAGGGCCAGGTCCAGGCGCTCCTGGCTGTCTTTGAGCGCCTGTTCGGCGACTTTTCGTTCCGTGGTGTCGAGAAAGGTGCTGAGCAGGAAGGGCTGGCCTTCGAGCTCGACCTTCTGTGCGCTGAGGATGCCGTCATGGACCTGGCCATTGCTGGCGCGAAACTGCACCTCCATGCTGACCAGTTCGCCCTTGGCCTTGGTGGCCTTGACCAGCTTTGTCCGTTGCTCGGGGTGGACCCATAGGCCCAGCTCCAGGGTCGTGCGGCCAATGGCGTCCTGTACCGGCCAGCCGAACAGGCTTTCGAAATACTGGTTGGCTTCGGTGATCAGGCCGTCTTCCTGGCGGGTCAGCAGCACCATGTTGGGGCATAGGTGAAACAGCGTGGCGAAGCGCTTTTCCGAGCTGCTCAGGGCTTGTTCGCGCTGGCGCTGGTGGGTGATTTCGCGGATCACGCCGATCATGCGTGGCCGGCCGTGCTTGTCCGGCAGCAGGCTGCCGCTGATCTCCAGCCAATGCAGGGTGCCATCTGGCCAGCGGATGCGATGGTGCATCGCCTGCTCCAGCGGGGCGCCCGCGATCACCGCATGGAAGGCGCGCAGGGCTTTTGCCCGATCCTCGGGAGGGAGAAGGTCCAGGTATTCCAGGTCCGTGGGCAGTGGTTGCCGTGGATCGAAACCGAACAGCGCCTGGGTGCCCCGGGACCAACTGATCTGCCCGCGCTCGATGTCCCAGTACCAGGCGCCCAGGCGAGCGCCGTTGAGGGCGGCCAGCAACTGCGGTGCGCTTTCCCAGCTCTGCTCCGAGGTGTGAGGGTCCAGCGCCTGTATACGCGGCATCGGCGGTGTGTGTGGGCGTGGGCGGTCAACAGATTTGGGCATTGGCTACAGGCCTTGGGCTGAATTGGGCATTCGGCAGTGGGGTTTGCAGCCTTAAAGGATTAGCACAAGTCAGCCGTGAGTCCCTGGCAAATCGATTTGTGCGTCCAGCAAGGCCATGAAAGCCCGTGCCGCATTCGATAGCGTCCGTTCGGTGTGCACGATATAGCCTAGCTCGCGACTGAGCTGTATGCCCGGTAAAGGTATGCGCGCCACCTGATCATCGAGCATGGTGCGCGGCAAGACGCTCCAGGCAAGGCCGATGGAGACCATCATTTTGATGGTTTCCAGGTAGTTAGTGCTCATGGCGATGTTTGGCGTGAGGCCCTGGGTTTCGAACAGGCGCTGGACGATGTGATGGGTAAAGGTATTGCCGCCGGGAAATACCGCGGGGTGGCGCGCGATATCGGCCAACGTGACCGCGCCATTGCTGATCAGCGAGTGTTCGGGGGCCGCCACGAAGTCCAGGGGGTCGTCCCACACGGGCGTGGCCTTGACCAGCGAATGAGGCTCTGGCGCCAGGGTGATGACCGCCAGCTCGGCGCGACCATGAAGAATTTCCTCATAGGCCACTTCCGAGTCGAGGAACTGAATATCCAGTGCCACCTCGGGGTAGAGGCGGGTGAACGCCCTTAATAAAGGTGGCAGGCGGTGCAGGCCGATGTGATGGCTTGTGGCCAGTGTCAGGCGCCCGCTGACTTCGCCGGTCAGGTTGGTCAGCGCCCGGCGGGTGTCGTCCAGCACGTTGAGTATCTGGTAGGCGCGCGGCAGCAAGGCACGTCCGGCCTCGGTCAGGCTGACTTCGCGACCCAGCCGATCGAACAGGCGCACGTTGAGTTGTTGTTCCAGCCCGGCGATTCGCTTGCTGATGGCCGGCTGGGTCAGATGCAGGCGCTCACCGGCGCCCGAGAAGCTGCCCGTCTCGGCAATGGCGATAAAAGCATTGAGGTTGGCCAGGTCCATTTCTTGTATTCCAGTTGGTTATCCAAAGCATAAAAAATATGAATTTGAGTTATTTAATGTAACCCCATAGGATCGACCTCACAAGCCACGGGGTTATTGAGTCACTTCAACCCCAGGGGCCTGTACGGCGAAGTGCTCCAGCGGCACTTGCCACGCAGGCCTCCCCGGCATAGAAACAAGCTGATGAGGAAACGTCTGATGGCCGGCAAAACGCTCTACGACAAGCTCTGGGATTCGCATTTGGTCAAGCAGCGCGACGATGGTTCGGCGCTGATCTATATCGATCGTCACATCATTCACGAAGTGACCTCGCCGCAAGCCTTTGAAGGTCTGCGCCTGGCCGGGCGCAAGCCTTGGCGCATCGATGCCAACATCGCGACCCCGGACCACAACGTACCGACGACGCCGGAGCGCAAGGGTGGCATCAACGCCATCGTCGACCAGGTGTCGCGCCTGCAGGTTCAGACCCTCGATGACAACTGCGACGAATACGGCATCGTCGAATTCAAGATGAACGACGTGCGCCAGGGGATTGTCCATGTCATCGGCCCGGAGCAGGGTGCAACCTTGCCGGGCATGACCGTGGTCTGCGGTGACTCCCATACCTCGACCCATGGCGCGTTTGGTGCCCTGGCCCACGGTATCGGCACCTCCGAGGTCGAGCACGTGCTCGCCACCCAGTGCCTGGTCGCCAAGAAAATGAAGAACATGCGGGTAGAGGTCGAGGGCAAGCTGCCGTTCGGCGTGACTGCCAAGGACATCGTTCTCGCGGTGATCGGCAAGATCGGCACCGCTGGTGGCAATGGCCATGCGATCGAGTTCGCCGGTAGCGCCATTCGTGACTTGTCGGTCGAAGGCCGCATGACCATCTGCAACATGTCCATTGAAGCCGGTGCCCGTGTGGGCCTGGTCGCGGCGGACGAGAAGACCGTGGCCTACGTCAAGGGTCGTCCGTTCGCCCCGAAAGGCGCTGAGTGGGATCTGGCTGTCGAAGCCTGGAAAGACCTGGTGTCCGATGCGGACGCGAAGTTCGACACTATCGTTGAACTCGATGCTGCACAGATCAAGCCGCAAGTCAGCTGGGGCACTTCCCCGGAAATGGTTCTCGCCGTCGATCAGAACGTGCCGGACCCGGCTAAAGAGATGGATCTGGTCAAGCGCGACTCCATCGTCCGCGCCTTGAAATACATGGGTTTGACCGCCAATCAGGCGATCACCGACATTCAACTGGACCGCGTGTTCATCGGCTCCTGCACCAACTCGCGAATCGAAGATTTGCGCGCTGCCGCCGTGATCGCCAAGGGCCGCAAAGTGGCATCGACCATCAAGCAGGCCATCGTGGTGCCGGGCTCGGGCCTGGTGAAGGCGCAGGCGGAATCGGAAGGCCTGGACAAGATTTTCCTCGAGGCCGGTTTTGAATGGCGTGAACCAGGCTGCTCGATGTGCCTGGCGATGAACCCGGACCGTTTGGAGTCCGGCGAGCATTGCGCCTCGACCTCCAACCGTAACTTCGAAGGCCGTCAGGGCGCCGGTGGACGTACCCACCTCGTCAGCCCGGCCATGGCAGCCGCCGCAGCCGTCAACGGTCGTTTCATCGATGTCCGTGAATTGATCCAGGGAGCGCAGTAACCATGAGAGCCTTTACCCAGCACACAGGTCTTGTCGCGCCTTTGGATCGTGCCAACGTCGACACCGACCAGATCATCCCCAAGCAGTTCCTCAAATCGATCAAGCGCACCGGTTTTGGCCCGAACCTGTTCGACGAGTGGCGCTACCTGGACGTGGGTCAGCCGTACCAGGACAACTCCAGGCGCCCGCTGAACAAGGACTTCGTACTCAACGCCGAGCGTTACCAGGGCGCCAGCGTGTTGCTGGCCCGCGAGAACTTCGGTTGCGGCTCCAGCCGTGAGCACGCGCCGTGGGCCCTGGAAGAGTACGGTTTCCGCAGCATCATCGCGCCGAGCTACGCCGACATCTTCTTCAACAACAGTTTTAAGAACGGCTTGCTGCCGATCATTCTCAGCGACGAGGAAGTCGACGAACTGTTCCAGCAAGTGGAGGCGACTCCTGGTTACCAGTTGCAGGTCGATTTGCAGGCCCAGACGGTGACCCGTCCTGACGGCAAGGTGTTGAGCTTCGAGATTGATGCGTTCCGCAAGCACTGCCTGCTCAACGGCCTGGACGATATCGGCCTGACCTTGCAGGACGGCGAGGCGATTGCTGCGTTTGAAGCCAAGCATCGCGCGAGCCAGCCTTGGTTGTTTCGCGACGCTTAATTAACCGGACGTGTAACCCACTGTAGGAGCGAGCTTGCTCGCGAAAGACTCAAGGACGCTGCGTTCCTTCAGGATCCCAGCATCATCGTTGACGACCTTCGCGAGCAAGCTCGCTCCTACAGATAATCACCAGGCTGTCCAATCAGGGAAGTCATCATGACAAACACCGCCCATACCCAAGTCGTACAAAAGCAATTCGGTGAACAGGCTTCGGCCTACCTGAGCAGCGCTGTACACGCTCAAGGCACTGAATTTGCGCTGCTACAGGCCGAGCTGGCGGGGCAGGGTGAAGCCCGGGTGCTGGACCTGGGTTGTGGCGCCGGTCATGTCAGTTTTCATGTGGCCTCGCTGGTCAAGGAAGTGGTGGCCTACGACTTGTCGCAACAGATGCTCGACGTGGTGGCCGGTGCTGCCGTTGATCGCGGCCTGGGCAACGTGACCACCGTGCTGGGGGCCGCCGAACGGCTGCCATTCGCCGATGGCGAGTTCGATTTCGTGTTCAGCCGCTATTCGGCGCACCACTGGAGCGACCTCGGCCTGGCCCTGCGCGAAGTGCGCCGGGTATTGAAGCCGGGCGGGGTGGCGGCGTTCATCGATGTGTTGTCACCGGGCGCACCATTGCTCGACACTTACCTGCAAAGCGTCGAGGTACTGCGCGACACCAGCCACGTGCGTGATTATTCCGCCGGCGAGTGGTTGCGCCAGGTCAGCGAGGCGGGGTTGCAGACCCGCAGTACCACGCGCCAGCGGTTGCGCCTGGAGTACAGCAGCTGGGTCGAGCGCATGCGCACGCCAGCGGTGATGCGTGCGGCGATCCGGGAGTTGCAGCAGTCGATGGGCAACGAAGTACGTGAATATTTTGAGATTGAGGCCGATGGTTCGTTCAGTACCGATGTGCTGGTACTGTGGGCCGAACGCTAGAATTTTTCCGGGTGCACCCGTGGGTGCGCCGACTGATGACATGAGGAACGCATGAGCAAGCAGATTCTGATTCTCCCAGGTGACGGTATTGGCCCGGAAATCATGGCCGAAGCGGTCAAGGTGCTGGAGCTGGCCAATGACAAGTTCGCCCTGGACTTCGAATTGAGCCACGACGTCATCGGTGGCGCCGCCATCGACCGGCACGGCGTGCCATTGGCCGACGAAACCCTGGAGCGTGCCCGTGCGGCCGATGCCGTGTTGCTGGGTGCCGTGGGCGGCCCGAAATGGGACGCTATCGAGCGGGATATCCGTCCTGAGCGTGGCCTGCTGAAGATTCGTGCGCAACTGGGGCTGTTCGGCAACCTGCGTCCGGCAATCCTGTACCCGCAACTGGCCGAGGCTTCCAGCCTGAGGCCGGAAATCGTCGCCGGCCTGGACATCCTGATCGTCCGTGAACTGACCGGCGGTATCTACTTCGGCGCGCCACGCGGCACCCGCACCCTGGAAAACGGTGAGCGCCAGTCGTACGACACCCTGCCGTACAGCGAAAGCGAAATCCGTCGCATCGCCCGGGTCGGCTTCGACATGGCCATGGTGCGCGGCAAGAAGCTCTGCTCGGTGGACAAGGCCAACGTCCTGGCCTCCAGTCAGCTGTGGCGCGAAGTGGTCGAGCAAGTGGCCAAGGATTACCCCGAGGTCGAGCTGAGCCACATGTACGTCGACAACGCCGCCATGCAACTGGTGCGCGCGCCGAAGCAATTCGACGTGATCGTCACCGACAACATGTTCGGCGACATCCTGTCCGACCAGGCATCGATGCTCACCGGCTCCATCGGCATGCTGCCGTCGGCCTCGCTGGATACCCAC
Organism: Pseudomonas sp. Irchel s3a18; assembly: GCF_900187535.1. Classification (NCBI taxonomy): domain Bacteria; kingdom Pseudomonadati; phylum Pseudomonadota; class Gammaproteobacteria; order Pseudomonadales; family Pseudomonadaceae; genus Pseudomonas; species Pseudomonas sp. Irchel s3a18. The sequence goes on along the minus strand of NZ_FYDV01000009.1, from coordinate 182,348 downwards.
AACAAAGGCATGTACGAGCCGTGCCATGGTTCGGCGCCGGACATTGCAGGCCTGGGCATTGCCAACCCGCTGGCGACCATTCTGTCGGTATCGATGATGCTGCGTTACAGCTTCAACCAGCAGGCCGCCGCTGACGCCATCGAGCAAGCCGTGAGCGTGGTCCTGGATCAGGGCCTGCGCACCGGTGACATCTGGTCGGCCGGTTGCACTAAAGTCGGAACGCAGGAAATGGGCGACGCAGTAGTCGCCGCGCTGCGGAATCTGTAATCTCTCGGGCCCCGCTTGTTGCTGATGCCGGCAAGCGAGCCCACTTTTTGTAAAAGGTGTAGTTGCGATGAAACGTGTAGGTCTGATCGGTTGGCGCGGTATGGTCGGTTCCGTGCTCATGCAGCGGATGCTGGAAGAGCAGGATTTCGATCTCATTGAGCCGGTGTTTTTCACCACTTCCAATGTCGGTGGCCAAGGTCCGTCCGTGGGCAAGGACATTGCTCCGCTCAAAGACGCTTACAGCATTGAAGAGCTCAAGACCCTCGACGTGATTCTGACCTGCCAGGGTGGCGACTACACCAGTGAAGTGTTCCCCAAGCTGCGTGAAGCCGGCTGGCAGGGTTACTGGATCGATGCCGCGTCCAGCCTGCGTATGCAGGATGACGCCGTCATCGTGCTGGACCCGGTCAACCGCAAGGTCATCGACCAGCAGCTGGACGCGGGCACCAAGAACTACATCGGCGGCAACTGCACGGTCAGCCTGATGCTGATGGGCCTGGGTGGCCTGTTCGAAGCCGGTCTGGTGGAGTGGATGAGCGCCATGACCTATCAGGCAGCCTCGGGTGCCGGCGCGCAGAACATGCGTGAGCTGATCAAGCAGATGGGCGCGACCCATGCCGCTGTCGCCGATCAACTGGCCGACCCGGCCAGCGCCATCCTCGACATCGACCGTCGTGTTGCCGAAGCCATGCGCAGCGACGCCTACCCGACCGAAAACTTCGGCGTACCGCTGGCGGGCAGCCTGATCCCCTGGATCGACAAGGAACTGCCGAACGGCCAGAGCCGCGAAGAGTGGAAGGCCCAAGCCGAGACCAACAAGATTCTCGGGCGCTTCAAGAGCCCAATCCCGGTGGACGGCATCTGTGTGCGTATCGGCGCCATGCGCTGCCACAGCCAGGCGCTGACCATCAAGCTGAACAAAGACGTGCCGATCGCCGATATCGAAGGTCTGATCAGCCAGCACAACCCTTGGGTCAAGCTGGTGCCGAACAGCCGCGACATCAGCATGCAGGAGCTGAGTCCGACCAAGGTCACCGGTACCCTGAACGTACCGGTTGGCCGTCTGCGCAAGCTGAACATGGGGACCCAGTACCTCGGTGCCTTCACCGTCGGCGACCAACTGCTGTGGGGCGCGGCCGAGCCGCTGCGTCGCATGTTGCGGATCCTGCTGGAACGTTGATCGGTTGATGCCGTGAAAGAACCCGTGCCTTGAAAGAGGTGCGGGTTTTTTTATGAGCGTTGTGTCGTCAGTCAAGTCGCCATCACGAGCAGGCACAGGCACGACAAATCCCCGGCGCAATTGCCTGCATGCCAGTCACCCGGTAAAGTGCCGCTCCCCCCGTTTCGCCTGAGGTAGAACCATGAGCCAGTCCTTTGATATCGCCGTTGTCGGCGCCACCGGTACTGTTGGCGAAACCCTCGTTCAGATTCTCGAAGAGCGTGATTTTCCGGTTGCCAACCTGCACCTGCTGGCGAGCAGCGAGTCGGCTGGGCATTCGGTGATGTTCCGCAGCAAGAACGTGCGGGTGCGGGAGGTCGACGAGTTTGATTTCAGCAAGGTGCAACTGGTGTTCTTTGCCGCCGGGCCGGCGGTCACCCTGAGCTTTGCCCCGCGAGCGACGGCCGCGGGTTGCGCGCTGATCGACTTGTCCGGTGCCTTGCCAGCCGACCAGGCGCCACAGGTGGTACCGGAAGCCAATGCCCAGGTGCTGGCCGGGCTGAAAAAGCCGTTTCAGGTCAGCAGCCCAAGCGCCTCGGCGACCACCCTGGCCGTGGTCCTGGCAGCGTTGCGTGATCAGCTCGATGTGCAGCGCATCGCCGTAACCGCCAGTCTGGCTGTTTCAGCCCAGGGCCGCGAGGCGGTGACCGAACTGGCCCGGCAGACTGCCGAGCTGCTGAACGCCCGCCCGCTGGAACCGCGCTTCTTCGATCGGCAGATGGCGTTCAACCTGCTGGCACAGGTCGGCACGCCGGATGCCCAAGGCCATACGCTGCTGGAAAAACGCCTGGTTCGAGAGTTGCGTGAAGTCATGGCGCAGCCAGCCTTGAAGATTTCCGCGACCTGCGTTCAAGCTCCGGTGTTTTTTGGCGATAGCTATACCGTGACCCTGGTTTCGGCCAAGACGGTCGACCTGGCTGCAGTCAACGCCGCACTGGAGGCGGCGCCGGGTATCGAGTTGGTGGAGGCGGGTGATTACCCGACGCCGGTCGGTGATGCGGTCGGCCAGGACGTGGTTTACGTTGGTCGGGTTCGCGGCGGCGTCGACGATCCGGCGGAACTTAATCTGTGGCTGACGTCAGATAACGTACGCAAAGGCACCGCGCTCAACGCAGTGCAGGTGGCCGAGTTGTTGATAAAAGACCTTGTGTAAAAGATACTTGGCAACAATTTGCAGAATGATTCTAGCTGAACGCTATGCTATGAGGCGGGCCGCCATGCGGGGCCTGCAAGGGCGTGAGTGAAATAATCGCGCGCAGACTCCTCCGAGTCCTGTGCGCCATGCCTTACGGCAGCAGCATTAAACACCTTCTCGCTGGCCGAGGAATGTTCAAACAAAGGATGAGGCTATGGTTCAAGTTCGCAAACTGGTGTTAGCAATAGCGGCCGCCTCGGCGCTGTCCTCCGGTATGGCGCATGCCCTTGGGCTTGGGGAACTGACCCTCAAGTCGACCCTGAACCAGCCGTTGGTGGCCGAGATCGAGTTGCTCGATGTCAAGGACCTCACGGCGGCCGAAGTGGCACCAAGCCTGGCCTCGGCCGATGACTTCGCCAAGGCCGGCGTGGACCGCCAGGCGTTCCTCAATGACCTGACATTCACGACTGTGCTCAACCCTGGCGGTAAAAGCATCCTGCGGGTGACGTCCAGCCAGCCGCTGTCCGAGCCCATGGTGAAGTTCCTGGTTCAGGTGATGTGGCCGAACGGCCGTCTGCTGCGTGACTACAGCGTGCTGCTCGACCCTTCCAAGTTCTCGCCGCAAACCGCTGAAGCCGCGGCGCAAACGGCGCCAGCGGTCAACGCGCCGGTTACCGGGGCGACGGCGCAACACACCACGGCGCCGCGCGACACCCTGTGGGAGATTGCCGCGAAGGCGCGCAATGGCGCTTCGATCCAGCAAACCATGCTGGCGATCCAGGCGTTGAACCCCGATGCCTTTATCGATGGCAACATCAACCGCTTGAAAACCGGTCAGGTCTTGCGCCTGCCGGACGCTGGGCAAAGCACTGGCCTGCCGCAAGCGCAAGCCATTGCTGAAGTGGCCGCGCAGAACGCCGCCTGGCGCCAGGGGCGACGCTACGTGCCGCGGACCCAGGCGCAGCAACTGGACGCCAGCGGTCGCGGGCGTAATAGCGCGCTGGCCCAGGGTGCTGCCAAGGATAACCTGAGCCTGGTCTCGGCCGAGTCCGGCAAAAACCGTGGCAAGGGCCCGGCCGGCGATAGCCAGGCCATCGGCAACAAGCTGGCAGTAGCACAGGAAAGCCTCGACACGGCCCGTCGTGACAACGCCGAGCTGAACAGCCGCATGACCGACTTGCAAAGCCAGCTGGACAAGCTTCAGCGCCTGATCGAGCTGAAAAACAATCAACTGGCCAAGCTGCAGGCAGAAGCGGGGCATGCTGGCGCGACCCTGTCTTCAGAGACGATGCCGGCCGAGTTGGTTGAGCCTGCCGCGACCTTGGCTACAGAATCTCCCGAGACGGCTGCTGCGACGCCATCGGCAGACCCGGCCGCCGCGCCTGCGGCCAACGATGAACAGAAGTACGACGAGTTGCTGGCCAGTCCGGCGCTGATGGGGCTGGTCGGTGGCGGGGCGGTCGTGCTGGCCTTGCTGCTGTTGCTGCTGGCGCGTCGTCGCAAGGCTCAGCAGGAATCCGAAAAGCACCGGCGGATGGCGAAGGCGCTGGCTGAAGAGTCGGATTTCTCCGAGGACCTCGATCTGCCGGAAAGCAGCTTCGAGGGCCTTGAAGTTGCGCCGCCCGCCGTCAAGCTGGCTCCAGCTCCAGCTCCAGCTCCAGCTCCAGCGGCTGAGCCGGTGGTGGTGGCGCCGGTCGTGATGACCACGCCAATTGCTGCGCCCCTGGTGTCGCCTGCCGCCGAACGCTCGGACGATGTGCTGATGCACGCGCAGTCGCACATCGATGCCGGGCGTCTGAACCAGGCGGTCAACCTGCTGGAAGAAGGCGTCAAGCAAGAGCCGCAACGCAGCGAGCTGCGCCTCAAGTTGATGGAAGTCTATGCTCAGCAGGGCGATCGCGATGCGTTTGTCGCGCAAGAGCGCCAGTTGGTTGCCAATGGTAAGAACTACGCAGAGGTCGAGCAGCTCAAAAGTCGCTTCCCGGCCATGCTTGCCATAGCGGCAGTGGGTGGCATTGCCGCCGCTGCTGCGGCGGCCGAGCTGGATGCCCAGTACGTCAAGGAGTTGCTGCTGGATGAGCCTGAGGTTCCAGCTCCAGCACCCGAAGTTGCTGCGCCAGAGGAAGATTTCGATAGTGCATTCGACCTCAGTCTGGATGAGCTGGAGGCGGTATCGCCTGAACAGCTCGCCGCCGAGCCTGTCGCCGAGCTGGAAGCATTCCCGCTGGACGATGACCTGAGTTTTGAGCCGGTATCGCAGCAGGCTCAAGAGCCGGAGGGGCTGGGCGATCTGGCGGACTTCGATCTCGACCTGGGTGCGGACCTGCCGGAGTCGACCTTGTCCGAGGATGAGTCCCTGCTCAGCCTCGACGATGAGCCGCCGGCACAGCAGACGCCTGAGGTGGTCGACGTGACGCTGGATGACCTGGAGTTGCCGGCCGATTTCGACCTGTCCCTGGCCGATGAAATGGATTCGTCCGCCAAGCCGGATGACTTCATTGCTGACCTGGATGATGTGCACGCCGAGTTGGATCGCTTCTCGCAAGAGCTGGAGCATCCGCCCATCGTTGAGCCCACCTTCACCGCTGAGGATGCGGCGCTGGCGGCGGACAGCGATGAGTCGGAGCTTGACTTCCTCTCGGGTACCGATGAAGTCGCCACCAAGCTGGATCTGGCCCAGGCGTACATCGACATGGGTGATAACGATGGTGCGCGGGACATCCTCGGCGAGGTACTCAGCGAGGGCAATGACGGCCAGAAGAGCGAAGCCAGGGAAATGCTCGCTCGCCTGGCTTGATTGACCTGGCATGACAAAAACGGCAGCCCATGATGGCTGCCGTTTTTGTTTTATGTGTCCCGTCCTGAATAAGGTTCACACCTGTTTCAGGGCTAGACAATGCCCTGGTCGCCACACCTGCGGATACTCCAGCAAGCGGCTCCTCTCCAGGTGCTTACTCGCGGCGCCGGGTTGAACAAAAAATACCGCGAACATGGCGTCCCGGGCGCGGGGCCTTATAATGCCCGCCTTTGCGTACATCAGCAGGCTGTCACTCCTTGGCAAATATAGATAATCCGGCCGCCGAAATGGCGGCCGAGGGCTTTTTCCGGATCGCGTTGGGCGTTGAATACAAGGGCTCGCGGTACCGCGGCTGGCAGCGTCAGGCCTCCGGCGTGGCCACCGTGCAGCAAACCCTTGAAATGGCCCTGTCCAAGGTCGCGGATTCGCCCGTTTCCGTGCATTGCGCGGGGCGCACCGATGCGGGCGTGCACGCCTGCGGCCAGGTGGTGCATTTCGACACCCAGGTCGACCGGTCGTTGAAGGCCTGGGTCATGGGGGCCAATATCAACTTGCCCCACGATATCAGCGTCAGTTGGGCCAAGGTCATGCCGGCGCACTTTCATGCGCGCTTCAAGGCCATCGCCCGGCGTTATCGGTACGTGATCTACAACGACCAGATTCGTCCGGCGCACCTCAACGAAGAGGTGACCTGGAACCACCGGCCGCTGGATGTGCAGCGCATGGCCGAGGCGGCGCAGCACCTGCTCGGCACTCACGACTTCAGCGCCTTTCGCGCGGGGCAGTGCCAGGCCAAGTCGCCGATCAAGGAAATCCATCACCTGCGGGTCACCCAGCACGGCAAGATGATCGTGCTGGATATCCGTGCCAGCGCATTCCTGCACCACATGGTGCGCAATATTGCCGGTGTACTGATGACCATCGGTGCCGGTGAGCGTCCGGTGGAGTGGGCCAAGGAGGTGCTGGAAAGCCGGGCCCGGCGTGCCGGCGGTGTCACGGCCCACCCGTTCGGGCTGTACCTGGTGCAGGTCGAGTATCGTGATGAGTTCCAGCTGCCGGAGCGTTACGTCGGGCCGCACTTCCTGACCGGTTTCTCGGAACTTGACGGCTGACGCCCTCGAACGCATTTGCTACCATCCGGGACTTTCCCGGATTTGCCCTGAGGTTCCAACGACATGCCAGCCGTTCGCAGCAAAATCTGTGGGATTACCCGCATTGAAGATGCGTTGGCGGCCGTCGAGGCCGGGGCCGATGCGCTTGGCTTTGTGTTCTATGCCAACAGTCCGCGGGCGGTGACGGTCCAGCAGGCGCGGGCGATTATTGCAGCGTTGCCGCCGTTCGTGACCACCGTGGGCCTGTTCGTCAATGCCAGTCGTTGCGAGCTCGGTGAAATACTCGATGCAGTGCCGCTGGACCTGTTGCAGTTCCACGGTGATGAAACCCTGGCCGATTGCGAAGGCTGGCACCGGCCGTATATCAAGGCCTTGCGTGTCAAGGCCGGGGACGATATCGCCGCCGCCTGCCTCGCGTATCCGAGTGCCAGCGGGATTCTGCTGGATACCTATGTCGAAGGGGTTCCCGGTGGAACCGGCGAAGCCTTCGACTGGTCCTTGATTCCGCAGGGCTTGAACAAGCCGATTATCCTGGCCGGTGGGCTGACGCCGGACAACGTCGCCGGGGCCATTGCCCGGGTCCAGCCCTATGCGGTGGACGTCAGCGGCGGGGTAGAGCAGGGCAAGGGCATCAAGGATCACGCAAAGATTCGCGCCTTTGTGCAGGCAGTGCGCAGTAGCGCGTCGTCGATGTGACGGCTGGCAGTCTGCCGCCGTCCACTGCATGGTACAAACATGCGCTGCACGAAAGCAGGCAGGTGCCACCTCCGGGTGGACCAAAACCGAAGTGACAACCGCCCTGCGCAGGTTGTCGGGATGGCTGAGGATGGAAGCGTTGCAGGCAGGTCCTGGCCCTGTGTCGACCGCGGCAGCGAACCGATCATCGCCGCACACATGAATTTAGCTCAAGGGCATACGCGGGGCCGCGAACCAGAGCGTTCGGGCCGCCGGTACTGGAGAAAGAAAGCATGAGCAACTGGTTGGTAGACAAACTGATCCCTTCGATCATGCGTTCCGAGGTCAAGAAGAGCTCGGTGCCTGAAGGTCTGTGGCACAAGTGCCCGTCCTGCGAGGCGGTGCTGTATCGTCCGGAGCTGGAAAAGACCCTGGACGTTTGCCCCAAGTGCAACCACCACATGCGCATCGGTGCGCGTGCGCGGATCGACATCTTCCTCGACGCCGAAGGCCGTGCCGAACTGGGTGCCGACCTGGAGCCGGTTGACCGTCTGAAGTTCCGTGATGGCAAGAAGTACAAGGACCGCCTGACCGCTGCCCAGAAGCAGACCGGTGAAAAGGACGCCCTGATTTCCATGAGCGGCACCCTGCTGGGCATGCCGGTAGTGGTGTCGGCGTTCGAATTCTCCTTCATGGGTGGTTCGATGGGTGCCATCGTTGGCGAGCGTTTCGTGCGTGCGGCCAACTACGCCCTGGAAAACCGTTGCCCGATGATCTGCTTCGCCGCTTCCGGCGGTGCGCGGATGCAGGAAGCCCTGATCTCCCTGATGCAGATGGCCAAGACCTCTGCGGTGCTGGCGCGTTTGCGCGAAGAAGGCATTCCGTTCATCTCGGTGCTGACCGACCCGGTTTACGGCGGTGTTTCCGCCAGCCTGGCGATGCTCGGCGACGTGATTGTCGGTGAGCCAAAGGCCCTGATCGGCTTTGCCGGCCCGCGTGTTATCGAGCAGACCGTGCGTGAAAAGCTGCCGGAAGGTTTCCAGCGCAGCGAATTTCTGCTGGAGCATGGTGCGATCGACATGATCATCGCGCGTCACGAGTTGCGTCCACGCCTGGGTAATCTGCTGGCGCAACTGATGGGGCTGCCGACGCCTGAGTTCGTGGCGGCGCCCGTCGAGACCGTGGTGGTTCCGCCGGTGCCTGCCAACCTATGACCGAGCGTACCCTTGGCGAGTGGCTCGCCTACCTTGAGCAGTTGCATCCGTCAGCCATCGACATGGGGCTTGCGCGCTCGCAAGAGGTAGCGTCCCGGATGGGATTGGGCAAGCCGGCGCCTCGGGTGGTCACGGTCACCGGCACCAACGGCAAGGGTTCTACCTGTGCGTTCGTGGCGTCATTGTTGCGCGCGCAGGGCTTGAGCGTTGGTGTCTACAACTCCCCGCACCTGCTGCATTACAACGAGCGGGTGCAGATCAATGGCGTTCAGGCCACTGACGAACAATTGTGCGAAGCCTTCGTGGCGGTCGAGGCCGGTCGCGGCGAGATCTCCCTGACCTATTTCGAAATGGGTACCCTGGCGGCGTTCTGGCTGTTCCAGCAGTCGGGCCTGGATGCGGTGGTGCTGGAAGTCGGTCTTGGCGGTCGTCTGGATACGGTCAACCTGGTGGATGCCGACATCGCGCTGGTCACCAGCATCGGCGTCGACCATGCGGATTACCTGGGCGATACCCGCGAATCCGTGGCCTTCGAAAAGGCCGGTATCTTCCGCCAGGGCGCACCGGCGCTGTGCGGCGATCTCAATCCTCCCCAACCCTTGCTGGACAAAGCACGCGAGCTTAATTGCCGGTTCTTGCTGCGTGGTCGTGATTTCGACCTGGGCGTGACCGATCACGGCTGGCAGTGGCGGGGTGTCGACGGGCAAGGTCGGGAGATCGAGTTGCACGACCTGCCCTTGCTCGACTTGCCCATGGAAAACGCCGCGCTGGCGTTGCAGGCTTATGCGCTGTCGGGCCTGCCTTGGGTTCCCGGGCAAATAGTCGCGGCGCTGCAGGCCACGAAAGTCGTCGGGCGTCTGGATCGCCGCCAGTTCAGCTGGCATGGCAAGCGCCTGAACCTGATGCTGGACGTGGGGCATAACCCCCATGCGGCCGAGTACCTGGCGCAGCGCCTGACCGCTCGTCCGGTGGCGGGTCGACGCCTGGCCGTCTTCGGGTTGCTGGCCGACAAGGATCTTGATGGTGTGGTTGGCCAGTTGAGTGCTAGTGTCCAGCATTGGGCGGTCGCCCCGCTTGATTCGCCTCGCGCGCGTCCGGTTGCGGATTTACAGGTTGCGTTGCAGAACCTCGGGGCTGCGGTAACATCCTATGCCAGTGTGGCGGATGCCCTGGAGGGGCAAAGCGCGCAGGCGACGGCGGAAGACGAAATCCTGCTGTTCGGATCATTTTATTGTGTTGCCGAGGCCCTCGAGTGGCTGGCCCGGCGCTCCACGGAGGAGGCTGCAGATGGCTTTGCTGGATAACGCGTACAAGCAGCGGATGGTCGGGGCCCTGGTGCTGGTGGCTCTGGCAGTGATTTTCCTGCCAATGCTGTTTTCCCGGGAGGACGAGCAGCGCCAGGTGGTGGTAGAGGCCCCGGCTGCGCCGCAGGCGCCCACCCTGCCGCAAGTTCAGGTCGAACCAGTGGTGGTTCCGGATCCGCAGGCGCTGCCCCAGGAGCCGGTGCCGAGCGATGCTGAAATAGCCATGGAGCAAGTACCTGCCACGCCGACGACGGCACCTGCAGCCAGTGCACCGAGCACGCCCGTTGCGCCACCCCCGGTTGCCGCCAAGCCGGTAGCACCAGCGCCTGCGCCCAAGCCTGCACCTGCGCCAGTCACCGCGCCCGTCAGCAAGCCTGCCGCCACCCAGGCTCGGGTCGATGCCAATGGCTTGTCGGTCAGTTGGTCGGTGCAACTGGCCAGCCTGTCGAGCCGTGAAAGTGCCGAAAGCTTGCAGAAAACCCTGCGTAGCCAGGGCTACAACGCTTATATCCGTACGGCTGACGGTAAGAACCGGGTGTTTGTCGGGCCGTTGATCGAGCGCGCCGAAGCCGATCGTCTGCGTGACCTGCTGGGTCGCCAGCATAATCTCAAGGGTTTTGTGGTGCGTTTCCAGCCGGAGCGCGGCTAAGGCTATCGCCTCAATTTGAAATCCACTGAAAATCGCAGCTTACCGGCAGCCATGGGCTCTGCTAAAATGCGCCGCCTTATCCGTCTGTAGGCTGCACTGTGCCATTTACCTGGGTTGACTGGGCGATCGTTGCAACAATCGCCATCTCCGCTTTGATCAGTCTGAGCCGCGGCTTCGTAAAAGAAGCACTGTCGCTGGTGACCTGGATCATCGCAGGAGCCGTTGCCTGGATGTTTGGTGGCTCACTGTCCGAGTACCTCGTCGGTTATATCGAAACACCGTCGGCCCGCGTGATCGCGGGCTGTGCCATCCTGTTCGTCGCCACCCTGGTGGTCGGCGCCATGGTCAATTATCTTATCGGCGAACTGATTCGCGTCACCGGCCTCTCCGGGACCGATCGCTTCCTGGGCATGGCCTTCGGCGCGGCGCGTGGCGCGTTGCTGGTGGTCACCGCCGTCGGGCTGTTGAGCCTGGGGCCGGTACAGCAGGATTCATGGTGGCAGGAGTCGAGGCTCGTGCCACAATTTCTATTGGTTGCAGACTGGTCCAAAAACCTCATATTAGGGTGGAGCAGTCAGTGGCTGGCCAGCGGTATCAGCGTACCCGCTGAAATACCGTTCAAGGAGCACCTCTTGCCGACGGCCAAAACGCCGCAGTGAGTCGTGTTCAGTTCAGTTTCATTAAGTAGGGGTTGCGTCGCATGTGTGGCATCGTCGGTATCGTCGGTAAGTCGAACGTCAATCAGGCGCTGTATGACGCGCTAACCGTCCTCCAGCACCGCGGCCAGGACGCTGCCGGTATCGTGACCAGCCATGATGGCCGGTTATTCCTGCGCAAGGACAATGGCCTGGTACGTGACGTGTTTCATCAGCGTCATATGCAGCGCCTCGTCGGCCACATGGGCATTGGCCATGTGCGCTATCCGACCGCTGGCAGCTCGACTTCGGCCGAAGCTCAACCGTTTTACGTCAACTCGCCTTACGGCATCACCCTGGCGCACAACGGTAACCTGACCAACGTTGAACAGCTGGCCAAGGAGATTTACGAATCTGACCTGCGCCACGTCAACACCAGCTCCGACTCGGAAGTGCTGCTTAACGTGTTCGCCCACGAACTGGCCCAGCGCGGCAAGTTACAGCCGACCGAAGAAGACGTATTCGCCGCCGTCACCGACGTGCACAACCGTTGCGTCGGTGGTTACGCCGTCGTGGCGATGGTCACCGGCTACGGCATCGTCGGTTTCCGCGACCCGCACGGCATCCGCCCGATCGTCTTCGGCCAGCGTCACACCGACGAAGGCGTGGAGTACATGATCGCCTCCGAAAGCGTGTCCCTGGACGTGCTGGGATTCACCCTGATTCGCGACCTGGCCCCAGGCGAAGCGGTCTACATCACTGAAGACGGCAAGCTGCACACCCGTCAGTGTGCGACCAATCCGTCCCTGACCCCGTGCATCTTCGAACACGTTTACCTGGCGCGTCCAGACTCGATCATCGACGGCGTATCGGTCTACAAGGCTCGCCTGCGCATGGGTGAGAAACTGGCCGAGAAGATCCTGCGCGAGCGTCCGGATCACGACATCGACGTGGTTATCCCGATTCCCGATACCAGCCGTACCGCGGCACTGGAACTGGCCAACCACCTGGGCGTGAAGTTCCGCGAAGGTTTCGTCAAGAACCGCTACATCGGCCGGACCTTCATCATGCCGGGCCAGGCCGCACGGAAAAAATCCGTACGCCAGAAGCTCAATGCCATCGAGCTGGAATTTCGCGGCAAGAACGTCATGCTGGTGGACGACTCGATCGTGCGCGGCACGACTTGCAAGCAGATCATCCAGATGGCGCGCGAAGCCGGCGCCAAGAACGTCTACTTCTGCTCCGCGGCCCCTGCCGTACGTTACCCGAACGTTTACGGCATCGACATGCCGAGCGCCCATGAACTGATCGCCCACAATCGTTCGACTCAGGACGTGGCTGACCTGATCGGCGCCGACTGGCTGATCTATCAGGACCTGCCTGACCTGATCGAAGCGGTTGGTGGCGGCAAGATCAAGATCGAGCACTTCGATTGCGCCGTGTTCGACGGCAAGTACGTTACCGGCGACGTTGACGAGGCTTACCTGAACAAGATCGAGCAGGCACGTAACGATGCCTCCAAGGTCAAGACGCAGGCTGTCAGTGCGATCATCGATCTGTACAACAACTGAGTTTCCACCGGCCCTGAGGGGCCGGTTTTGTATCTGTCAAAGACGGTTTATCTATCAAGAACGGGGCAAGGAGTGACAGCATGAGTCAGGATTGGGATGCCGGTCGGCTGGACAGCGACCTCGATGGCGTAGCGTTCGATACCCTGGCCGTACGTGCCGGCCAGCACCGCACGCCCGAAGGCGAACACGGTGATCCGATGTTCTTCACTTCAAGCTATGTGTTCCGTACCGCGGCCGATGCGGCGGCGCGTTTCGCGGGCGAAGTACCAGGCAACGTTTACTCGCGCTACACCAACCCGACCGTTCGTGCGTTTGAAGAGCGCATTGCCGCTCTGGAAGGCGCGGAGCAGGCCGTGGCGACCGCCACTGGCATGGCGGCGATCCTCGCCGTGGTGATGAGCCTGTGCAGTGCCGGCGACCATGTACTGGTGTCGCGCAGCGTATTTGGCTCGACCATCAGCCTGTTCGAAAAGTACTTCAAGCGTTTTGGCATCGAAGTCGATTACGTGCCGCTGGCGGACCTGTCCGGCTGGGATGCCGCGATCAAGGCCAACACCAAATTGCTGTTCGTCGAGTCGCCGTCCAACCCGTTGGCCGAGTTGGTGGATATCGCCGCGCTGTCTGAAGTGGCCCATGGCAAGGGCGCGATGCTGGTGGTCGACAACTGCTTCTGTACGCCTGCCTTGCAGCAACCCCTGAAGCTCGGCGCGGACGTGGTGGTGCATTCGGCCACCAAGTTCATCGACGGTCAGGGCCGTTGCATGGGTGGCGTGGTGGCGGGTCGTAGCGAGCAGATGAAAGAAATCGTCGGCTTCCTGCGTACCGCGGGCCCAACCTTGAGCCCGTTCAACGCCTGGATCTTCCTCAAGGGCCTGGAAACCCTGAGCCTGCGCATGAAGGCGCATTGTGCCAATGCCCAGCAACTGGCTGAGTGGCTGGAGCAGCAGGACGGCATCGAGAAGGTTCACTACGCCGGCCTCAAGAGCCATCCACAGCACGAACTGGCGTTGCGCCAGCAGAAAGGCTTTGGGGCGGTGGTGAGTTTTGAAGTCAAGGGCGGCAAAGAGGGCGCTTGGCGCTTTATCGATGCGACCCGCCTGATTTCCATCACTGCCAACCTGGGTGACAGCAAGACCACCATCACCCATCCGAGCACCACCTCCCATGGGCGCCTGGCGCCGCAGGAGCGTGAGGCTGCCGGTATTCGCGACAGCTTGATCCGGATCGCGGTCGGCCTGGAAGACGTGGCCGACCTGCAAGCGGATCTGGCGCGCGGGCTGGCTGCCTTGTGATCGAGTTGTCCACGTCTGTCGGTGCTACCAACGGTCGGGTCGCCCTGGTCACGGGTGCGGCACGGGGTATCGGCCTGGGGATTGCCGCCTGGTTGATCAGCGAAGGCTGGCAGGTGGTGCTGACCGATCTCGATCGTGAGCGGGGCTCCAGGGTGGCCAAGGTGCTGGGTGAACACGCGTGGTTCATCGCCATGGATGTGTCCGATGAGCAGCAAGTGACCCTGGGCGTTGCCGAGGTGCTTGGGCAATTCGGTCGTCTCGATGCGCTGGTGTGCAACGCGGCGGTCGCCGACCCTCGCAACATCACCCTGGAAAGCCTTGACCTGGGGTACTGGAACCGGGTGCTGGCGGTCAACCTCAGTGGGCCGATGCTGCTGGCCAAGCACTGTGCGCCCTATCTGCGGGCTCACGGCGGTTCCATCGTCAACCTGGCCTCGACCCGTGCGGGTCAGTCGGAACCGGACACCGAAGCCTACGCGGCGAGCAAGGGCGGTTTACTGGCCCTGACTCACGCGCTGGCCATCAGCTTGGGGCCGGAGATTCGGGTCAACGCAGTCAGTCCGGGCTGGATCGATGCCCGTGACCCTGCTGCCCGGCGTGCCGAGCCGCTAAGTGACGCCGATCACGCCCAGCATCCGGCGGGCAGGGTAGGGACGGTCGAAGACGTTGCGGCGATGGTGGCCTGGTTGCTGTCCAGGAATGCCGGGTTCGTCACGGGCCAGGAGTTTGTGGTCGACGGTGGCATGACCAAGAAGATGGTCTATCAGCAGTGAGAGGCAGCTTTAAGCTACAAGCTACAAGCGGCAAGTAAAAGCCGTTCAGTGTTGGGCCTGTCTGCGCGGCACGGCTTTTGACTTGTAGCTTGCCGCTTGAAGCTGTTTTTGAAAAAAATCCAATCCTGCTATTGACTTAGCTTCGGTATCTGCGTAAATTTCGCGGCCTCGGAGAAGCAAACGGGTGATTAGCTCAGCTGGGAGAGCGTCTGCCTTACAAGCAGAATGTCGGCGGTTCGATCCCGTCATCACCCACCACTTCTTGAGACTCTTGCGAAAGCAGGAGGGAAGCTGAAAAGCCTCCACCGACGCGCAGCGGTAGTTCAGTCGGTTAGAATACCGGCCTGTCACGCCGGGGGTCGCGGGTTCGAGTCCCGTCCGCTGCGCCATATTTTCCGAATCAGGTTTTCCTGGTTCGAGATTGAAAAGCTTCGAAGCTTGGCAATCAGACGAGTTAATTGGGCGAAAGTCCAAAGCGATACGCAGCGGTAGTTCAGTCGGTTAGAATACCGGCCTGTCACGCCGGGGGTCGCGGGTTCGAGTCCCGTCCGCTGCGCCATATCTGCCTCAAGGCCCACTGAACGCCTTGGAGCTACGAAGAAAGCCACTGGCAAAGCCAGTATCTACTTCGCGTCGATAGCAAAGACCCTGGTCGAAAGACCGGGGTTTTTTGTTTCTGGCATTTCACTTTTGTCGTGCGCGAATTCACCGACGCTTGATCATATGTCGGCCTGTCCCCGGCGATGCCTGGACCTTGTTCTATTCTCAAAGGTACACCTTCAGCTCAGGAGGAGGGTCCATGGCCACTGAAAAGCAGCATGAACATGACGACGATGGCGACGAGGAGCGGCCGGATGAGGCCACCCCGCAAGAGAATCCGCCACCGCAAACCTGGAAACACCCGGATGATGGAAAAAGCCTGTCGGACCTCGACGAGGAATGGCCGCTGAAACCCTGAGTCCATTGCGTTTTGCACACTGCCCCTGGTTAACCGCCAGGGGCAGTGTGCTGTCTGGGTCATTCCAGGGCGGTCGCCGCAGCGGATGGGCTGCGTAGCAATACGCTGTAGGGCACGCGCGGGATACCCGGCAGTCGAAGGTCCAGTAGCAGGCTCAACGACTCGTCCGCACGCAGGTAGGCATCGCCAAAGTCGCTGTCGAGCTGGGTGGGGTGGGCGATGATCTCCAGCAGTCCGTCCGTGGGGGGAGCGGCGTTGCGTAGATCCACCGGGGTGCATACATAATCGGCCGTTGCGTTGGCGAGGCGGCGCAAGCGTTGGTTGAGCAGGTGTTTGAACACCCGTTTTGGCAGGCTGAGGTTTTGTCCCAGATTGCGCGCCAGCCGAACCGGTACTCCTTGGCGGGCGGCAAACCGCGCGACGATCTCGCCGATCGGCCAGATATTGTGAACGTGTTGATGGGAATCCAGATGGCTGGGTTGCAGGCCGTTGTCCAGGCAGTGTTGCCACTGTGCCTCAAGCTCCTGCAACACCGCTTCACGTTGTTCGCGCCCGAGCCACAAGTGGTGGCGCGCAAGGTTCAGGTCGAACTCGCCAGCGGCGCTGCAGAAGGTTGACTGGCGGACGATCGCCTCGCTCAAGGGGCGGCCGTAGGTGAGGTTGAAATGCAGGCCGACGCGGCCCTTGAGCAGCGGTTGTTGCGCCAGCTGACAAGCGGCGTGGAAAGCGGGCATGTTGGCCATGGCGGTGGCGGAGCTGATCACCCCGGCCTGAAAGGCCCGCAGGATGATTGCATTCTCGTTCGGGCTGAGGCCGAAATCGTCAGCGTTGACGATGACTTGACGAGGCATGTTCGCCCTCCTTGGGGTGTGTACCGCCCACAGGGTTTTTCGCGCCGACGGGCTCGCGGGTGGCCACCCGCCAGGCGCGCCAGGCGTGCAGTCGCGGTTTGAGGTAGTGCCAGCACCGCAGGCCAAGGCCCAGGCAGATGCCACTGGGGCGCCAGGAATAGAAACTCCAGCGCCAGTGTTCGAGTTGCCCGGTCATGCGTTCATGCAGTTGATGGGTGGAGTTGTTCAGGCTCACGCGCGAGGCATCGATCCACTGCCAGCCTTCGTCCAGCCCCCAGAGAATCCATTCCTCAAGCAGTACGCGGCCACTACTCAGGTCCGCATGTTGCGGCAGGAACGCCAGGTTGTAGTCATACAGCCGGCCTTGTTCCAGCAGCCCGAGACGATAGCTGATGCAACGCCCATCGAGCTCCAGCACCACGGCCCGTACCAGGCCAAGGGCGGCGAGGTGGGTGAACGCTTCGTTCATCCATAGTCGGCGGTGCGCGTCGGAGAAGATTCCGACGCCTTCGTCACCTTTCCAGCTGGCCGCTTCGACCTCGCTGATCGCTTGCAGCAAGGGGCCGATGGTCAGCGCGTCCGGGGCCAGGCGCTTGATCTGCGCACCGCAGGCCGTGATACGGTTGCGCGCCCGACGCAGTTTGTAGCGATGATTGCCCGAGACTGCCTGGCGGTCACTGTCGCTGATCAGGAGCACCGGTACTCGACAGCTGAGGCGCCGTTCGCTGGTAGAGCTCAGCGGCATCCAGGGCGTCAGTGTGCCTGGCTGATCCGGGGGCTGCGGCAACTCATTGAGTTGCAACACGGCGTGCGGCAAGTGCTGGCGGATCGCCCTTAGCCCTTGTTGCAGGCTGTCGCTGTCCAGGCAGGCGAGCAGGGCGATCCGGTCGGCCATCGGATAGCCCAGGTGACGAACGACGCGAAATGGCAACCCGGCAAACCGTTCACGGCAGGCGATCAGCGGCAGGCACAGGCACAGTTGGTCGTCCTGCCAGCCCAGCAGGACCTGCAACGTCGTACCGTCTTGCAGGGCGTGTTCGGCCGCGCGCAACCAGGCCAGGGTATTGAAGGGTGTCGCGTCCGGCACGCGCTGGCGTAGCGCTTCGTACGCGACTTGCGGAAAGTCAGGGGCACACAGTGACATGCACCATTGCAATCGCACCGCCATAACGGTTGAACTCCCTGTGCTGCGATGGCGAGGTTGCGCGACGGCAACCGGTTCGATGGAGGGGCTCATGAAGCATTCCAGCTCAAGGCAAACAGCGTTTCGCCGGGCAGCTCGAACTTCACCCGGCCGTCCTCACAGTTGAACGTGGCCGGCCGGCTCTGGCTGTCGGCGCCGAAATACACCAGCGCGCCAGGCTGCAACGGACATGAGGCGGCGATGCCCTGCAAGGTGACATGCTGCAGGCGTGTGGTCTTGTTGACGCCCAGCACACTGCGTTGTCGATCGCTGGCCATGGCCAGCACGTCAACCTCGAACGCGTCATTGTCCAGGCGCACCACGTCCTTGAGCCAGTAGCGAGCGATGAATTGCTGAGCGTAGCCCACCGGCTTGAGTTCGAAGCGATCGCCTTCCAGCACGCGCAACATGCCCTTGCGGTGGTCGCCTTCGTCATCGATCTGGAACCAGTTGAGCATGTCGAGCAGGCCGTCCTGGGCCGAATTGATGGCTACCGAGGCCCACCACAGCGAAGCGAAATGGGTTTCCTGGTCGTAGGGGCTCAGGCTCGAACCGCTGGACATATTGGTCTGGTCCAGCAGCAGCGCCTTGCGGGGCCGACCTTGTTGATCGAGGCCAACGAGCTCGGCGGCGCGTCGCACGCCGTCGCGGTACACGCGGGTGGCCAGCAGGTCGCGGATCATCCATTCGTGCCAGGCCAGGGCGTCGATCCGCTCGCCTGATGCCTGTAGCAGGCGTCGCGCCCAGTCAATGCCACAGCGTTCGGCGGCGTTGTCGGCGAGGGGACCGTTGATCAGCCGCGAACTGGCCGGCATAGCGATGCGCACACCGGCCTGGAAGTTGGCGGGATTGCTTTGCACCTGGCGCACCATGCTGTCGAAGAGTGCTTGATAGTCGGAAAAGTCCGCGTAGCTAAGGTTCGGTTCATCGGCAAAGGCGATGTAGTGCAGGCCTTTGCCCCCCAGGGCGCGGGTCCCGGCGAGCCAGGCGTCAAGGCCGGCGTTGCTGACCGCATCGACGCGCAGGATGGAGCCCCGTTGCGTGGCGGAAAGCAGGGTGATGTCGTGGGTAATGCCCAGGCGTTCCTGGTAAAAGCGCCGGAAGGGGTCCTCGTACTGCGGCCTTTTCGCGGTCAGGTCGACAAAACTGTAGTAGCTGCCCGCGCGCGGCTTGAGTGCATCGAACAGCGAGTGGCTGTCCGGTGGCGGCAGTGTGTAGGGCAGGGCGAGGCCCAAGTCCGGGGTTCGGCCGACGATCTGGGCATGCAGGGTAAGCCGGGTCTGGCCGGCATCTTCGCGCACGGGCTGGAGCTGCTGCGGGTTTTGCGCGAACAGATTGGCGGTGCCGTCGAGCCAGAATGCGGCTTTGCCCGAGCCCTGCAGGCGCAGCCGCCAGACCTGTTCGACGCTGGCGACAGGCAGCGCCACCTGATCGAATTGCCAGTAGTAGCGATAGGGCTTGAGCGCCAGGCTCAGCGGTTTGCCATCGGCCAGTCGCTCTGCTTGCAATGCCCTGACACCGCCATGGAATTTGCCGGCCAGGATCGCCCGTTCGCCGGGTGCGACCTTGAAATACAGCTCGTCGCCATCCCGGGTTGAGGCGCTGAAGTGAACCTTGGCCGGGGCCAGCAGCGCGACGGTGTGTTCATCATGTTCGATCCGATAGTTGCGAAAGCTGTAGCCGGGAATCTCCAGTCGATAGCTGGAGGCACTCGGCGCCAGGTCCCAGCGCTGGCTGCCACGGGTTTCGCTGGCCTTGATGTGCCGTTCGCCCGCGAGCTTGCCCTGACCGTCAAGCAGGTACAGTTGCTCTTCGTTGGCATCCGCTTGCCAGGCCGGGACCCAGCTCACGGTCAGGGTGTCAGGCTGCCCGGCCTGCAGGTACAGGCTGGCGTCACGAATGTCGCCCCAGCGCATGGGCGCGGCTTGCGCGCTCAGGCCCAGGCCGAGGCTGATCAGTAGCAGTAGGTGCTTCATGCCGGTTTACGCATCAGCAGTTGACGCATCGGCACCAGATCGCTGGGCAGGATGATCAGGGTTTGCCACACCGGCACGCCGCTGAGGCGACAGTACAGCCACAGCAGGGCGACGGTCACCGCCAGGTAAGCAACGGAGGACGCCACGGCGGCGCCGACAATGCCATAGGCGGGAATCAGCAGCAGGTTCAGCGCCAGGTTGAACAGGGCGCAGAGGCCCATCACCAGCGAAATGCTGCCGGGCCGGTTCTTGCCCAGCAGATCCAGGCGCAGGATGCTCACGTAACACAGCCCAAGCAGGCCTGGCAGCAAGGCCAGCAGCGCCGGGTACGCCGGCTGGTAGGCCTCTCCGAACAGGGTGACGATCAGCCATTCGCCGACCAGTGCCATGCTCACGCAGGCGGCGATCATCACCGTGGCGGTCAGGCGCAAGGCCAGAGGGGTCAGGCGCTCGATACCTTGTTCCTGCTGCAGCAGGCGCTTCATCAACGGTGTGGTCACCGCTTCCGGTACGATAAACAGCAGTTCGCCAGCGGCGGTGGCCATGGCGTATTCACCCAGCGCGGTGCTGCCCAGCAAAGCGCCGATCAGCAGGTAATCGGAGCGCAGGATCACCTGCTGAAACAGCAGGTCGGGATGGCTTCTGGCGCTGTAGCGCAGCAGTTCATTCTGCCCCGCGCGATCCCATTGCAGGCGCAGCGGGTGATCGCGCTTGAGCCAGTACCAGCCCACGGCGACCACCAGGCAGATGCCCGCGAGCCAGCTGATCAGTGCCGCCTCCAGCGCCGCGCTCTTCCACATCCAGAACAAGGCAAGAAACAGCAGCAAGGGGGTCAGGGACTCGATCAGCCGCAAGACGTTGAAGGCGACCACGCCGCCGGAGGCATTGTGCAGGGTCAGCAAGCCGCTCTTGAGCACGGACAGCGGCACGGCCATCAGCAGCAGCCAGGCCAGCAGGCCCAGTTGGCGGGTGATGTCCAGTTCACCGCCGAACTCGCGCGTCAGCGCCACCACCAACAGCGTCAGCATCGTTGCCAGCAGGCAGCCGAACACCAGCACCTGGCTGAGCAGCAACCCCATGGGGCGTTGTTTTGCCGCCTGAAACCCGACGGCCGAATTCAGGCCGCCGCTGGTGGCGGCGCTGATCAGGTCGGGCAGGGTACTGAGCAACGCGAACAGGCCCCGTTCGCTGGGACCGAGGATGCGCGCCAGCAGCACGTTGCGCAGCAAGCGAAGGGCGATCATCAACACCGTGGTGCCCATGCTCAGCGCCAGGTGCTTGAGGTACTGGTTCAGGGTCATGCGCGGGCCCCTTGGCTGATTCGCCAGGCCAGCAGTTCCGGACGGCTGGCGTTGCGCTGGCTGACACCGAATCGCGGCAGGGCCAGGGGGTCGCCAGTGCCACGGTAAAGGCCGGCGCCGGTGCCCAGTGCAAAGGGGTAACGGTGCGCCGCCAACTGCTGGCGCACCCGTTGATCGTGGTCGCCGTTGGGGTAGCAGTACACCGGCAGGGGCTGCAGGCAGCCGTTGTCCAGGGCGTCGCGGCTGCGCCGCAGTTCCTGTTCCAGGCGCTGGTCGTCCAGCCCGGTCAGGATGGCATGGCTGGCCCCGTGGGGGCCAAAGCTGATCAGTCCTGAACTCTCCAGGGTGCGCACCTGATGCCAATCCAGCGCCTGGGGCGATGCATCCTCGGGGCAGGTCCCGGCGAGCTGGCAGAGAGTGTCCGGCGACAAGCGCTTGAGTGTTTGCAGGTAATGCGCCAGGGCCAGGCTGCGGCGCTGTTCGTCGGCCTCGCCGAGCAGGCTTTCGGGCAGCGTATGACCCGACTGTTGCAGGTGATCGATCAAGTTCTGGCGCGGCACTTCGCCGTGACTGCCCCACAGGGTTTCCCCCAGGCTTTCCCACCAGAAGCGCTGGCGGCTGCCAATAAAGTCCGTGGACAGGAAAATGCTCGCCGGTACCTGATGCTGTTGCAGCACCGCAAAGGCATTGAGCGCGTTGTCACGCCAGCCATCGTCAAAGGTCAGTGCCACCCGGGGCCGGACTGACTGGCGCAGGCGGGCGTCGGGCTGCAACAGCGACATCAGCGGCACGCAGTCGAAATGCCGCTTGAGCCAACCGAGCAGGTGATCGAAGGCCAGGGGGCCGACACACAACTCATTGCGGTGCGGCAGTGCCGCCGCCGCGTCGTCGGCCAGTACCCGGTGCAGCATCAGGATCACGCCGGTGCCGCGCAGTTGATGACGGCCCAGGGGGGAGTTCATGTACAACCAGCCGCTGGCACGCTTGATACAGGTTTTGATCGGCATGTCAGGCACTCATCGAGTCTGGTCGGGGTTCCATTGGTTGTAGCTGTGCCCGCGCAAGAACTGCCACAGGCCGATGCTCATGCCGGCCAGGGTCACCAGCACGAACGCGGCGAGGCGAAACGGCTTGGGCAAGCGGTGACGCACATCCAGCAGGCCGGCCACGGCGCAGGCGTAGCCGAGCAACTGGGCGGCCAGGGTCAGGCGGTAGAAGCCATGCTCATCGAGCAACCAGAGGTTGGCCGCGAGCAAGGGCAGTAACAGTACCGGCGCCAGCCGGCGGATCAGCTTGTGGCTGATCAACGCGATGGCGTACAGGCCATGGTGCAGCGGGTTGAGCAGCTCACGCCGGGCCGCCAGGCTGATCAGGCCGCCGACGGTGACACGCTGGCGGCGGCTGAACTGTCGGTCGGCCTCGTCCACGCCCCGATCGAGCACCTTGGCGTCGTCGACATAGATGACGCGCTTGCCCGCGACCGGTGCGCAGGTGTTGATAAAGAAATCGTCGTTGACCAGAGCTGGAATCGGTTGGTACAGCTCGCGGCGCAACGCCTGCAGGGCGCCGTCGGCCGAGACCGTGCAGCCGGTTCGGCTTTCCACCCGGCGCAGCCAGGCTTCGTAGTGGCGATACAGGCTTTCGCCCAGGCTCAGGCCTGAGCCCGGGACGGGGATGTTCATGTTGCCGACGGTACCACCGACCTCAGGGTCGGCAAACGGCGCCAGCAGCCGCTGCAAGGTGCCGTCGATCCAGTGAACGTCGGCATCGGTAAACACCAGGATATCGCCTGTGCAGTGGCTGACAGCGGCGTTGAGCACACTGTTCTTGCCTTGGCGCGGCAGGTCGAGCACCTCGATGCGCGGGTCGTTGAAGCTGCGCGCCAGGGCCACGGTCTGATCGGTGGAGCCGTCGCTGGCGACGATGATCTGCAAGCTGGCGGCGTGATAGTCCTGGGCCAGCAGATTGCGCAGTTTGTTCTCGATATTGCGTTGCTCGTTGTGCGCGGCAACCACCACACTGACCCGTTGCGCAGGCAAGGGCGCTGGCCTGTGTCGAGGAAAAAACGGCCCTGCGACTGTCAGCAGCAGCGGGTAACCCAGGTAGGCGTACACCGGCAGCAACAGGCACAACCAGAAAATGAGTTTAGCCACGAGCAGGTCTCCTGGCGGTCCAATGACAAAGGCTGAGGGCGAAGGCCGCGCCGGTCAGGTGCAGACGCAACCAGTGCAGGCCCCAGAGTTGTAGGGTCAAGCCGAGGTGGTGGTGTTTCAGGCTCTGGCGCAAGCTCAGTGCGAGCGCCGGCAGGCTGCTGATCAGCAGAAGCGCCAGGGCCAGATGCGGCATACCGTCGAGCAGTGCCGCAATGGCCAGTCCGTCCAGCCCCCAGGCGCCGATCGAGAGCAGGGGAAAGCGCAGCAAGCGCAAGCTCACACCTTGGCTGCGCAGCAGTTGCAGGTGACTGCCCTGGCGCCACAACTCCTTGCCCATCCACTCACGCCAACTGCCTTCATAGCCCCAATGCAGGGCGACACTTTCATTGACCGACAACAGTCGCGCCCCCGTCCCGCTCAGGCGCAGGGTCAGGTCCTTGTCCTCTCCGGTACGCAGGCTTTCGTTGAAGCCGCCGATGGCGACAAAGCGTTCGCGGCGCATCAGCAGGTTGGCCGAGGGCAGCCATTGCACCGGGTGCATCGTCTGGGTGGTCGGGCGCAGGGTGCGGCGTTGCCAGGCATGGGCAAACCACGGCGCCTGGAGCGGGATGTGCAGATCCAGCGCCAGCACATCGGCCTGCCCGGCCAGTTCCAGCCCTGTCAGCAAGGTCAGCCAGTTGGTCGGCATTTCGATGTCGGCATCGATAAACGCCAGCCATTCGCCGCTGGCCAGCGCTGCGCCGCGATTGCGCAAGGCGCCGATGTGCAGGCCGGGCAGGCTCAACACTTGAGCACCCAGGGTGCGGGCGATCTGCGGTCCCTGATCATGGGAGCCGTTGTCGACCACAATCAGCTCGCACTCAAGCCCTGCCGATTTCGCCGCCAGCCGGGCCGCCTGCAAGGTCCGCGCAATGTGTCGGGCCTCGTTGAACATGGGAATGATAATGCTGACGCAGCTCATGCCTGGCGCTCCGGCAAGGGGCTTTGTTCGGCCGTCTGGCGCAACACCCAGGACATTGCCAGCATGATCCACAGGTATTTATGGTTCGCGGCGCTGAGGAACAGCAGAAACAGCATCAGCGACACCAGGCTCATGGCCAGGTGCGTGACCAGGTCGGCCTGTTCCCACTCATGGCGCTTGAGCCAGGCTGCGCGGGCGCGTTGCAGGTTGAACAGGCCCGTGCCGAGCAGACCGACAAACAGCAGCCCGGCCGGAATACCCAGCTCACTGAACGTTTCCAGGTAGGTGTTGTGGGCACGACGGTACAAGTCGTTGGCTGCGCCCTTGATCGAGAATGCCTTGGCGTAGCCGGTGACCGAGTAATGCAGCGGGAAGGTGCCCGGGCCCGAGCCCAGCAGCGGGTTTTCCTGGATCATCTTGCTGCCGACCACAATGTACGACGCGCGACGGCCCAGCGACTCGTCACGGTGGGCACTGGCACCGGAACTCAGAATGCTCAGCGACTGGATCCGCGCCAGGTACCCGGCCGGCATGGCGTAGATGGCCAGTGGAATCACGATCGCCGCGCCGAGCATGGCAAACCCCAGATGACGCGGACGAACGCGTGGTAACTGGGCGCGGTAGTGGTACAGGCCTATGAGCAGGGTGATGAGCAACACCACCAGCCCGGAACGGGACTCGGTCTTGGTCATGCCGACCAACAACAACAGGCAGCAACCGCCCCAGAGCAAGCGTTGCCACAGGCCAGGACTCTTGAGCAGCAGCAACAGCGCCAGGGGAACGGCGAAAGCGATCAGCAGGGCAAAGGTGTTCGGGTCGGCCAGCAGGCCGGCGGCGCGACCCTGGTCCTGATACTGGGTGGAGAGCATCGCGAGGGCGCATGTCAGCGACACGCTGAGGGTCACCAGTCGACAGAACATCATCATGTTCATCTCGCGGCCGATCAGCAGGGTGATCACGAACAGCACCAGGGCGACGCTGATTTCATGCAGGCTCACCAGGGATCGATCCAGGTTATCGGTCAGTAGCATGCTCAGAAAGTACAGCACCATGAACCCGATCAAAAAGCGCCACAGGTTACTGCGCAAGCGCTCGGACGGAATCTGGTGCACCGCCAGTTGCAGGCACAGGATCAGCGCCAGGGACGCTCCCAGGAGTTTTGCCCCGGTCGGCGTGCTGTCCTTGAACAGGCCTTCAAGCGGAACCATTGCCACGATCCCCAGCAAGCCCCAGGCCGGCCGGCGATACAACACCGCCACGCCAACGATACCCAGCACGGCGCCGGGGGCCAGGTACGGCCAGGGACTGGCCAGCAGCACGAGAGAGACCAGCCCCAAAAGACTGACCAGCGACAGAGGGATGATCACGCGCGAGCCTCCTGTGCAGTGCGGATATACAACTGCGACCAGCGCTCGGCGAGAGCCCGCAGGTCGTAGCGGTCGAGTTGGGTGCGGCGGGCGTTTTCCGTCAGCGTGCGAGCCAACAGCGGTTCGTTGAGCAGGGTTTCCAGTTGTCGCGCCAGTGCCGGGCTGTCGGCCGGTGCGGCGAGCAACCCGTTGTGCCGGTCTTCGAGTACATCGGGAATGCCACCGACCCCGAACGCCACCACCGGTACTCCGGCTTGCATGGCCTCCAGCAGAATCATCGGTGTGCCTTCAGTGCGTGAACTGATCACCAGTGCATCGAGCTGCGTCCACCAAGGGCCCATCTCGGTCTGGTAGCCCGGCAGCGTAATGCGTTCCAGCAAGCCGGCAGCGTCGATGCGTGCCACCAGGGCGGGCCGCTCCGGGCCGTCACCGAGCATCACCGCGTGCAACTGTGGATATTGCTGGCACAGCGGGATCAAGGCATCGAGGAACAGGTCCGGGCCTTTCTCACAGCTCATGCGCCCCACGTAACCGGCCAGCCAGCGTTGCTGATCGGCGGTGCGTTGGGGCAGGGCATTGGCCGCCGGCAAACCGTTGGGAATCACCTGGAGCTTGTCCGCCCGGACACTGGCATGCCGGCACAGCACCGCAATGCTCTCGGCCACGCAAACCACCCGGTCCACCGACGCGGTGCGGCACAGTTGCAGGCTGAGCCAGGTGTAGAACTTCTGTTTGCGGCTGCGCGGGGTGAAGCCGTGCTGGGTAATCACCAGCGGCAGGCGCAGCAGGGTCGCGGCCACCCAGCCCAACACCAGGCCCTTGAAGTTGTGGGTGTTGAGCAGCGGACGTTCGTCGCGCCGTTGACGCAGGTGTCGCATCAATTCACCCAGTCCCGCGCAGGCACGGCAATCGACCCCGGCGGCGCGAAACCGGGCGATGAGTTCGGGCGGCGCATCGAGAAATAGCACCTGGTGCTGGCCGGGCGTTGCCAGGCAATGGTCCAGCAACATCCGCTCGGCACCGTAGAACCCGCCGCTGCCGAGCAGATGAATGATCGGCAGCGCAGGTGCGGTCTGCCCGTTCAATTGCGCATCCAGTGCAGGAAGCTGGGGACGGTCCAGTTCGGGTGCGGATTGTTCGGCAACGCTTTCTGGTCGTTGATCACCAGCAGCACCGGCAAGCCCAGTTCGCGGCTGATTTGTGCCGGGTGTTTGAAGCGATGGTCGAAGAACTCACGCACATAGACCAGGGCGATCGCCAGCAGCAGCCCGCTGAGCAGGCCGAACGGAATGATCAGCAACGGTTTGGGAAATGCCGCCTCGGTGGGTTCGAACGGTGGGCTCAGGACCCGTGCGTTCGACAGGTCGTTGTCGAGCAGGCGCGCGGTACTGCTTTCGGCAAAACGCTGGGCGTAGGTGGAGAACGCGGAATGCAGGGCGTTGATTTCGGTGTCCATCTGCCGCAGCTTGCTCTGGGTTTCCTGCAACTGGTGGATACGCTCCTTGTACTCAGCGATGCGCGCGATTTTCTGATCGATCACCAAGCCGATGACGGCCAGATCGTTGGTGCGTTCCTGAATCCGGTTGCCGACCACTTTCAGGAACTGCTGGCGGCCGCGGGTAATTTGTTCGCGGGTCAGCAGCATCGGTTCACTGCCAGGCTGGAACACTGCCAGGTCGTTGTTGTAGCGCGTGACCAGGTTCGTCAGCTGTTCGCCGAGCTGTTTGATTTCCCGGTCCTCGAACGCCACCTTGTCCACGGTGGTGGTGAAGGTGTAGGGGAAGGTGTAATCGCTGAACCTGGCGTTGCTGGCGTTACCCAGGTTGGCCTTCAGGTAGTCGAGCCAGCGTTGGTTTTCCAGCAGGCGGTCGCGGTACAGGTTCAGTGCCTGTTCTTCCGTGTTGATGGCATTCAGGCGGAAGGTGATTTCCTCCTTGGGGTCGGACGAACCGACGCGCTCCAGTAGCCCCAGGCGCGTACCTTCCAGGCCGTCGAGGCGGGTCTGGTATTGCAGTTTCTTGGTTTCATAGAACGTTTGTGGCAAGTCGATCGATTGCAGATCCTGACGGTTTTGCAGGTAGTTCTGCAGCAGTTGCGCGACGAAGTCGGTGCCCTGCTTGGGGTCGCCAAAACTGTAGATGATCGAGATCACATTGGAGCCGGGCAGGGTTTCAACCTTCAGTTTGTCGATGGCCTCTTGCGTCAGCCCGTCCAGGGTCGTATCGCGCACCGGGTCGACTTCCAGTCCGAACAGCTGGCGCGCCGGGTTGATCACGTACTCGCGCAGCGGGTTGATCAGCAGGTTGCGCAGCGGGTCGGTTACCACTCTGGCGAGCAGGCCCGGGGCCGGGTTGTACTCACCCTTGTCGCGCAACTGGCTGATGGTCTGGCGAATCAGCGCCGGTGAACGCAGGATGTTGGCCTCGGTTTCCATGTCCGACAGGGTCGGTGGGACGAAGGTCGCATTCTCCTGGGTCAGGGAGGTGGTGGCATCCCCCTGGGACAGTTTCTTGGACTGCACGATCACTTGCGCGGTGATATCGAAGCTCTGTTTGAGCACCAGCGGTAGCAGCAGGGTGATGACTGCAAAGACCAGGAAGACTCGTTTGACCAACTGTTTGTTGGCGAAAAAGATCCTGAAGAACTCATGCAGGTAGTTTTCCTTTGGATTCATGGCCGGTCACCTGTGAGTTAATTGTTGTTGTCGTCTTTGTCGTCCAAGCGATAGCTGAAGCTCATGCCCACGCCCTGGAAGAGCACGACATCCGCCAGCTGCCGCGCCAGTTCACCGGCGCTGGCCAGCTTGGTCTTGGGCACAAAGAGCATATCGTCCGGTTGCAGGTAGGCGATCTGCGCGGCGTCGCCGGACAGGGCCGCGTCGACGTCATAGTGGCGCGCTTCGACCTGATTGCCGTTGCGCCGCATGATCACCACCGAATCCAGGCGGGCCTTGGCGTTGGCACCACGGGCCAGGGTCAGGGCCTCGAGCACCGAGATCGGCCGCCGGACCGGGTAGGCACCCGGTTGGCCGACTTCACCGAGCACGAACACTTCGTTGCCCTGGGTGGACTTGAGCATCACGTTGACGGTCATCCGCCCCGGCAACTGCGCGTAGCGCGTGTTGAGGAAGGTTTCCAGCTGGCTGACGCTCATCCCTTGCAGGGGCACGGCGCCGACTTCCGGAAAGCTCGCGTAACCGTCGTTGCCCACGATGATTTCCCGGCTCATACCGGTGGTCGGGTGGTTCAGCGTGCTTTTGAGGTTGTTCTCGTTGCTCAGCGGGCTGATCACCTGCACGGTCAACTGGTTGCGGTTGGGCTGGAACAGCATTTTGCGTTGATAGGCACGCTGGATTTCGTCGCGCGCCTGCTCGCTGGTCAAGCCCTCGATTTTCACCGAAGTGTTGGCGCCCGGCAGCGCAATGGTGCCGTCCGGCAACACCAACTGGCTGCCGTTGAGCTGGCTGGCGGCGGTGAAATTCAGGCCGATCTGGTCACCGGATTGAATACGGTAGGCCGATGAGCCTGAGGTGCTGACGTGGAAGATCACGTCCAGTTTGTCGCCCGGGCGCAGGGTCTGTTCGACCTTGGGCATATCGGTGGCCTGGGCATTGGCCGGTGCGGCGGTGAGGATCTGCACCGGCATGCTCTGGGTTTCGGTGTGGCTGGAGCAACCTGCTAGAGGCAGCAACAGCAGGGTAAGCCATTTTGCGTTCATGAGGTCATCCTTTGGCTGCTGTCTTTACAGGTTGTTGTAGAGCCATTTGGGCATGTAGTACTTGCGGCTGTTGAAAATGCTTCCGACCAGCTTTGCCCCGGCCTGGGTCAGGCGCTGGCCGGCCGCTTGTGCGACTTCCCAACGGGTCTCCTCGGCACGCACCACCAGCACCACGCCGTCCACCAGGGTACTGATGACCAGAGTGTCGGTGGCCGAATACACCGGGTCGCCATCGATCACCACAAACCGGTACTGCTCGGCCAGTTGCTTGAGCAGGGGACGTAGCTGCTCCGGTGTGAGGTGCTCGGCACCGCGTCGATGGTGGCCGTTGGGCAGAATCAGGAACGGCAGGCCCGTCAACTGCGTGATGCAATCGTGCAGCGGTGGCGCGCTGTCGTGGTTGAACACCAGGTCGCGAAAACCTCGCTCCTTGTGCAGCCCCAACTGCTGGCTCAGGTTATTGGCGGACTGGCTGGCATCGACCAGCAGCACCTGGCCGCTGCTCATTTCCGCCAGTTGTCGGGCCAGCACCAGGGCACTGGTGCTGACGCCGTCGCCGCTGTTGGCGGCCGTCAGGAACAGGACTCGCAGGTCCTGGTCGAGTACGGTCGAGGTCAGGTTGGACTCGCTCGGATTAGCGATGGTCAAGCTTTTGGTTGAACCGTCCATCTCAACTTGCTCCGTGGCCACTGAAAACCTTGAAGGGTGTCTTGAGCAGGATCTTCAGATCCAGCAGCAGACTCTGGTTGGCGATGTAGCTCAGGTCGAGCTCGACCCGTTGATCGAAATCGATATTGCTGCGTCCGGAGATCTGCCACAGGCCGGTCATGCCAGGGTAAATGCTCAGGCGCGCGAGGTGACTGTCCTTGTAGCGATAGGCGTTGAACGAGGTAGGCCTGGGGCCGACCAGGCGCATGTCGCCCTTGAGTACATTGATCAGGTTGGGCAACTCGTCGAGGCTGCTGCGTCTGAGGAACCCGCCGATTGCGGTGATCCTCGGGTCCTTGTCGATCTTGAAGTCGATGGCATCGGCACCGTGCTTGTTCAGGTGGCGCAGCGACTCCTTGAGGTCCTCGGCGTTGGCGACCATGGTGCGGAACTTGTACATGCCGAACAGGCGCCCACGGTAGCCGGTGCGTTTCTGGACAAACAGCACCGGCCCCGGACTGTTCAACCGGATGGCCAGGGCCAGGGCCAGCAACAGCGGCGACAGCAGCACCAGCAGGATCAACGCGCCCAGTGTGGCGACGATCCGGTTGGTTCGCGACAGGGTCCAGGGTCGCCCGCCGTCACGGCCGGTTATCCAGCCACGACCTTGCATGTGGATCGCTGAATCCAGGCGCATGCGTTGCTCGGGATCGAGGCGCTTGTCACGGCGCATCGTTTGTACCGGCACCTCTTGTTCATGTCCCGTCATAAACGCCTCCGTATTGGCGAGGGCTCATCCGGGAGCGAAGCATCGCCAGCGAGCGACGTCGGGATGACGGGCAGCACGTAATACTCACGGAACCAGGCCACGAAACGCCTGAGCCCTTCATCGAGTGCGATCTGTGGGTGAAAATCGATGTCGTGTTCCAGCTCACGGACATCGGCAAACGTGTTCAGGACATCGCCGGGCTGCAGGGGCAGCAGCTCAACGTTAGCCTGGCGTCCCAGGTGTTTTTCCAGTAGCGCCAGATAATCCTTGAGCTCGACCGGGCGCTCGCCGCCGACGTTGTAGATTTTCCAGGGCGCCATGCTGCTCGAAGGGTCCGGGTGCTTACGGTCCCAGTCGACGACCACCCTGGGGGGGCGGTCAAGCAGGCGCGCAATGGTCTCGATAATGTCGTCGATGTAGGTGAAGTCGCGCTGGTGCCGGCCATGGTTGAATAACTTCAGCGGGCGACCCTGGACGATCGCCTGGGCAAAGCGGATGGGCGACATGTCCGGACGCCCCCAGGGGCCATACACGGTGAAGAAGCGCAACCCGGTGCAGGGAATGCCAAACAGGTGGCTGTAACTGTGGGCCATCAGCTCGTTGGCTTTTTTCGTGGCCGCGTACAGGGACAGCGGGTGGTTGACGCTGTCATGGGTGGAGTAGGGCGTCTGCTGGTTGGCCCCGTAGACCGAACTGGAGGAGGCGTAGATCAGGTGCTTCACCGGATGGTGCCGGCAGTTCTCGAGAATGTTCAGGAAGCCGTTGAGGTTGCTGTCCAGGTAGGCTTTTGGATTATCCAGGGAGTAACGCACCCCGGCCTGGGCAGCCAGGTGAATCACGACCTCGGGTTGCTCGCGGGTGAACAGTGCGACCAGGGCATCGCTGTCCACCAGATCGGCCCGCAGCAGGGGGAATGGGCCCACCTGTTGATGTACCCAGTGCACTCGGGCGTGCTTGAGTGCCGGGTCATAGAAGTCGTTGAAGTTGTCCAGGCCGATGACCTCATGCCCGTCGCGCAACAGCCGCAACACACAATGAGCACCAATGAAACCGGCTGCACCGGTGATCAGGATTTTCATACGGCCGGTCCTTCGGGCATGACATGCCGCAGGCCGATGCCGCGATAGTGCAGGCCTGCATCCGCGGCTTGCTGCGGGTTGTAGAGATTGCGCCCGTCGATCACGACTTTTGCGCGCAACTTGCTGGCGAGCATTTCGAAGTCGACCACGCGGAAAATCTTCCACTCGGTGCAAATCACCAGGGCGTCGGCGTCTTCCAGGGTGTCGTCGCGGGTGGCACACAGGTGCAGGTCATCGCGATAACCATAGAGGCGCCGGCATTCGGCCATCGACTCCGGGTCAAACGCACGCACCGTGGCGCCTTCCTGCCACAGTGACTCCATCAGGTAGCGGCTGGGCGCTTCGCGCATGTCGTCGGTGTTGGGTTTGAAGGCCAGGCCCCAGAGGGCGATCTTTTTTCCGGTCAGCCCTGCCGGAAAGTACGGCTTGAGCTTGCGCAAGAGGATGTGGCGCTGGTCGTCGTTGACCTCGGTAACGCTGCGCAACAGGCGCAGCGGCATGCCGTTGTGCTCGGCGATGTGCAGTAGGGCGCGCAGGTCCTTGGGCAGGCACGAGCCGCCAAAACCGCAGCCGGGGTAGATGAAGTGATAGCCGATACGTGGGTCCGAGCCGATGCCCCGGCGCACGGCCTCGATGTCGGCGCCCAACTGTTCGGTGAGGTTGGCCAGTTCGTTCATGAAACTGATGCGCGTGGCGAGCATGGCATTGGCCGCGTATTTGGTCAGCTCGGCGCTGCGGCTGTCCATGAACATCAGTTTTTCCCGGTTGCGGCAGAACGGCGCATAGAGTTCGGTCAACTGGGCGCGGGCTTCTTCGTCAGTGGTGCCGATGATGATCCGGTCCGGGCGCATGCAATCGACCAGGGCGCTGCCTTCCTTGAGAAACTCCGGGTTCGAGACCACCCGCACGCTCAAGTACGACTTGCCGCGCCGCGCCAGTTCTTCCTCGGCACAGGCCATGACCTTGTCGGCAGTGCCGACCGGAACGGTGGACTTGATGATCAGGGTGCGGTTGGCGTCCATGGCGTTGGCAATCTGCCGGGCGACGCTCAGTACATGGCTGACGTCAGCAGATCCGTCTTCATCTGCGGGGGTGCCCACCGCGATAAAGATCAGTTCGCCATGCTCGACGGCATCGCTGGCCTGGGTGCTGAACAGCAGGCGTCCAGCCTTGATGTTCTCCTCCAGCGCCGAGCTCAGGCCGGGTTCGCTAATGGGCGGTACGGCTTGTTGCAATTGACGGATCTTGCCCGGGTCTATGTCGACGCATAGCACCCGATGACCGACATCCGCCAGTGCAGCAGCTTGAATCAGGCCGACGTAACCCGTACCAAATACGCTCACGTCCATACTGGCGTGCCTCGTGAAACGGTGGATGTAACTCAAATGAGACTGTTAGAAGGGGTATAGACGAGTGCGGGGAATCCGTGCCGGCAAACTGACACGTTCTTCATGTTGAAAAACGGTCAGTATTCGGGCGATCTGCTATCAAGTGCCTCAAAGCACTGGCTTTGGTCAGTTTTTGAGCATTCACAAGGCGAATCAAGAATGCGATAAACGGTCGTATGCCTTGTATTACAAGGGGTGGGGAGAAGGATGTGTGTCAGAAATGAATCAACTTTTTTTTGACGTTTTATCAGTCAAATGACATGTATTACGTTTTTCATGTGCTGTAACGTTGTCGAAAAACGATCAGTATTCAATGGCTGTCACTCCACGACACCGCGTTGGGTGTGTCGTGAACGATAATGCCCCGGCGCACAGTCGAACCAGCGCAGGCAGGCGCGATTGAAACTCTGCACATCGCTGTAGCCGAGCTGGTCGGAAACCTGCACCAGCTCAACGGCCGGTTGCAGCAGCAGGTCTTCGGCGCGGTAACGCCGGTATTCGTCGAGCAACTCGGAAAAACTCCATCCCAGGGCCTTCAGACGGCGGGCGGCGGTACGTTCGAGCAGGTGCTGGGAGGTACAGAAGTCCTGCCAGTGGGCGCCGGGCAGATCGCCGATCAAGTGGTCGCTGACCAACTCCAGCAACGTCGACTCGCTGTTGCGCCGGGTATGTTCCAGCAACTCGACCAGGGTGTCCTCCAGCTGATGGTTGCCCGGTGTCAGCGGCTGCACGAACAACCCTGGCTCAAGGTGAATCACCGGGTTGGCCTGGCACCAACGCACGGGGACGCGAAACGCCTGTTCATGGGGCAGCGTAGTGGCCGGGGCAGGGTGGCTCAGGTCGACAGCGAGAATCGGGTCAGCCCCCAGGCCGCTGGCGAGCAGCTTGCGCCGCAACATGCTGCACACGCTGACCAGGATGTAGTCGGTCAACGGTGCGGTGGCGCGCAGGCTGCCGCAGTCTCGCAGGTGCAACTGCACCGAGCCTTCACCGCGCACGATCCGCGCCTGGAAATGACCATTGAAGAACGGGAAGAACCTGACGAAATAGGCACAGGCACTTTCCAGCGACGCGGCGACATCAAACAGGTAGGTCAAGCCATTGGTCGAGGTGGACACGAAGCGCCGGCCCGCCGCCAGACCCACCAGCGGATCATCGGTACTGGCCTGGGCAAAGGCCCAGAAACGTCGAGAGAGAAACAGCGGAACGCGCATGAACGGGGTGCGCAATTCAAACAGGCTGCGGTGAAACAACGCCTCGATCTGTTCGCGCGCAACCCCGCGGGCCAACAGTTCTTCAATGGCCGGCAGCAGGCTGGGGGCGTAGAACGCGTTGGGTATCGGCTGATCGCTTTTTGTCATTTAGGGCTCACAGCATGTTTCGGTTCACTGGTTAGGCTGCCCGACGTTAAGCGATTTGCCGGAGCAAGACCATGCTTGATTTACGCCAGCTCGACCTCAACCTGCTGCTCGCCTTTGATGCCATCTACCAGCAACGCAGCGTCACCCGCGCCGCCGAAGTCATGTGCCTGTCGCAACCGGCGATGAGCAACGCGCTGCGTCGGCTGCGTGACCTGTGTGGCGATCCGTTGTTCATCAAGAGTCGCCTGGGCGTCACCCCGACCCTGGTGGCGCACCGTCTGGCCGACTATGTGCGCAATGCCCTGGAGAGCCTGCGTGACGGTTTGAAAATGATTCCCGCCGCCCGCCAGAGCACGCCGTTGCTGCGCATCAGTTGCCTGGACTGCCTGCAGCCGGTGCTGCTCGATGCCTTGCTCCTGGCGCCCCATGCCGATTGGCAAGTGCGTTACTTCCAGCCTCGGCGGCGCGATGCCTTGCAGGAGCTGGCCTCGGGAAAGCTGGACATCCTGATCGACCTCGATCAACCGCTGGCGGGGTTGGCCGGCTTGCACAAGCAGGTCTTGCCGGCCGATCACTACGTGTTCGCGTATGGCGATGCACTCAAGGAGCCGCCGCGCACCCTGCAAGCCTATCTGGCGCAACCGCAGATCCAGGTTTCAAGCCGCCGCGACGGGTTGAGCCCGGTGGACCTGCACCTGGGGTTGAAGAGCCTGCGCCGTACGATTGCCGTGAGCACCCAAAGTACCCTGGCCGCGAAGATGATCGCCGACCGCCAGCCGTTTGGCCTGAGCCTGCCGAGCCGGGTCGCTTGCGCGCTGGGCATGCAGCAGGCGCCGCTGCCGCTGGACGAGCCGGTGCAGTTGCAACTGGCGCTGTACATCGAGTCGCGCTATCGCTTCGAGCGCAGCCGTGAAGAGGCGATGCACTGTCTGCTTCAGGCGTTGGGCGAACCACGGTCCCCCCAGGCCGTGGCGCGGCGCGCCTGACGCTGCCCTGGCGGGAACTCAGAAGGCGTACGGGATCGTGACCTTGGCCCAGAGCATCTGGCCTTCGGGGCGGTTCTCCACGTCGAACTCCTTGGCCCAGCGTAACTCGGCGCTGGCGTACTTGAGGAAGGTTACGAACATCGCAGGACCGATGGCGAACACCTCGCCACGTACACCGTCGTCCACGTCCTGGCCATTGAACTGCACGGTGTGGCCGTACTGTTTGTCGTCGGTGGTTTGCTTGAGGTAGTAACCGTTCAAACCGAGGTTCAGGTTGTCGGTCACCTTGTAGCTGGCGGAGTAGTCGAAGTGGAAAATCTGCCCGGAACGGTAGTCCGTGTCGTGGTTTTCCTGGTTGAAGCTGTAGGTGGTCTTGACTGACAGCTCGGTTTTTTCCGTCGGTAGCCAGGTGAAGGAAAACAGCGGCTTGTAGGTGTAGAAATTGTTGCTGGTGTTGGCCAGGCGAGTGGCGTCGTACTCACCGGTGGGAATGGTGATCTCCAGCGCGGCGCCCAGTGTCAGGTTTTTCCCCATGTCCCACAGAATGATCGGCGCCACGGTGGTGTCGCCCATGCTTTCGCGGTCATCCTCCAGGCCAAAGGCCGACACCTGCTGCTTGATCCAGGGTTGCGCCGCGTAGAAGCCCAGGCGACCGCCGGCAATGCGCAACGGGCTGAGGTAGTCCAGGCGTGGAACGACCGCCTCGGACTTGATTTCGACGTCCGGCACCTTGCCGCCCAGCGAGCTGATGTTCAGCTCGGTGGCCTTGTAGACGTTGTAGTAGAGGTTGAACGCGACCATGTTGTCCGGGAGGTTGTTGACGTCCAGCGGCAACATGAAGAAGCCATCGGTGCCAGGGCCGATGTTGTCGACCCCCGACTCTGTGGCGTGTGCCGATACGCACACACTCGACAGCAGGGCAACGCTTGCAGCCAGTCGCAGGGGAGAGAACGCACGGGTCGGATTCATTTTTCTGCTCGTTATTATTGTTAGCGGACGCGCCGCCGGCCATCACGCGGGCCGGACCCTAGAAATAAGCCGTCAGCTCCCGCCAGGGCAGGGTATTGGCGGACACAGAGCGGACTTCTGCGGCCAGCCTTGTCCCGTTGTCGACTGTGATCGATGTCACGCGCGCCGGGTTGGCGGTGACGCGGCCAGGCGTGCTAACGTTCTGCGACATAATCGGTTACAAAAATAAGAACTGAACCTGATCCGGAACCTGTCGTCCATGCCAATCAAAGTCATCGATCCCCACTACGAACTGGCGCTGGTTTCACCTTTTTTGCTGCAGACCCTGGCCGAGGTGGCGGGGGAAAAAGGTATCGACCCCCAGAGCCTGTGCCGTGGCCTGGGTTTCAGCCTCGATGACTTGCAGGATCCCGCGCAGCGCATTTCCTATCGTCAGGCCGTGGCGATGATTCAGCGCGCGCTCAGGGTGATTCCCAATCAGGGTCTTGGGCTCTGGGTGGGCAGCCAGAATGTGTTGGGTACCCTGGGGTTGCTGGGGCATGTGCTGTCGTTGTGCAAGACCTTGCGCGATGCGTTCGAACTGGGCATGCGTCATCAGCACACCTCGGGTGGGATTGTGGTGTCGAGTGTCCGGGAAGTGGCCGGCCAGGTGTTTGTCGACGCTGAATGTCGCCTGCCGTTTGCCGATGTGCAGAGGTTTGCCGTCGAAGAGTTTTTTGCCAGCCTGCTGGTGTACGGCCGTGCATTGGTCGGCGGCGATTTCGACTGTGTACGGGTGGAGTTCATGCACGCGGCCCCCGAGTACGTGGCCGAGTATCACCGCCTGGTAGGACCTGACGTGCGCTTTGGCTGCCTGCACAATCGCCTGGTGCTGGAGGCCCGCTGGCTCGATGTGCGGTTGCCCAATCACCATTCGCTGGCGTTACGCCAGGCGGTCACGCTGCTGGAGTTGGAAGGCGCCCAGATTCATCAGAAAGTCGACCTGATCCAGGCCGTGGAGCGGGCCATTGCGCGCGATCTGGCCCAGGGCAGCCATCTCGAGAAAATTGCCGGCGACCTGAACATGAGCGGCCGTACCTTGCGCCGTCGCCTGACCGAACATGCCCTGACCTTTGAAGCCTTGCTCGAGCAAGTGCGCCAGGCACGGACCATGAGCCTGCTGGCCAACCCCGAGATGTCCATCGAGCGTATCACCGAGGAAGTCGGTTACAGCGACGTGCGCAGCTTTCGCCGAGCCTTCCGGCGCTGGACCGGGCAGAGCCCGAGTGCGTATCGGGGCGAGAGCCATTGCAACGAGTGATACCCCGGCACCTTGCTGGGGGCCGGGGTTGGCGAATCAAGGGTTCAGGCGAGGGGCTTCAAACCCAGTTGGTAGGGTTCACAGTCCCGGCTGGCGAAGCTTCGGTAGCGGCCGAACAACCGGAACAGATAGATCGAGCCAATGTTCAGGTAGCCCAGGCGGTAGCAGGATTTCAACGAGTCGAAGTTGCCTGATTCAACGTACGAGACCAGCCCTTGATACCCTTGCTCCAGGTAGTGCTTGAGCGCAAGGTTCATGCCGATCGCGTGCAGGCGCTGGCCGCGATAGTCGTGATGGGTAAAGCCCTTGTACATGTACACGAAGGACGAGCTGAAATGCAGGAGCAGTTCCGGTGGGTCGATAGGCGTAGGTTGTCGCGAGTACCAGCCGTAGGAGGCCAGTCTCTCTCCATCGAAGATGCCAAAACACTGGTCGCCCCTGGCCATGGCTTGATCGATGAAGTGTCCGGGCAGCTCGTTCACGGGATCGAGGGCGTAGTGGC
Organism: Pseudomonas sp. Irchel s3a18; assembly: GCF_900187535.1. Lineage (NCBI taxonomy): Bacteria > Pseudomonadati > Pseudomonadota > Gammaproteobacteria > Pseudomonadales > Pseudomonadaceae > Pseudomonas > Pseudomonas sp. Irchel s3a18. The sequence continues at coordinate 144,236 of NZ_FYDV01000009.1, read as the reverse complement.
GTAGCATCTGTTCGCTGAGAAACATCGGCGTGAAGTGTGGCGGGTAGTCGAGGAACCTGGGGTCGACTTTTTTCAGGGTCAAACCGCGCAGGATCTTGAACAGGGTGAAGATGTTGATCAGTTTCAACAGCATCTGGAGCAGGGTGTTGAACAAACCGTTCTGGCGAATTTTCGTCTGGCTTTTCTGAAGCAGTTCCTGCACGACCATGCCCATGCCCTCCCGAGAGGATGCGGATGTCGATTAAGGGAAGGCGGTGATAACCAACTGCCACCTCCTTGTGTGTTGTTCCAGGATGTTAGCAAAGGAATTGATCCGGCGACCCGCGCCAGTGGCGGGAAACGACCCCGATCGCCCATCGATAGCGGCCAATGGCTAATCAACCGGCAGCTATCTTGTTGAGCCATAAGTGATTCATTTCACCGGGGCCGATGAAATTTATTTTTTCGAAGAGCACCACCGCTCATCGACTCGGTGCACACGTGGGCGCCGCGCTCGTTGACCCCCGTACTGCGGTTTTCCAGGGGCAGAGTCCGGCAACAGCACAGTTCGCCCGTGCACCGCTGTTATACCGTTCAACCGACACAAACCCCGATGTGCCGGGTAAACTGCGCAGCTTTCCAGAGGAGTTCTCATGACTTACTACCAGCCGGGCATTCTTGCCACCCCTGTTCCGCCTCAGGCACGTCATCTGTTTTTTGCACTCGAATCCGCCGAGGCTCTGCCGGCGGTACTCGAGAAACTGATGCAACAGGTGGACGGTACGTCGGCGGTGGTCGGTTTTGGCAAGTCGCTGGTCAATGCCCTGGGGGCGAAAGTGGCAGGGCTGCGGCCATTTCCGGCGATGATCGGTGTGGGCGTTGATAACCCTTCGACCCAGCACGCGCTGTGGCTTTGGTTGCACGGTGAAGACCGTGGCGAACTGCTCAACCGCAGCCACGCGTTCGAAGCAGCACTGGCTCCGGCGCTGCGCCTGGTGCAGATGAACGAAGCATTCCGCCACATGGACGGCCACGACCTGACCGGCTACGAAGACGGCACTGAAAACCCCCATGACGAAGCGGCCGTTGCCGCCGCGCTGGTGGCCGAAGGCGACGACGGCATGGTCGGTGGCAGCTTTGCCGCGATCCAGCAGTGGCAACATGACCTGAGCGGCTTCCATGGGCTGGCGTCCCATGAGCAGGACAACATCATGGGTCGTCGCAAGAGCGACAACGAAGAGCTAGACGACGCGCCGGTTTGCGCCCACGTCAAACGCACCGCGCAGGAAAGTTTCAGCCCCGAGGCCTTCATCGTGCGCCGTTCGATGCCGTGGATCGAAGGTGATCGCGCGGGCCTGATGTTCCTGGCCTTCGGTCATTCCTTCAATGCCTTCGAAGCCCAGCTGCGCCGCATGAGCGGCCTGGAAGACGGCATCACGGACGCCCTGTACCGCATCAGCCGGCCGATCACCGGCGGTTACTACTGGTGCCCGCCGCTCAAGGACGGGCATCTGGATCTGCGCGCCCTGAACATCGGTTAAGCGCTGGGCATCGGGGCAGGGAGAGGTTTATGAGGGTGGTACGCTGGGCAATGATCGGCTGCGGCAGCGTTGCCGAGCGCAAGAGTGGCCCGGCGTTCTACAAGGCGCCGGGTTCGGCGCTGGTGGCGGTGATGGGGCGCCGGCATGACGCGGTGCGCGATTATGCCGCGCGCCATGGCATCGAGCGGGTGTACACCGACGCTCAGGCACTGATTGCCGACCCCGAAGTGGATGCGGTGTATATCGCCACGCCCCCTGACAGCCACCACGCCTACAGCCTCATGGTGGCAGCGGCCGGCAAGCATTGCTGTGTCGAAAAGCCCATGGCGTTGAACCTCCGGCAAAGCCAGGCGATGCAACAGGCCTTTGCCGACGCGGGCCTGCACCTGTTCGTGTCCTACTACCGGCGTTCGCTTCCGCGTTTTCAGCAGGTGCGTCAATGGTTGCAGGACGGACGTATTGGCGAGGTTCGGCACCTGACCTGGACCCTGACCAAGGCGCCTTCGCCAGCGGACCGGGACGGCAGCGCCAACTGGCGCACCGACCCGCGGATTGCCGGTGGCGGTTATTTCGTCGACCTGGCCAGCCACGGCCTCGACCTGTTCCAGTACCTGCTGGGCGACATTGTCGAGGTCGCCGGGTTCACCGCGCGGCAGGCCGGGTTGTACGCCGCCGAGGATGCCGTGACCGCCAGCTGGCGCTTTGCCTCGGGTGCCACCGGCATGGGCTGCTGGAACTTCGTCGCCGACCGTCGTGAAGACCGTGTCGAGCTGATCGGCAGCCTGGGTCGCATCAGCTTCTCGGTGTTTGATGAGCACCCGGTGCAATTGCACGGCGAACACCCCCAGAGTCTGCACATTGCCCACCACGAACACATCCAGTGGCATCACGTGCTCGGCATGAATGCGCACATTCGCGGCGAATCGCAGCACGCTGCGACCGCGGACCAGGCGTTGAAAACCGACTGGGTGATGGACCGCATCCTCAAGCGCGACAGCCTCTGAACCGCAGTCTCCGAGCGTAGGCGGCACACACAGACTCACACAGCTACCACGGTCACCCGTTGCAGACCGCACGCCTGCTCAGCATCAACCGCAACATCGTGCGCGCTCATCTGGAGAGGCTCGGCGAGCTGAACAAGCCCGTCACGGTGGAGGATTAGCCGGATTTTTCGTCCTGGGGTACCGAAAGGTCCGGGCGATTATTGAAGAGGGTACCTGTCAACTCTGACAGTAGACGAGTCCTGCCGTTTGGAGTTTCCATTAAGACGCTTGTAGCACTTGCTCCAACGATGGATAGCAGTGCCCCCACGAGCGGGTGGCTTTGCAAGGATGAGTGTCTATCTGTTCCTGTCTCTATGGCGTTGATGCCATGTCGTGGTCATGCAGTGGAACCGTATTGGAAGACATTTCACTAAACGCCGGGTTGGCTCGTCCCTCTGTGGCCAGCTGCTCCGGGTCAGGTGGTTCGCCGCGCCATGCTCAATGAGCAGGCTGCCCGCGGTCATGAAGCGCTTGGCTGACCAACGAGGCTTGCGTCATGGATACGTCTGTCGGTGTGCGTCGTTTGCTGTGGATCATGTGTCTGGTGGCGCTCGGCGTGATCATCGCGCTGGTGGTTTTTTCCAGCGCATCCGAATCATCTCCCGTTGCGCTTCAGTCATGCACGGCGCCCGCTTATGAGAAGGGCACGGTCTATCAACCGGGACAGCAGGTTCAGCATAAAGACCAGCAATTCGAGTGCTGGAGAGACGAGGACGGGCCGCCTTTGGGGACAGGCAGTTGGGCGTGGTGCCAACTGCCCGCCTATGAGCCTTTGCTTCCGGGTGGGCCCTGGAAGGACGCCTGGAAGGAACTCGGCGAATGCGGTGGTTTCGAAGGCAATCGCCTGACCCTGAGCTTCGCCACCCTGAGTGGCAAGGCGCCCCTGAAACCGGCGGTACCCGGTGTGGCGCGGGCCGATGAGGTGGTCACCGGAATCTTGCGTTGCAACGCCGAAGAAATTCCGATCAGCGCCAAGGCCAGTGAAACGATCCATTTCGATAATTTGAAAGCCTGCGATTATCAATTGGTGATGAATGTCGCTGACGGTTTCATTCCGCTGAATACGCCACGCATCGTTTCCTTCAAGCAAGCAGAGGGTGACGAGCAAACGGTGACAGTGAAGTACCGGCCACCGGTGGAGGTCGGCAAGCTCAGCGGCTTGCCAGGGATCAAGATCGAGTTGTTTGCCCAGGGGCTGATCCAGCCTCGGCAAATGGCCATGGGCAAGAACGTGCTGTATGTCGGCTCCAGCGCCATTCCGTCGTACGTCTATGACGGCAAGATTGCCGACATGATTTATGCGTTGCCACTGGATGGGGCGGGTAAACCGACGGCCATCCATGTGATTGCCAGCGGCCTGGAAGAACCCCATGGCGTGGCCTGGCGCGACGGTGACCTGTATTACTCGACCACAGGCGGGCTGTATCGCTTGCGCGATGCCGATAACCACTACAAGGACCCCAAGCCGGAACGGGTCTTCAACTTCCCGGCCGACGACACGCTGTTTCCCTTGCCGCCCCTGGCCTCCGGCTCCAACACCCGCATCTGGCACATGAAACACCCCTTGCGCTTCAATCCGCTGGATCTGTCGGACAAATGGCTGTACACGGCGGTCGGCACTCCCTGCAACCTGTGCATGATCCCCGCCGATCAGCGCTACGGGACACTGTTGCGTTACTCCCTGGAAACCGGTGAATCACAAATCCTGGCCAAGGGCGTGCGCAATTCGGTGGGTTTTGACTGGAACCCGCAGAACGGCAGCCTCTGGTTCAGCGACAACAATCGCCAGGGGTTTCCCAACCCTGATGAGGTCAACTGGATCAGCGGCCCCGGCTTGCATTTCGGCGTGCCTTACCTGTTTGGCAAGGGCACACCCGGCTTCACCCAGGAGGAGTACCAGAACCCGGGGGTGATCCAGCCGCCACTGGTGCCTGGCGCCATTGTCTCCGACAAGGCTCCGGCCCAGGTCAGTCCGGCGGACTATGTGCCCGCCGCCTTTGAGCTGGGGACCAACACCGCGCCGCTCGGGGTCAAGTTCTGGAAGGGTTATCCGGCTGCCAATGGTACCCAGCGCCTGCTGGTGGCCGTACACGGTGCCGGCTCAGCCGCAAGCCCTGGAATGGATGTGCAGATGCTGACGATCCAGGGCGGTACGCGGGTGGTCAATCAGATCCCGCTGATCAATGGGTTTGTGCAGGACCCTGATCGTTTTGATGTGTATTGCCTGGATAATTCCTGCATTGGCCGGCCCGCAGAGTTTCTCGAGTTGGCGGATGGCAGCCTGCTGATCAGCGACGACGTTGCCGGGGTGATTTATCGCGTGCGCTACGATGCCAGCGAGTTGCTGCCCACGCAGTTGGCGTTGCGGCCCATGCTGCCGCCGCCGGGGTTTGAAAAAGAAATGATCAGCGGCTACCTGACATCCCCCGATGGCAATCGCCGGCTGGTTCAGCTGTCATGGAACCCCGAGGACAACGCGGCCGGGATAGTCCTCAACGGGCTGCCCTACGGCGACTATCAGCTCAGGCTCAATGATGTAAAAGACTGGATTCCCCAGGTTCGCAACACGGCCTTCACCCTGTCTGAAACCAACAAAAGTAAGACCATCAATCTGAGTTACCGCGAACGGCCAATAAAGATCGAGGTCAAGGTGACGATCAAGGCCCCGAGCAAACCTACGTCGGTGACCGATGCGCAGTGGCATATCAGCCTGGTCAACGAGGCACAGAGTGGCGCCGAGCCCCAGGTGATCCAGGTGCCCTGGGGCGCCAGCACCACGCAGATCCTGGACTACGGCAAGTACAAGGTCATCTACCCGTTTTATTCGAAGGCCAAGCCTGAACCTGAGTTGGAGCAGGTGGTGATTGATGAGTCCAGTGAGGACGGTCAATTACCAGCGGTCTCATACCGTACTGTCGAGAACCTTGGGGCGACGGTGCTGGCCCAGTCCTGTACCAAATGTCACGCGGTCGAGTACTTCGACAGCTTGCGAATGGCCCTGGCCTGGAGCGTGGCGGGGCAGGATGCATTGGTCAAACAGATCAAGAGCATGCCGGTGTCCGGGCATTGCGACACCACCTGTGCCACCGAAATCAGCAAGTACCTGTACAACGTCGTGTGGAAACCTTATCTGGATCCGTCCGAATCCCATGGGGTGCGGCAACTGCGCTTGCTGACCCCGGATGAATATGCCGCCAGTGTCAGGGATATCCTCGCGGTCGAGATCAATCCAGAGAAACTACCGGCCGACAAGTCTGAGAAAGACTTCAAGTACCCAGGTGAGGCGGACAAGGGCATTCTGCAGGCCGAGGACGTCAAGCAGTTTTACGACATGGCGCTGTGGGTGGCAGACAAGGTTCCGCCGTCGCGGTTGAGCGTCCTGGCGCAATCGAAGGCCGGGTCTGACCTGGTGACGTCGTTGGGTTATCAACTGTTCCGCCGTCCTGTCAGTGATGCCGAGCGTTTGCGCTATCAGGCGTTGTTCGACGAGCAAGGTGCGCCGGGACTGATCGCCGCGCTGCTGCTGTCGCCCCATTTCCTTTATCGCTCGGAGTTGGGGTTGGCGACGGCAGAGGGGGGCAGTGTGTTCAAGCTGACACCGTTCGAGTTGGCGACTGCGCTGTCCTATGGATTCCTGGGCACCACCCCGGACGCTGAACTGTTGGCCAAGGCCCAGCGCAATGAGCTGCAGACCCCACAACAAATCTCGGCAGAGATCGAGCGCATGATGCGCACGGACAAGGGGGTCGAGCAGTTCAACCGGTTTGTCAGCTACTACGCCAAGACCATTCGCGGCGTCCAGGAAAAGCCGGGGTTGAGCGCGCAAACGATTCAACTCATGGCGCAGGAGCAGTACCTGTTGAGTCGCAACCTGATCTTGAACGCAGGGACTTTCGAGGAGTTGTTCAACCCACGCTACACCTACCTCAACCAGGTCCTGGCCGCGCATTACGGGATCGGCGGAGTCTCTGGCAGTACCATGCAAAAGGTCGCGGTCGACGAGAAACGCGGAGGGTTGCTGCACCTGGGGCTGACTCAGGCCGCTACTTCGGACTACCAGAGCACCTCGTTGGTCAAGCGCGGCATCATGATTCGCGAGCAGATGTTTTGCCGTGAGTTCGGCGCCCCGGTGGAGGCGGATCCTACTGAGCCGGTTTATCCACCTCGAGCCATCACCACCCGGGAACACTGGGACCTGGTGAACGGCGAACAGGCCTCGGGCGGACGCTGCTGGCAATGCCACCAATACATGAATGACACCGGGTCCTCGATGGAGCATTACGATGCGGCCGGACGCTATCGCGTCGAGGATAAGGCCCACAACTTCAACCAGTACCCACAGATGTTGCCGATCAAGGCTTCCGGTCCCTTCATCATGGCGACCGGCACCGAGCCGATCAATGATGTTCGCGATATTGCCAAAATCATTCCGCGCAACCCGGCATCGCAGTTCTGCATGGCCGACAGTTATTTCCGGTTTGTCTTCGGTAATAAATCCGATGTGTCGACGTCAGGGACCGTCAAGGCGGTTGCCGACGGGTTGAACACCTCAGGCTCCCTGGTCGAGATGTTGAAAACCTTAGGCACGTCCAAAGCGTTCACCTACAAGACCGAGAGGAACTGAACATGGGCATTCTGAAAAGTCGTCGGCGTTTCCTGGCGGGCCTGGCTGCGGCGAGTGTCTATGGTCCGTTGACTCAATTCGGCCTGGCGCGCATGGCGTTGGCGGGGCAAGCCGAAGAATCCAGGTTGAAGGTGGTGTTCGTAGTCGTGCCCGACGGCCTGGCGGTGGATTCCTTTCAGGGCGGTAATTTTGGTGACGGCCGCGGGTTGTGGCACCCCACGGCACAGGGCATGGACACCACGGCCTTCACCTTGAATGAAGTCAGTGCAGAGCTGGCGGCCTATCGCAGTCAATCGCTGTACCTGCGCGGGATAATTCTCGGGCTAGGAAATGCGGGTCATAACGCCTGGAATTGGGTATTGCGCGACAGTCATTCTAACCATTCGTCCATCGACATCCTGTTGGGACAGGCGCTGCCGGGCACTGAACCGTCTCACCGCAGTCTGTTTGCCGGCCCGCATGCGGGTATCGACGCTTTCCCTTGGTTCGTGTCGTTTCAGGGCGGAGCGATTCGTACACCTCATCGCGATCCGGTGCTGATGGCTGAGGCACTATTCAAGGATCCTGTCCGGCTGTCCTCGGGTCCGCAGCCCAGGAGCCGTGGGTTACTGGAAACTGCCCTGGCGGATATCCAGGAAATCAAGGGCAAGCTGTCCGGTGCCGAGCGGCAAAAGCTCGATGTCCATCTGGACTCAGTGGAGCAGGTGATCAAGGATCTGGATATGACACAGCCTCCGGTGGGCGAATGCAAGCCAGTGACCCTGGAGCCCCTGGACTTCCGGTCGGCGCGGGACCGCACGCGTGTCCAGGCCAACCATCATCAGGTGGTAGCCACCGCCTTGAGTTGCGGGATCACCCGGGTCGCGACAATTCAGATCGGGCGTTCGGCGGAGTCGCTGAACATTATCGACGTTACACCTTCCAGCAATCCCCATGAGTGTGCCCATCGAAGCTCCGGCGAGGCATTCTGGAAGGGCACACGGCAATGGTATGTCCGCCAGGTCAAACTGTTCATGGACGAACTGGCCCGTTATCAGGACCCCCATGTACCCGGTGACAGCCTGCTCGACCATACCCTGGTGGTGCTGACCAGCGAGATGGCTGACGGCGCACCTGAACATACGATTGACATGCCTTTGGTGCTGATGGGTGGCGCGAGTGGATTACTGAAAAGTGGAGAGGGCGCCGGGCGCTATTTCAATATCACCGGGCAGGCTGATCATAAGCATCATGCGGGGAACCCGGTCATTGGCCGGGACTTCGTCGATATGCAGCGGATCTGGGCAACCCTTGCCAAAGCCGCCGGAACCAGTGTGCCCTATGGCGGCAATATCGAGCCGGTCACCGGGATTTTCAACAATGTGTGAATGAGCGTCCGACGGTTTTGAGCGTGAGTCAGACAGCCTGATAAGGCCTACGAGCGGCCATGAATCAAGGTTTTTGATTCGAGCAAAATGCCTGTCATGCTTGTGCTTGAGCGCTTGCCAAACATTTGTAACGGTCGCGAAACATTTGGATACATGTTGATTCTGTTGTCCGTGTAGGACTTTTGTATATTTCATAACGCTTACGTAAACGTAAACATGAAAGCAAGTGTGTCAGCAGCGCCATAACCAATAAAAACAATCAAGGTTAGAGGGCTCCACATGTCACCAGAGTTTGTGTTGGAAACACGCGGCCTGACCAAGGAGTTTCGCGGCTTTACCGCCGTGGATTCGGTTGATCTGCGTGTGCAGAAGGGACACATCCACGCATTGATCGGACCTAACGGCGCCGGCAAAACGACGGTTTTCAATCTGCTCACCAAGTTTCTCCCCCCCACCCGAGGTGAAATCCTCTACCTGGGCAAGCCCATCACCCACCTCAAACCCAACGAGATTGCCGGCCTGGGGCTGGTGCGTTCATTCCAGATCTCGGCGGTGTTCGGCCACATGAGCGTGATGGAAAACGTGCGCGTGGCGCTGCAGCGCAAGCAGGGCGACTCTTTCCATTTCTGGAAGTCCGAGCGCAGTCTCGACGCACTCAACGAACGGGCCATGCAGATGCTGGATCAGGTGGGCCTGCTCGACTATGCCCACACCCAGACCATCGAACTGCCCTACGGCCGTAAACGTGCACTGGAGCTGGCCACCACCCTGGCACTGGACCCTGGCGTGCTGCTGCTCGACGAACCGACCCAGGGCATGGGGCACGAGGACGTGAACATGGTCATTGAGCTGGTACGCCGCGCGGCAGTGGGGCGCACGGTGCTGATGGTGGAGCACAACCTCAGTGTGGTCAGTGAGCTGTCCGACCGCATTACCGTGCTGGCCCGTGGTGCGATTCTCGCCGAAGGTGACTACGCCAGTGTTTCCGCCAACCCGCAGGTGCGCGAAGCCTACCTGGGCAGCGAAGCCGCCATGCTCGAGGAGGCCCACGCATGAGCAGCCTGCAGACCCCGGAATTCGAACAACTGCGTATCGCAGACCTGCATGCCTTCTACGGCGAGTCCCACATCCTGCATGGCATCGACCTGCAAGTACGGCGCGGCGAACTGGTTACGCTACTGGGACGCAACGGTTCAGGACGCTCCACGACGCTGCGCGCAATCATGAATATGGTGGGGCGCCGGACCGGTTCCATCGTGGTCAACGGCAACGAGACCATCGGCCTTTCCGCGCACCTGATCCCGCGCCTGGGCGTCGGCTATTGCCCGGAAGAGCGGGGCATTTTCGCCAGCCTCAACGTCGAGGAGAACCTGCTACTGCCGCCGATGGTACGCAGTAACGGCATGAGTCTCGATGAGATCTACGAGATGTTCCCCAACCTGTACGAGCGCCGTTTCAGCCAGGGCACGCGCCTGTCTGGCGGTGAGCAGCAGATGCTGGCCATGGCGCGGATCCTGCGTACCGGCGCCAATCTGTTGCTGCTGGACGAGATCACCGAGGGCCTGGCGCCGGTGATCGTGCAGAAGCTCGCCGAAGTGTTGATCAAGCTCAAGCACAAGGGCCTGACCATCGTTCTGGTGGAGCAGAATTTCCGTTTCGCCGCGCCCTTGGCCGACCGTCATTACCTGATGGAACACGGCCAGATCGTGGAGCAAATCAGCGCCGCCGAACTGGGCGCCAAGCAGGAACTGCTGCACAGCTGTCTCGGCGTCTGAACCCCGTTTTACCCCGCGCACTACGCACGTCGCCGTGGCCCAGAGCCCGACGGCACGGGGCCGCTTTGCCTGGAACAATAAAAATAAACTCGGACAGTGGGTGAACTACATGAAGGTTTTTCAGCACACAGCAAGCGCCATCCTCGTCTCCAGCCTGATCGCCAGCGCGGCCCAGGCCGAGATCAGTAACGACGAAATCCGTATCGGTTACCTGGCGGACATGTCGGGGACCTACCGTGACCTGTCCGGCCCCGGTGGCCTGGAAGCGTTGAACATGGCCATTGAAGATTTCGGCGGCCAGGTCAATGGCAAGAAGATTGTCGTGTTCAGCGCCGATGACCTGAACAAGCCGGATGTCGGCGCCAACACCGTGCGCCAGTGGGTCGATGAGCGCAATGTCGACATGGTCACCGGCATGGTGGCGTCCTCGGTGGTGCTGGCGGCGAGCAAGGTGGTGGAGCAGTCCGGGAAACTGGCGCTGATTTCCGGCGCAGCGGCCTCCAGCCTGACCAATGAATACTGCTCGCCCAATCACATTCACTGGACCTACGACTCCTACGCCCTGGCCAACGGCACCGCCAAGTCGGTGCTCGCCGACGGCGGCAAGAACTGGTTCATCCTCACCGCCGACTATGCCTTCGGTCACGCGATGGAAACGGACATCAGCAAGGTCGTCGAAGCGGATGGCGGCAAGGTGGTCGGCAAGGTTCGGCACCCGTTCCCGAGCAGTGACTTCTCCTCCTACATCTTGCAGGCCCAGGGCTCGGGGGCGGATGTGATCGCCTTCGCCAATGCCGGTGCCGACACCGTCAACTCGTTGATGACCGCCAGCCAGTTCGGGGTGGCCCAGTCCGGGCAGAAACTGGCCGGCATGGTGGTGTTTCTCAACGACATCCATGCCATGGGGCTGGGCGTGACCCAGGGGTTGATGCTGACCACGGGGTGGTACTGGGACATGAATGACGAGAGCCGTGCCTGGGCCCAGCGCTACCACCAGCGTTTCGGCAAGATGCCGGGCATGGTGCCGGCGGGTATCTATTCGGCCACCATGAACTACCTCAATGCGGTCAAGGCCACGGGCAGCGACGAGGCGCAGGCCGTGCGCACGCAGATGATGGCGACGCCGGTCAATGACATGTTCGCCAAGAACGGCAAGGTCCGCGCCGATGGCCGCATGGTCCATGACATGTACCTGGTCCAGGTCAAGACCCCGGCCGAATCCAAGGGCGAGTGGGACCTGTACAAGATTGTACGCACCATCCCCGGGGACGAGGCTTACCGCCCGGTGTCCGAAAGTAAGTGCAAGCTGCTGACCAAAAGCTGATCGATGCGTGACTGAAGTTATTTGCCCGGCTGCTGGCAGCCGGGCGTCACGGACTTTTGCGAGTGGTAATTCATGACTCTGATATTCGGTATTCCTCTGAGCGTACTGTCCGGGCAGTTGCTCCTGGGGCTGATCAACGGTGCGTTCTATGCCTTGCTCAGCCTGGGCCTGGCGATCATTTTCGGCCTGTTGCGGATCATCAACTTCGCCCACGGCGCCCAGTACATGCTCGGCGCCTTCACCGCAGTGCTCGGGCTCAACTACCTGGGCGTCAACTATTGGGTGGCGCTGGTGCTGGCGCCGTTGCTGGTGGGCGTGATCGGCGTGTTGATCGAGCGCTTCCTGCTGCGGCGCATCGCCGGTGAGGATCACCTGTATGGCCTGCTGCTGACTTTCGGCCTGGCGCTGATCGTCGAAGGCTCGTTCGTCAAACTGTTCGGCGTGTCCGGATCCCCCTATCCGATGCCGGAGCAACTCAAGGGCGGCTACAACCTCGGCTTCATGTTCCTGCCGACGTACCGCGCCTGGGTCATCGTGGCCGCGCTGGCGGTGTGCCTGGTCACCTGGTTCATGATCGAGCGCACCCGCCTGGGTTCCTATCTGCGCGCCGGTACCGAGAATCCGAAGCTGATGCAGGCCTTCGGCATCAACGTGCCGTTGCTCATCACCCTGACCTATGGCTATGGCGCCGCCCTGGCGGCCTTTGCCGGTGTGCTGGCCGCGCCGATCTATTCGGTCACGCCGACCATGGGCGCCAACCTGCTGATCGTGGTGTTCGCCGTGGTGGTGATCGGTGGCATGGGGTCGATCATGGGGGCCATTGTCACCGGCCTGGCCATGGGCCTGATCGAAGGGCTGACCAAGGTCTTTTATCCAGAAGCGGCCAATACCGTGGTGTTCCTGGTCATGGTGCTCGTGCTGCTGGTACGTCCCGTGGGACTGTTCGGAAAGGAGGCATGAAGATGACAAGTCTGGAAATCAAGCAGGGTGTTGTGCACTTGCAACCGCAAGTGGTGCAGGAGCGACGGCAGGCAGCCGTTCGGCGCAAGCGCTGGTTCTATCTGGCGCTGTTCGCCGTCGCGCTGGTGGCACCCATGGCGGTGTACCCGGTGTTCCTGATGAAGTTGCTGTGTTTTGCCCTGTTCGCCTGTGCCTTCAACCTGCTGCTGGGCTACGCCGGACTGCTGTCCTTTGGTCATGCCGCGTTTCTCGCGACCGGTGGCTATGTCACCGGGTTCCTGCTCAGCCACTACAGTGGCCTGGGGACTGAACTGGGGATTCTCGCCGGGACCCTGACCTCGGCGGTTCTGGGGCTGTTGTTCGGTCTGTTGGCGATCCGTCGCCAGGGCATCTACTTCGCGATGATCACCCTGGCGCTGGCACAACTGGTGTTCTTCATCTTTGTACAGGCGCCGTTCACCGGTGGTGAGAACGGCCTGCACGGCGTGCCGCGCGGCCAGTTGTTCGGGGTGTTCGACCTGAGCAACAACCTGACGATGTACTACTTCGTGCTGGCGGTGTTCGTGTTCGGTTACGCCGTCATCCAGCGCACCATTCATTCGCCCTACGGCCAGGTACTCAAGGCGATCCGCGAGAACGAGCCACGGGCGATTTCCCTGGGTTACAACGTCGATGCCCACAAGCTGCTGGCGTTCGTGATTTCGGCGGCGCTGACCGGCCTTGCCGGTTCGACCAAGACCGTGGTGTTCCAGTTGGCGTCGTTGACGGACGCGCACTGGCACATGTCCGGCGAGGTGATTCTGATGACCCTGCTCGGGGGCGTCGGCACGGTCCTTGGCCCGCTGGTGGGCGCCACCGTGGTGGTCACCCTGCAAAGCTACTTGTCCAACGGACCGTTGGGGGAGTGGGTGCATGTGATCCTGGGGATGATCTTCGTCATCTGCGTGCTGTTGTTCCGGGTCGGCATCGTCGGCTGGGTACTCAAGCTCAGTCGCCGCAATTTCTAGGGCCTGATTCGATTCCACCGTCGTTGTGAACCGCGCAGATCCAGGTTTGCGCCGGGCGGTGGCGTCTGTCTGCTTGCAAGTAATGTCTGGAGCCCAGGGTGTTTGCCCGGGTGTGCTAACCCACAACAATAAAAAGAGAGTCTTATGCACGTCATACGTTCTGTCCGTATTGTTCAGTTGTCTGGTCTGGCCGGGGTCATGGGGGTGTGTGCTCCGGCTTCAGCCGCATTCCTGGATGACAGCAAGGCCAGTGTGGATACCCGAAACTTCTACATGAACCGGGACTTCCGCCAGTCAGGCGCCCCCCAAAGCAAGGGCGAGGAATGGGCGCAGGGTTTCATTCTGCGCTACGAGTCCGGTTTCACCGAAGGCCCCGTGGGTGTGGGGGTCGATGCCCTCGGACTGCTGGGGATCAAGCTCGATTCGAGCCCCGATCGCGCCGGTGTCACGGGTTTGCTGCCACAGGGTCCAACATCGAAAAGGGCACCGGACGACTACAGCGAACTGGGCCTGACCGGCAAGCTGCGGGTCTCCAAGTCGACCCTCAAGCTGGGCACCCTGATTCCCAAGTTGCCGGTCTTGCAGCCCAACGATTCGCGCCTGTTGCCCCAGACGTTCCAGGGCGGTTTGTTGAACTCGATGGACCTGGAAAACTTCACGTTCAACGGCGGTCGCCTGACCCAGGTCAGCCAGCGCAACTCGTCAAACCGCGAAGACATGACAATCATGAAGGGGCCGCGCCGTAACATCGTCACCGGGGCCAATGCCACCACCGACGAGTTCGACTTCATCGGAGGCGATTACAAATGGAACAGTGCGCTCACCACCGGTTATCACTATGCGAACCTGGACGGCCTGTACAAGCAGAACTACCTGACGCTGACCCACGTGTTGCCGGTGGTGGAGGGGCAGTCGCTGAAATCCGACCTGCGCTGGGCCGATTCGACCGACGACGGCAACAGCAACGTCGACAACCGTATGCTCGGCGCCATGTTCACCTACTCATTGGGGGCCCATGCCTTTGGCCTCACCTATCAGAAAATGAGTGGCGATACCGGGTTTGCCAACGTCAACGGCGCCGACCCCTACCTGGTCAACCTGGTGCAGATCAACGATTTCGCCAACCAGGACGAGCGCTCCTGGCAAGCCCGTTACGACTTCAACTTTGCCGGTCTCGGCATTCCCGGCCTGACCTTCATGACCCGTTACGTCAAGGGTGACCAGATCAATCTGGGCGCGGCGCCAGGCGACGGCAAGGAGTGGGAGCGCAACACCGACATCGGCTACGTGATCCAGAGTGGTCCGATGAAAAACGTGGGCTTGAAATGGCGCAATGCGACGTATCGCACCAGCTTCGCCAGCGACATCGACGAGAACCGTTTGATCGTCAGCTACAGCCTGCCACTCTGGTAAGCGCGAACAGGCCGGCCACCGTCGCCGTGGCCGGCCTGGAAGGCGGGCGGGTTATTTCAGGTACCAGCCCCACGGCTGGTCACTGATGTACTCGGTCACCTGCTTGACCTCCAGGTAGTTGTGCAACCCCCACTGGCCCAGTTCCCGGCCTATGCCGCTGTGTTTCATGCCGCCCCAGGGCGCTTCGACAAAGGTCGGCTGCGAGCAGTTGACCCAGACAATGCCGGCCCGTAGCTGGTTGGCGATGCGTGTGGTGCGCTGCGGGTCGGCGCTCATGACGGCGGCGGCGAGACCGAATCGGCTGGCGTTGGCCATCTGCACGGCCTGGTCTTCAGTCTTGAAACGCTTGATGCACAGCACTGGGCCGAATACTTCTTCGCGCCAGAGGATGCTGCTGTGTCCAGGCTCATCGAAGATCGCCGGCTCCACGAAATAGCCCTGGGGCAGGTGGGCCGGACGGCGGCCACCGGTCAACAGCTGGGCTCCACTGGCCAGCCCCTGGTCGATGAACCCCAGCACCTTGTCGTACTGGCTTTGACTCACCAGCGGACCCAGCAGTACGCCGGGCTGCAGGCCCGGGCCGATGGTGATCTTGCGCGTTTCCTCCACCAGTCGTTCGATCAGTCGCGCAGCGATGCGCTCTTGCACCAGCAAGCGTGACGTGGCGCTGCACACCTGGCCCTGGTTCCAGAAGATCCCGAACAGAATCCATTCCACGGCCGCCTCGACATCGGCATCGTCGAACACGATGAACGCCGACTTCCCTCCGAGTTCCAGGCTGATGTTCTTGATGTCTCGGGCAGCCGCCGACATGATTTTCGCCCCGGTCGGCACACTGCCGGTAAAGGCCAGCTTGTCCACACCGGGGTGTTCGGTCAGTGGGCTGCCGGCCTCGGCGCCAAGGCCGGTGACCAGGTTCAGCACGCCGGCGGGCAGGCCGATGCGATCAGCGGCGGCGGCCAGTTCCAGGGCGGTCAAGGGCGTCAGTTCGGACGGTTTCAACACCACCGTGGCACCGGCGGCCAGGGCCGGCGCGACCTTCCAGGCGGCCATCAACAGCGGGTAGTTCCACGGGATGATCTGTCCCGCTACGCCAATTGGCTCGTGACGGATGCGGCACCGGAAGCGGGCATCCGGCAGGGCCAGCGGCTGGTCCTGGCGTTCGTCCAGTTCACGGGCAAGGCCGGCGTAGTAACGAAAGCAGCCAATCGCATCGCCGATGTCCCATTGCGCTTCGGGCAGCGGTTTGCCGTTGTCCCGCACTTCCAGTTCGGCCAGTGCCGGCTGGCCACTTTCCAGTTCATCGGCCAGCGCCTCCAGCCACTGCGCACGCTCGGCGCCCGAGGTCCGGCCCCAGCCGTTGTCGAACGCGCGTCGGGCCGCCCGCACAGCGTGGTCGATGTCTTCCTCGGTGCCTGCCGCCACTTGATGAAAGGCCTGTCCGGTGGCCGGGTCGATGACCTCCAGGTAACCGCCCAGGTCCGGGCTGACCCATTCGCCGTTGATGTAGAGCTGATCATGCATGGTGAGACTCCTGGCCGCCGGCGCGACGGTTTTGCAGGTAGCGGGAAGTGAACAGCAGGGCCAGCGAGACACAGATGATCACGGTCGAGACCGCGTTGATCTCTGGCGTCACGCCACGGCGGATCGAGGAAAAGATGTAGATCGGCAAGGTCGTTTCGGACCCGGCGACGAAGAAGGCGATGATGAAATCGTCGAAGCTGAAGGTGAACGCCAGCAGGAAGCCGGCCATGATGGCCGGGCTGATCTGCGGCAGGGTCACCCGCCAGAAGGTGGCCATGGGCGGCGCGTACAGGTCGGCCGAGGCTTCCTGCAAGGCCTTGTCCAGGGAGTCGACGCGGCTGCGCACAATAACCATCACCAGGGCCATGGTGAACAGCGAGTGGGCGGCGATCACGGTGAAAAAGCCCATGTTCAACCGGGGCATATCCGGCAGCCAACTGGCCAGCAGCGGGTTGATCAGGTCGAACAGGCTGATGAAGGCGATCAGCGTCGAGATGCCGATGACGATGCCGGGGATGATGATCGCGCAGTAGGTCAGGGCATCGAACAGCAGGCGCACTTTGCGCCCGGCCCGTTGCAGGCCGAACACCGCCAGGGTGCCGAACAGGGTGGCCAGCACCGCCGAACAGAAGGCAATGAACGCGCTGTGCCCCAGCGCCTCCATGATGAACGGGTTGCCGAAGGCGCGGCCGAACCATTGCACCGAGCAGCATTCGAAGGCCAGGCCACTGCGTCCGGCGTTGAAGCTGAACAGCACGATCAGGGCAATGGGGGCGTAGAGGAACAGGTACAGCGAGGCGGAATAACTGCGCAGCCACATGTCACAGGCCTCCGTCTGCAGGGCGGCCGCCGTAGCGCGCCACGATCTTCAAATACAGGCCGATGATCACCAGCATCATCGCCACCAGGGTCATCGCCAGCGCGCTGCCGAACGGCCAGTTGCGCGATTGCAGGAACAGGTCGACCAGCGCATTGCCGACAAAGAACACCTTGCCGCCGCCGAGAATGGCCGGGATCAGGAACTCACCCATCAGCAGGATGAACACCAGCATCACTCCGGTGATGACTCCCGGCGCGGACAGCGGCAGGGTGATCCGCCGAAAGCTTTCGAAGGCACTGGCGCCGAGGTCGGCGGAGGCTTCGAGCAGGCGTTTGTCGAGTTTTTCCAGGCTGACGTAGATCGGGAAGACCATCAGCGGCAGGTAGCCGTAGACGATGCCGATCAGCACCGCCCACGGCGTGTTGATCAGCCGTACGTCCTCAAGGCCCAGGCTGGCCAGCAGCGCCGGAATCCCCTTGCCGCTGAGGATGAAGATCCAGGCATAGGTGCGGATCAGGAAGCTGGTCCAGAACGGCACGATGACCAGTGTCAGCAACAGCGAGCGGTTCCGACTGACCTTGACCGCCAGGAAGTACGCCAACGGGTAGGCCGCCACCAGGCACACCAGGGTGCCCAGCGGCGCCAGCAACAAGGTGTTGCCGAGCGCCGCGGCCCGCGAGCCAAGGTTCAGGTAGTTGCCCAGGGTGAAGCCGCCGTCATACCCGCCGACGGCGCTGCGCTCACCGAAGCTGAACACCAGGATAATCACCAATGGCATCAGCAACAGCAGCAGGAACCACAGGGTCGAGGGCAACAGCATCAGCAGGGTGATCCGCCGACCGAGGCTGCGCCGTGGGCGGGCCCCGGCGGACAGGGCATTGCCCGGCAGCACCGTCTGCGGGTGGGTGGCGGCATTCATGGGCGACTCCTCGTGGGCCATGGCAAAGCGATCAGGCGGACTTGAAGCGGGCCATCAGCTCGGCGCGCGCAGGGCTGGTGAGTGTCGCGGCGGCACCGAACTCCAGGGGGCTCAAGGCTTCGGCAGCCGGGTACATGATCGGATCGTCGAGCATGGCGACCGGCAGCAGGGCATCGACGCGCTTGTCACCGCTGGGGTAGCCGTGGCTCAACACTTCGAGCTTGTTGTGTTGCGGGTCCATCAGGTAGTTGATGAAGGCATAGGCCGCGTCCTTGTGCTCCGAACTTTTGGGGATGGCGAAGAAGTCGCTCCACAGCTCGCCGCCTTCCTTGCCCAGTTCGAATTGCATCTGCGGGTTGTCGCGATGCAATTGCGAGGCGTCGCCGGTCCAGCACATCGCCAGCCAGGCGTCGCCGCTGCGCATCGAGGGCTGGATATCGGAGTTGATGGCGAACAGGTGGGGCTTGACCTGGATCAGCAGTTTTTCCGCATCGGCCAGTTCTTTCGGGTCCAGAGAGTTGAAGCTGTAGCCGAAGCTTTTCAGGGCGTTGCCAATGGCCGTCAATTGGTAGTCATGCACTATCACCCGGCCGCTGGCGGGGCCTTGGGCGGCTTCCCAGAATTGCTTCCAGCTGGTGGGGCCGTTCTTCAGCTTGCCGCTGTCGTAGAGCATGCCGGTGGTGCCCCAGTTCTTCGGCACCGCATAGACCTTGCCGTCCACCGTGCCCTGGGCCATGAACTTCTGCTGGAAGGCGGCGGCATCGAAGTTGGGAATGCGCGACAGGTCCAGCGGTTCGATCAGGCCCAGGCCGACATAGGTACTGATGGTGTAGTTGGTCGGCACCAGCACGTCCCAGCCACTGCCGCCGGCCTGGAGTTTGGCGAGCATTTCTTCGTTGGAACCGAACACGCTCATGGAGACCCGGGCGCCGGTGGTTTTGGCGAAGGCGTCGAGGTTCTCCTGACTGTGATAGTTCGGCCAAGTGGCCAGGGACAGGCGATCGCCGAGCTTGGTCGACTCGGCCGCCTCGGCGGTTGAGGTCAGCAGGCCCGGCAGGTTGCTGGCGACCACTGCCGCGGCAATGCCCAGGCCCGTGCGGCCGAGGAATTCACGGCGGCTGATCGAGCCGTTCTGCCAGCTGCGCAGGGTTTTGATAAACGTCTTCTGGTCCATGGCACGCTCCACATCCGGTTGATGAAACGAATCGATGATTTACAACGCCATGGCCAAGCCATTGGCGTGATCCCAGCCGACGCTGACCGCAGCGCCGTGTTCGAATACGTTGGCGCCGTGATCCTGCTGGCGCGGCACCCGCACGCAGACCACGCCAAAGGCCCGGGTGCGCACCCGGTATTCGGTGGAGTTGCCCAGGTAGATGCGGTCCTCCACGCAGCCTTGCAGGGTCACTTCGCGGGTCATGTCGGTGTTGGCGCCGGCGATGCTGATCAGCTCCGGGCGCACGGCGATGCAGCCGTCGGCGTCAGCGCTCAGGGGTTTACCGGTGGGTGTCAGCGGGCTGGTCAGCTCCAGGCCCTGGGCGGTGCGCAACACCACCGAGTTGCCGTGCAGCCGGTGTACCGTGCCGTTGAACAGATTCGATTCACCGATAAAGTCGGCCACGTAGCGACTGGCCGGGGCTTCATAGAGTTGTTCGGGGGTGGCGGTCTGGATGATTGAACCGTTGTGCATCACGCTGATGCTGTCGCTCATCGACAACGCTTCTTCCTGGTCGTGGGTGACCAGCACGAAGGTGATGCCGACCTCCCGCTGCAGGCGCAGCAACTCGGACTGCATTTCCTTGCGCAGCTTGCGGTCGAGGGCCGCCAGCGGCTCGTCGAGCAGCAATACCGTGGGCTTGTTGACCAGCGCCCGGGCCAGGGCCACGCGCTGTTGTTGACCGCCGGACAGCTCACTCGGCTTGCGCTGGCCGAAGCCGCTCAGGCGCACCATTTCCAGGGCCTCATCGGCCATGCGCGCCTGGGTGTTCTTGTCCGGCCGTGGAGTGCGATAACGCAGGCCGTAGGCGATGTTCTGGGCCACCGTCAGGTGCGGGAACAGGGCGTAATGCTGGAACACCATGTTCACCGGGCGTTCGAAGGCAGGCACTCCGGCGACGTTTTTACCGGCCAGGCGCACCTCACCGCTGGTGGGCTGCTCGAAGCCGGCGATCATGCGCAGGGTGGTGGTCTTGCCGCAGCCCGAACCGCCAAGGAAGGAATGGAACGAGCCCCGCCGCACGGTGAAGTTCAGGCCATCGACGGCCGGCACCTCGCCATAGCGCTTGACCACATTGCAGAATTCGATATCGCTTGGCTGGCTGTCGTTCACGGTCCGGCTCCCTTGCAGTGATGCATCAGTGCGTCGAGGGCCAAACTAGCAACGGGGGTTTTGCCGTGTATATATCCCTTGGGGGATAGGATAGGGGCAGCTACACGCTGATGGTACGGCTGCGATCTTCTTGCAGCTTGTAGCTTGAAGCTTGCAACTGATCCTCAGTGAGCTCGCGGATGAACAGCCCCAGCAGTTCGGACTGGCTGCCGATGCCGAGCTTGGCGTAGATGTTCTTGCGGTGGATCTTCACCGTGCCGGGACTGATGGTCAGTTGTTCGGCCACCGAGGCGCTGGAGTGGCCGCGCAACAGCAGCCGTACGATTTCCTGTTCGCGGCCGGTGAGGGTGTGTGCGCCGAACTGGTCGAAGGCTTCGCGGATCTTGAAGTCCAGGTCCTGGGCCGGGCGTGGTTGCTGGGCCTGGCGCTGGTGCCAGGCTTCACCGATGACCTGTTCGACCACGGCCTGGGCACACTCGATCAACTGCATTTCATCGCGGCTGAAGGCGCAGTTGGCGCTGGAGCGCATCAGCGAGAGCACCGCCATGGCACCGTCGCCCAGGTCGACGAAAAACGCCACTTCTTCGGCCAGGCCGGTTTGCTGGTAATAGGTCAGGTAATACTCGCCGAGGTAGAAATGGTCGGGCGCGAACTGGCGCAGGCGCCACAGGCCAGGCGCCTGCCGGCGGGTGCAGGCGAGGTAGAAGGGGTCGAGCAGATAGGGCCCGCACTGATAGTCATCGACATACACCGCGCGCTTGTCGGCGGGGAAGGTATCGAACAGGGCCAGGGGGCGGTGGTTGCCTTCGTAGACGAACAACACGAAATGATCGACCGGGCACACCTGCCGCAACCAGTGGCTCAAGCCCGCCAGCCGTGGGTGCCCGGCGGGCAGGTCCAGCAGGTGGGCGACACCGGTGGTCCAGAGTTTCAGTTCCTTGGGGCGCATGGGAGCTTCGAACATAATGGAGTCGCCAAGACATGCACAAAATACGCCACGGCGCCGGGGCCCTCTTGCTTGACGGATAGAGCAAGGGGGCTTCGGTGTCCGGGCGCACCTGGATGGGGCGCGATGTTACCGACGGCTACAGCCGAGGTATCAGAACTCGGCTGCCGGTTGGCTGAGCACGTGGGCGCACTCCTGGCGAATGCACTCGCGCAACCAGCGGTGGGCGGGATCGGCGTCCATCCGTGGGTGCCAGATCATCGACAGGGTGATCGGGGGCACCGGCAGCGGCAGCACGAAGCTGTACAGGCCGGCACGCAGGTGGTGGGTGTGGCGTTCGGGGACGGTGGCGATCAGGTCCGAAGCCCGCGCCAGTGCCAGCGCGGCCGAAAAGCCACTGACCAGGGTGACGATGTCCCGTGTCAGCCCCAGGGACTGGAATCGCTCGTCCAGCAGGCCCTTGGCCAAGCCCCGGCGCGACACCAGGATGTGCTGGCCGGCCCCATACCGGGCCGGGGTGATTTCGCCCTGACTCAAGGGATGGGCACTGTTCACCACGCCAATGAATCGATCCTCGAACAGGGCCCGGCTACGCAGCTCCGGGCTGGTCGACTCGCTGACCACGCCGGTTTCCAGGTCGACGCTGCCGTCGCGCAGCGGCGCGCTGTCCTTGTCGAGTTTCTGCAGGAAAAACAGGCGTACGCCGGGGGCTTCGGCGCGCAGGCGAGCGATCAGGCCAGGGCCGAAATTTTCCACGAAACCGTCGCTGGTGCGCAGGGTGAAGGTGCGAACCAGTTGCCCAAGGTCCAGCTGTTCGGCCGGACGCAGCACCGCTTCGGCGTCGTGCACCAGTTGCCGGACCTGTTCGCGCAAGGCGATGGCACGCGGGGTTGGCACCAGGCTGCGTCCGGCCCTGACCAGCAGCGGGTCGCCGGTGGTGCTGCGCAATCGCGCCAGCGCCCGGCTCATCGCCGAGGGGCTCAGGTGCAGCCGCTGGGCCGCGCGCGCGACACTGCCTTCGGCGAGCAGCGCATCCAGGGTAATCAGTAAGTTCAGATCGGGCGTCGACATGCTTGTACGGTAGCACGGCCGGACCCTGGCATGGCGTCTGGTGCAGGTATTGAGTGCAAATGCTGCGTCTTCCGCCTTGCCAGCAACCGGCATAGGCTCTGGATCACGACTTTTCTGGAGCCACTAACCATGAATGCCATGACCCAGGCCAATACCGCTGAAGGCGCGAAGCCGACACCTGCTGCCCGGTGGGCGCTCGCCAGTCTGTCGCTGTCGATGGTGTTGCCGTCACTGGATACCAGCATCGCCCATGCCGGCTTGCCGACCCTGGCCCGGGCGTTCGACGCGTCCTTTGCCCAGGTGCAATGGATTGTCCTGGCCTACCTGCTGGCCATCACCACCTTGATTGTCAGTGTCGGCCGGCTCGGTGATCTGGTAGGGCGCCGGCGCTTGCTGCTGGTTGGGATCGGCATCTTCACCGGCGCTTCACTGGCGTGCGGCCTGGCGTCGACGCTCGGCTGGCTGATTGCTGCCCGCGCCGTGCAGGGCCTTGGTGCCGCGATCATGATGGCCCTGACCGTGGCCTTGGTCGCTGACACCGTGCCCCAGGCCCGAACGGGCAGGGCCATGGGCTTGCTGGGGTCGATGTCGGCGCTCGGCACGACGTTGGGGCCGTCCCTGGGCGGGGTGTTGATCGCCAGTGTCGGCTGGCAGGCGATCTTTCTGGTCAATGTGCCGCTGGGCATCATCAGTCTATTGCTTGCCTGGCGATACTTGCCCGTGGACCGTCCACGCACACCACGCAACAAAGCCGCTTTTGATGCCGTAGGCACGCTGGTGCTGGCGCTCACGCTCGCCGCGTATGCGCTGGCCATGACCCTCGGCCAGGGCCACTTCGGCGCGCTCAATGGCATTCTGCTGCTGGCGGCCGCCTGTGGCGTCGGGCTCTTTGCCTGGGTCGAGTCACGGGGTGAAGCACCGCTGGTTTGCCTGGCGCTGTTGCGCAATCGGTCCTTGAGCGCGGGCCTTGCCATGAGCCTGCTGGTCTCGACGGTGATCATGTCGACCCTGGTGGTCGGGCCGTTTTACCTCGCCCGTGGGCTGGGGCTCGATGCCCTGGCGGTCGGGCTGGTCCTGTCGGCGGGCCCCTGCGTCGCGGCGCTGACCGGGGTACCGGCCGGCCGCATCGTCGACCGTTTCGGTGCCCGCCGGGTGACGGTGTTCGGGCTCGTGTCCATGGCCCTTGCCGCGAGTGCGCTGGCGATGCTGCCGGCCCATCTGGGGATCGCCGGCTATGTCGTGCCGATGATGGGCCTGACCGCCAGTTATGCGTTATTCCAGACGGCCAACAACACCTTGATTATGGACGGCGTGAGTGCGCAGCAGCGGGGTGTGATCGCCGGGTTGCTCAGTCTGTCACGCAACCTTGGGCTGATCACCGGGGCGGCGTTCATGGGGGCGGTGTTCGCCCTGGGCTCGGGGGTGTCCGACCTCACCCGTGCTCAGCCGCAGGCCATTGGGACCGGCATGCAGATCACCTTTGCGGTTGCCGTCGTGTTGATCATGGTCGCGTTGGTCATTGCCGGTGCCAGTCAGGTGCTGGCGCGGCACTTCAGGGGCTCGGAAGCAGGCGATACGGGGCGTTGACCGACTTCGAATCGAGTGGGTGGTGATGGGGCGATGCAGGTGAAAGAGGCTTGCGGCGGGGGTGGAGTTACTCAGGCAACGTTGGCCTGAACAGCGGCCATCTGGGCGTCATCCCACAGCACGCGTTCAATGGCACCGACCATCAGGCTTTCCAGCAGACGGTTGCGTTCCCAGGTTTCCAGCGGGTGCTGCGCCAGCCAGTTGGGCGCACCGTTGAGCAGGTTGGCGATGGCGTGTCCGGTGGCCTGTGAGCGGAGGTCGGGCAGGCGCTGGGTGGTGCAGAGCAGGCGCATCAGATGCTGCTCATAGCGTTCCTGCAACTGCTGGACGCGGGCTTGCTGATCCTCGTTCAGGCAACTGCTGTCGCGTTCCACCAGGCGGTAGTGGCAGGGCATCTCCTGATGCAGGCTCAGGTGGGCCTGGATGAGGGCGTGCAGGCTGTCGCGCGGGTCCCGGGGTTGCCGCTCGAGGCGGCTGAGGGTGGTCAGCAGTTCCTCGTAGAACTCCTCGATCAGGTCCAGCAGCAAGTGCTGCTTGCTGGGGAAATGGTGATACAACGAACCTGGGGTAAGCCCCAGGTACGTTGCCAGCTCACGCATGCCGACCTGGCCGAACCCCTTGCTGGCGAACAGCTCCAGGGCCTTGTCCCGGCTCTCGGCAAAGCGTGAGCAGCGATCAGTCATAGCGATGGAAACCACGACCGGTCTTGCGTCCCAGATAGCCCGCGGCAACCATTTCCTTGAGCAGCGGGGCAGGGCGGTACTTGCTGTCGTTGAAGCCGTCGTAGAACGCCTGCATGATCGCCAGCAAGGTGTCCAGGCCGATCAGGTCGGCCAGTGCCAGCGGTCCGATGGGCTGGTTGCAGCCCAGGCGCATGCCGGCATCGATGTCTTCGGCGCTGGCCAGGCCTTCATCGAGCACCTGGATGGCTTCGTTGATCATCGGCACCAGGATCCGGTTCACCACGAAGCCCGGGCGATTGCCGGCGGTGATGGCGGTCTTGCCCAGGGCCTTGGCCATTTCCAGGGCCAGGGCGTGGGTCGCGTCGCTGGTTTGCAGGCCGCGAATCACTTCGATCAGCGCCATGACCGGCACCGGGTTGAAGAAGTGCAAGCCAATGAACCGCCCCGGCTCGCTGACGCTGGCCGCCAACTCGGTGATGGACAGCGACGAGGTGTTGGAGGCAATCACGCAGTCGCTGCTGACCTGGGCGGCGATCTGTTGCAGCACGCGCAGCTTCAGGTCGAAGTTTTCGGTGGCGGCCTCGATCACCATTTGCGCACCGTGCAGGCTGCCGTAGTCGGTGTCGGTGCGGATCTTGTCCAGGGCCGCGAGTTTCTGCCCTTCGCTCAGCGTGCCTTTGGCCACCTGCCGGTCGAGGTTTTTGCCCACGGTGGCCAGCGCCTTCTGCAAGGCGCTCTCGCTGATGTCCAGCAAGGTCACGTTGAAGCCGGCCAGCGCGCAGACCTGCGCGATGCCGTTGCCCATGGTGCCGGCGCCAATCACGCCGATGTGCTGCAGATTCATGCTCATGTCCTTAAACGCGTTCGAACAGCACGGCAATGCCCTGGCCGCCGCCAATGCACATGGTCGCCAGCGCATAGCGGCCCTGGCTGCGATGCAGTTCGTGGATGGCCTTGGTGGCGATGATCGCGCCGGTTGCACCCACCGGGTGACCCAGGGAGATACCGGAACCGTTCGGGTTGACCTTCTCCGGGTCGAAGCCCAGTTCCTGGGCAACGGCGCAGGCTTGCGCAGCGAAGGCTTCGTTGGACTCGATCACATCCAGGTCGGCGACGGTCAGGCCGGCGCGCTTGAGCGCCAGGCGGGTGGCGGGAATCGGCCCCAGGCCCATCATCGACGGCTCGACACCCGCGTGGGCATAGCTCACCAGGCGGGCCAGGGGCTTGAGGCCTTGCTCCATCACCATCTTGCCGGTGGCCAGGACCAGCGCGCCGGCGCCGTCGTTCAGGCCGGAGGCGTTGCCTGCGGTGACGCTGCCGTCTTTCTTGAACGCAGGTTTCATGCGCTCCAGTTGCTCCAGGCTGGCATCGGTGCGCACGTGTTCGTCGGTGGCGAAGGTCACTGTGCCTTTGCGGGTGGCGATTTCAATCGGCACGATCTGCCCTTCGAAACGTCCTTCGGCAATGGCTCGTGCAGCACGCTGCTGGCTGACCAGCGCCAGTTGGTCCTGGGCCTGGCGGGTAATGCCGTAGTGTTCGGCGATGTTTTCCGCGGTGATGCCCATGTGAATGCCGGCGAACGGATCGTGCAAGGCGCCGAGCATGTAGTCGACGGCCTGCATGTCGCCCATCCGCGCACCCCAGCGTGCCTGCGGCAGGATGTACGCGCCGCGGCTCATGGATTCGACACCACCGGCCAGTGCCGCATCGGCATCGCCGAGCATCAGGCTCTGGGCGGCACTGACAATGGCCTGCAGGCCGGAACCGCACAGGCGGTTGACGTTGAACGCCGGGGTTTCCTTGGTCAGGCCGGCATTGATCGCCACGGCCCGGGACACGTAGGCGTCGCGGGTTTCGGTCGGAATCACATGGCCCATGACCACGTGGCCGATGAGTTCCGGTGCCAGGCCCGAGCGCTCGATGGCGGCGCGGCTGACGGCGGTGCCCAGGTCGATGGGCGAAACGTCCTTGAGCGAGCCACCAAAGGCGCCAATGGCAGAACGGACGGCGCTGACTACAAAAATATCGGAAGGGTTCATGGTGGATTCCTCGGTACGTCTTCAATTCGTTGGCTAAACATCGTGGACCGCCAGCCGCTCGCGTACTATGGGCGACGTCTGGCGGGCTGCGCTGCAGTGCCGGTTGATATGGCCGCGAGTCTAGAGTCAGGCACGTCAGTGGCCTATGCCAAAACTGTGCAAGGGTGGTGGCGTTTTTTGCCATGTTTGGATGATGAGCCAGAGAGGAACACATGCGGGAAACGGATTCGGTGGCGGTCTACTTCATGTACCCGATGATCCATGCGCTGCGTGACCAGCCGCAGCGCCTGCGGTCTGTACTCGAAGTCGCCGGCATCGATCCGGCCCTGATCGACCAGCCGGCCGCGCGGGTGCCCGCCAGCGCCTTTGCCGCCTTGTGGCTGGCACAGATCCGCGAATTGAACGACGAATTCTTCGGGCTCGACTCCCACGGCATGCCCCCCGGCAGTTTCGCCTTGATCTGCCGCGCGCTGATCCAGGAGCCGACGCTGGAAAAAGCCATGCGCCAGTGCCTGGTCAACTTCGGCCTGTTCCTGCGCGACTTTCGCGGCACCTTGACGGTGCGCGGCAAGCGCGCGGTGATCAGCGTGCAGACCCAGGCCCGCGACGATGAAGTGGCGCGTTTCGCCGAAGAGACCTTCCTGGTGTTGATGATCAGCCTGCTGTGCTGGCTGGGTGGGCGGCGGATTCCCATCGACCGCGCGGACTTTCGTCATCCGCGTCTGTCCCTGAGTGACGATGCGTTGCTCTGGGGCAACAACCTGACCTTTGGTGCCGAGCGTACCGAAATCGAATTCGACAGCCGTTTTCTGCACTTGCCGGTGGTGCAGGACCTGGCCTCGCTCAAGTCGTTTTTGCGCACCGCGCCGCAATGGCTGGTGATCCGCTTCCGCAATCAGCATGGCCTGGCCTCTCAGGTTCATCAGCGGTTGCGCAACAGCCACTACAGCCAATGGCCGACCTTGCAGGCGTTCGCCGAGGAACAGCACCTGAGCCCCAGTACCGTGCGGCGCAGGCTGGAGCGCGAAGGCGGCTCGTACCAGGAAATCAAGGACGAGGTGCGCCGCGCGGTGGCGATCGAGCAACTGCGCCGGACCCCGGCGAGCATCACCGCGATTGCCGAGCAGATCGGCTTTCAGGAACCCAGCGCCTTCCATCGTGCCTTCAAGAAGTGGACGGGTGAGAGCCCGGGGCGTTACCGGGCGCGGTTCCAGGGCAAGTCGCCCGACCACGAATGAGTCGGCAAGCCGTCGGGTAAACCCCCATTGAAGGTGCTCGATGCCGGGGTGGATTGCGTACGTGAAATTTATACTGTAGTTTTTCATGAAATTATAAAAACATAATTTCATGGTGCCCCTATGTTCCAGCAGTCCACCCAGCATGTCGCCAGCTATTACGCCCACAGTTGTGCGGAGCGTTTGCTGGAGCGTGGGGCGCTCGAGGGCGAGCACCGTACCGAGGTTGTGATCATCGGGGCCGGCTTCAGTGGCTTGCACACGGCCCTGCGCCTGGCCCTGGCGGGCAAGCGGGTGACGCTGCTGGAGGCCAGTCGTGTGGCCTGGGCCGCATCGGGGCGCAATGGCGGGCAGGCAATACTCGGTTGGTCGTGTGACATGCCCCCTCTGGAGGCCGCGCTCGGGTATGAGCGTGCGCGCCGGCTGTGGGACAGCATGTGCTGGGCCGCGCAGGAATTGCGCGAGCTGCCGGCCCGCCATGGTTTTGATTGCGATTATCGCCCCGGTCATCTGTGGACCTCGGTCATGCCGCGCCGGGTCAGGCTGCTCACCCAGTGGCAGCATGAGGCCAGTCACAAGTGGGGCTACGATGGGCTGCAGTTCATCCCTCGCGACCAGTTGCCCCAATGGGTCGCCAGCGACCGCTATCAGGCGGGGCTCTATGACCCCGAAGGCGGGCACCTCAACCCACTGAAACTGGCCCTGGGCCTGGCCGCGGCCATCGAGCGCGCGGGCGGGCGCATCTTTGAGCAGAGCAAAGCCCTGAGTTATCGAGAGGAGGGCGGTGAGTACCGGGTCACCACCGAGCGCGGGAGTCTCCGGGCGGACGTGCTGGTGCTGGCGTGCAATGCCTACCTCGACCAGCTCGATCCGCAACTGGCCAGCCGTGTCCTGCCGGTGGGTACCTACCAGGTGGCCACCGTGCCGCTGCCCGCCGGGCAGGCCAGCGCCTTGCTCCCGGGCAACGTCTGCGTCACCGATAACCAGTTCGTGCTCGACTACTTCCGCCGCACACCGGACAACCGCCTGCTGTTCGGTGGCGGCTGCACCTACTTGGGGGGCATGCCCCGGGACATCGCCGCGGCGACCCGGCCGTTTCTCGAGCGAGTGTTCCCCCAGCTCAAGGGGGGCGAACTGGAATTCGCCTGGGGCGGGCATATCGACCTGACCCTCAAACGCACGCCCGATATCGGCCGGCGGGGCGATCTCTATTGGCTGCAGGGCTATTCCGGGCATGGCGTGCTGCCGACCCTGGCCGCTGCCCGTGCGGTGTCCGACGCAATCCTCGGTGACGCGGATGGGCTGGCCTTGTACCAGGGCCTGAACAATGAGCGTTTCCCCGGTGGCCAATACCTGGCGGCGCCCCTGGAAGCCATCGGCAAGGCGTGGTACCGCCTGCGTGACAGCATTTGATGAATTCTCTTTGGGAAACCCTGGCATGAACAAGCAAGAAGAAATCGCCGCACTGGCGATCCTCATCCACGACCTGCGCAAGCACAAGAAGTACACCCTCAAGGAACTGGCCGACAAAATCGACCGATCCGTGGGCTTCCTGTCGCAAGTCGAGCGCGGTCTGTCACGGCCCACGGTGGCGGACCTGACGGCCATCAGCGAGACCCTGGGCGTGCCCACTACCTACTTCTACAGCTTGCCCAAGCCCAAGGTGCTGCCCTGGGTGACCCGGCCCGACGAGCGCCGCACGCTGTACTACGCCAATGGCATTACCGACATCCTCGTTTCACCGAAAATCAGGGCCTCGTTCTCCATGCTCGAAAGCCGCCTGGAAGCCGGTGCCAGCAGTGGCGAGCGGCACTTGAGCGACAGCTCGGAGCAGGGCGGCTACGTGCTCGAAGGCGAACTGACGCTGTGGCTGGACGAAGACGACGAGCCGGTGACCCTGGTGGTCGGCGACAGCTTTCAACTCGACAGCCATACCCGCTGTCGCTACGGCAACCTCACCGACCAACTCACCCGCGTGCTGTGGGTTTACACCTGATGACAACACAGGAAACTTTGATGATGGACGCTACCTGTTCCGACCTGCTGGCTGAAGTACGTGTTTTCCGCCAACGCTACCCTGAGGTGCGCTACGTCGACCTCATCTCCCTGGACATTCCCGGGCATTTCTACGGCAAGCGCTACCCGATCGAGATGCTCGAAAAAGTGGCGGCCGGCAGTGCCCTCAAGTTGCCGCAGAACTGCGTGCTGCTGGGGGTGCAGGGCGGGCTGTTCAAAATCGGCGACTACTGCTTCCACGACGGCGACCCGGACGCGGTGCGGCGCCTGGTACCGGGCACCCTCAAGCCGGTGACCTGGGAAGCGCAGCCGATCGGGCAGATGCTGATCACCTCCGACGGCACCGAAAACCCCATCGAGTTCGAACCCCGCGAAGTGCTGGCACAAGTGCTGGAGCGCATGCGGCGCAAAGGCATTCACCCGGTGGTGGCGTTCGAACTGGAGTTCTATCTGTTCGACAAGCAACTGCGTGACGGCCAGCCGCAGTTCCCCCGCGACCCTCTGACCGACGATGCCGACGACCAGCCGAACATGCACATCGAGCGCCTGTCACGGTTTGCTCCGGTCCTCGACGAAATGGTCGAGGCCGCGCGCGCCCAGGGCGTCGACACCACGGTGATCACCGCGGAGCTTGGGCCCGGCCAGTTCGAGATCAACTTCGGCCACCTCAATGATGGCCTGCAAGCCGCGGACTGGGCCGCACTGTTCTGCCGCAGCACCCGGGGCGTCGCCCTCAAGCACGGCTATCGCGCCAGCTTCATGGCCAAGCCCTACCTGCAGCACCCGGGCAGCGGCATGCACGTGCACGTCAGCCTCTACGATGGCGAAGGCCAGAACCTGTTGGCCGCCAACCAGCAACAGGCCCTGCGCCATGCCGTGGCCGGCTGCCTGGAGCTGTTGCCCCACTGCATGCCGATCTTCGCCCCGAACCAGAACGCCTTCCGCCGCCTGGGCGGCACCGTGAACGCGGCAACCCAGGCCAGCTGGGGCTTCGAAGACCGCGACGCCTGCGTACGCATCCCCGAGTCGGACAGCAAAAACCTGCGCATCGAACACCGCCTGGCCGGCGCCGACGCCAACCCCTACCTGGTGTTGGCGGCGATCCTGGTCGGACTGGAGCAGGGCCTGGAAGCCGGCCGCGAACCGATCCCACCCCTCAACGAAGACCGTAACAGCGGCATCGACTTCCCCCTGGAAATGCTCGAAGCCGTACGTGCCATGCAACACCAACCGCAGCTGCGCCAAGGCTTGGGGGCCGAGTTCGTCGACGTCTACTGCGAGAACAAGCGCCAGGACCACCTGGCCTTCCAACAGGAAATCACCGCCCGGGAATATCGCTGGTACCTCTAGCGAACGCCGGAGTGAACTGTGGTTCGGCCACCATGGCCGAACCATAGTGTTGACCGGGTTGGAGATTTTTTACTTCCCGTTCTTGACATGCCCAGAGAAGCAGTCCAGAATTGCGTCCATTCCTGATTAGGGAACGAGAAAAACCCTTTAGATTTCAAAGGGTTGGAAGTAGATGCAAATCTAGATTCCCTCTCCAGTTTGTATGTGTTTGATGTTGCTTTTAGGGCATCTGACATTTGAGGCCGAGTAGCAAAATGGTTATGCAGTGGATTGCAAATCCACCTACGCCGGTTCGATTCCGACCTCGGCCTCCACTTTTAAAAACCCCGCAGATCAATGATCTACGGGGTTTTTTATTGCCCTCAGGAAAGTGAAGTGTTCTGTAATTTTCGGGCAGTGTTCCGCAACTGCTAACGATGGGAGCACCTGTGGTCAGAGTGATGACAGGTTGCAATCGGCCAATAGCAGACGTTCAAAGCTGTCAAAAAAAACGTGGGGGGATTTACACATCCCGTTACTCAGAGTAGGAGCTGGAGACCGCGCCTCAATCTCAATTTCCCTGTGCTCATTCAGACAAGGCTAATTGCCATTGCCAAGGGGCAACCGTATGCTGACAATTCGTGACTAATATCTTGATCCTTTACACCGAGTAATTGCCCAATTGCAGAGGTGTCTAGGACTGGGATCACGCCCGTCCAACAAGATATTTGCGAGTTAGGGAGAGAGCGGTGGGTTTCTTTACAGATGGAGAGACGGCTGACCTGAGGATCACAAATATGATCCTGCACGTAGTCGGTGGAGAAGAATTTACCCCGGAGTCCGTACGCCAAGTCGAGCATGAAGAGTTTTTCATCGCACGAATACTCGATACCGATGCGGATGCAATCTATAGCTTCAGGGAGACGTCAGCTACCAAGGCTCAACTAGAAAAAATTGCTACGGGAGCCGAAAATTTTGAGAGAGGAACTCAGAGTCTCTCCGCTACTTTTTCTCGTTGGCACGTTAATAGCAGCCGCGACGGTGCATTATTTATCTTCGAGTTGTCCGGTGGTGATGAGAGTACGAAACTCTATAGCATGATCAAATATGACTACAGCGAGGCTATAGAGCAGGCCCCTGCGGAAGACGGCGGCCTGCTTCGACGCATTGTTCATGCATTTGTCGCTGATAAGAAAGCTATTCAGAAGTCCTCCTTGGTGAGGGTTGTAAACGGTGTAGCGGAAACCCTAGTGTCCGCCCGAGATAGAATGAAAAAAGCTCCTGAGATCGTTGATTACTTTGCCAACTTTCTCGATGTGGTCCGTAGTATGTCTGATCAAGAGCTTAATACTAAGGTCGTTAGTCTGTTACGCGAAACCTTAACTTCTTGTAAAGCCGACTTGGGAGATACAGTTCCAAGAGCTTTTTCCGTAGCCAAAAATTCCTTAGCTCAACGTCGAGAAATCAATGAAGATGCGATCATTGATGCTGTCCTGTTGGCAGCGGGAAACCCTACCGATGAAAAGGTAATTACAAGATTGCAGAATGCAACACGCCGAAAAATTCGTTCCGCTAGAATTGAAAATTTGGTGTTTCCTTCCGATCAAGCAATCCTAGGGCGGCCTCCAATGCGTAGGATCCGAACCACCGAAGGCGTCACAGTTCTGTACCCAGACGATGCTGGGATGACAGTCACTCGCGAGCCTAAGGCTAAAGGTGGGGAATTGATTACGATTGATACTCAGGCAATCACGGAAGACAAACTTGTCTCTGACAACCCTCGCTGAACAACTTGATGTACTCGCTGCTCAGGCTAACGCGCATATCAATGAGAGTGATGAGAGCATCACAGTCTCGAATCTGTGTGCGGACGCGACCCTTGAAATTCTCGCTACTTGCTTGGGGCTCGGTTGGGGGTGCTCCGCATTTGATGAGGAGCAAACACCAACTGAGCCAAGTAATATTGTTGAGGATTTCGAGCCTTTCCGCGTAACAATTCGGAAACCAGATCGCCCCGAAGAGACACTAGATATTCTTACCTCAGTTGGCATTTTACACTGGCTGGAGAAAGGACACGACGCAAAACGCTGGCGGATCGCTGGTCTCTCGAAACCGCTGTTTACTCAGGTTCGCATATATACCGGCTGGACGCTCCCCGAAGCAGTTACGGCAGTTACGGTTTCTCCTACGACTAAGTCTCCCAGGGCTCTCGTAAGGGAATCAGGCTCTTTGAAGATCGTCCCAGGAGACATTCGCCCATGGCTCCTTCTAGATCAATCGCAGTTTGATTTAGATCAGCCATTCCATAAAACATGGGGTGTAAAGGCGTTTGATGCAATAGTGCACACTCTCGCGAATGAGATCGATCCAGATAGTCATTCACTAATATTCAAGGGGGCGCCAAAGCTGGTTTTACAACCCCCAAAATCCACTACAACTACTATACAAGAATTTGGTGTAGATGCTTTTCTGCATCTCCAAACAGCCGCTCATTGGGTTTATGAAAATAGCCGCGAAGCGGAAGTCAAACATAGCTTGTTAGCGATGGAAATTGCCCGTTCAGGGCGTGAGAATGGCCCTGCCGCTGATTACTTAAAAGCCAATCTCTCAACAGCGCTGGAAAGTGCAAAGATCGCGTATCAAATGTCGCTGTCAGACTTAGGCAAAGACACTCTTAAGTCGCTAGGCGATCTGCGCAAAGCAATCACCGAAGAAACCGCTAAAGCTACTGACGCAACAAGACAAACGATAACAGCTGTTTCAGGGGCCTTGGCCGTAGGCGTAGGTCTAGTGGCCGCGAGGCTGAGCACTGACATCAATCCTTGGTTAATCAGCATGGTGATGTTGATAGCAACTGGGTACATCGGGATGATCGTCTACTCCGGGTGGAGCTTCATAAGTTTACAGCGCGGACTTCGGAAGGACTGGCAACCAAAACTCTACCGTTTCCTACCACAGGACGAATACAACAAGATGGTAGCAGCACCGGCCGAAAAATCTGAGCAAGTCTTCAAATACTCAGCGATGATTGGAATGGGGGCCGTGATAGTAATGTTTGTTGGTGTATCGATATTCAGCTTTGTTAGTGAACCTAAAGTAAACGGCCCCAAACCCGATCATTCAGAATCAAAAAGAAATGAAAGCAATACTGCCGTCGTCATCCAACTGAATGAGCAATTGCAGAGACTGAATGTACCGCTCTCTGCCCCCGTCCCGTTTCGCAAGGATTGGATCTCACCGCTCCCGATCTCTGCTGAGTCTAGTGAAGTTCCAGCGAGGCCTTGAATCCCCTCTGAGTCTGTGGACATTGTTCTCTGTCTGCTATAGGTCAAAGCCGCCCCTATTGATCGGCGGCTTTTGGCCGTTTTCTACCTGCCGCGACCGGCTAAAAACGACCCACAGCTGTCATTCAGATGTGTCTACGATTTTGAGGGCGATTCAGGGTTTTACGTCTCGCCTACAAGATTTGATTTACGTCCATCCATATGGAACTACTAATCGTGCCAGATGCGTTAGCACACTTATCGAGACTTGTGCGTAAGGTATGTTCTGATATAAAGATCAATTAACTTACTAAGCTGTTTGTTGGCCTCATCATGTTTCTGCAAGCTGCGCATCTTTGATAGATGGCGCTCAAGAAACTTATGTGAAATTTTAATTATTATTTTGTTGTGATTGTCATAGATTTCTTTTGCCCATTGAAGCTCGCGATTTTTCTCCAGGTTATCATTAAAGTCTCGATTGATGATAAATGCTAATCTTCCGTAATCTTTATAAAGATAGCCATTTACCTGTCTATAGTCGGAAGAGGTGAGGTCGCGATAATTTTTAACTTCAAAAATAACTTGGCGAGTCTGATAGTCTGTGAGTATTCGGGACCAAACCCCTGAATCAGCAAGGTTTGTAGCAACAATATCTCGCTGCTGAAGACCATTTTTATTAGGATGCAATTCTATATTTGTTAAATTTGTCGCAAAGAGTATTTTTACAGCTTTCAAGGCCCATGCCTCAAAATCTACAGCACCTGCTGCTCCCTCTGGAATTTCACTCAGCTCCTTTAATAGCGAACCTATGCGGTGCTTTCGTTGCTCCTCAGATACCGAGCTTACTTCGATGTCGTATTCATCGTGGATGTCTTCCGCTGCACGACTATCAATATCGAACTCTTGTACGCTCAATGCTAGCCAATAGCACGGATGTATAAGTATTTTTGAGCTTTCCGTAAAATCTTTTTCTGGCTCTTTTCCATCATGACAAAATACATATGAAGAAGACGGAGTGTTGTATAGACCTAGAAAGCCTATGCTATATAGGCGCTGTATGACTTGAATAGGGCCGTCAAGCAGTAGAATATCTTGTAGCTTGACCTTGCTTTCAAGTGAATTAGCTGTTAGCGCGACAGTTATTATTTTTGCCGCCTCTGACACCTGATAATCAGGCTTTTTATTTGAAAACAAAGAAGTGAATATATCCAGCGCCGGAAAAACAGTTTCATATTCTTTCAGCAAATCATTCAGGCGATTTTGGGAAATTGTATTTGCAGTGGCATTTATGTCGTCAATTATGATTTTATCACGGCCTTGTACGAAAGCTCGGAGAAAAGCATCGTTGAGCAAAACAAGTATATCTCTCGGTCGATAAAGCGTAAGTTTTAGTGCGTCACGGAAGCCTGTACTAGATTGAAGGCCATTTGCAGTATAAGCATTCCACAAGCGAGTATTATTTTCGATCTTTGATTCAAAAGCGGATCGGATCCTGTTGCATACTAGATTGAAAAGATTGTATTCATCCCAGTGCAGCCTTAAAACCTGGCCTTCAATGTTTCTGGTAAAGTCTGGATCCATTTTTGAAATTGCACGATGGATGTTATCTCTAACAAATGCAAAGGCGATGACTTTTTCTCTGAAAGTTTGTTTTATGTCGATTACTGATTGAATGAAGCCGTCAACAATGGCAACTCCTAGGTCATCTGGAGTATAGCCTTCGTCCAATCTGTCAGCAAAAATCACGAATTGAAACTTGTTTTTTTCAAGTGAGTCAAGTATCGCATCTTCCAGCTCTTCGAATTCAAATGCGTCCGAAAGTTCTGATATACGACGGGCTGGAGTCTGATCTTTAGTGTGATCCAAAATGCTAAGCAATTTCTTTCTTATTTTACCACTAATGTTTTGGCGTTTCGTTCCCCAGAGGCTTAAGTGCTTAATAGCCACTTGACAAGTCAAGCTGCCTTGCAGTTTGTAGTGCCCGCTTATTTCAGACAGGATCTCCATGTAAATTGCATAGCGCCATGCTAACTTGCTGCCTGCTTTAATGTGCAGATAGTTGTCGCCAAACAGCGATACAATGTCTCTTAAGCCAATTATTTGCTCTTCTACTGGAGTTATGGTTAAGGCGTGAGTTTTGGGTTTGCTGTGCCAATGCTTAGAAAGCATATATACAAGAGCACTTTTACCCGTTCCCCGGCGCCCGACTACTATGCACCTATCGTGGGACTCTAAGAGAGACTTGTAATCCGAAGTTGGCCAAAAGGACGCTTCGAGCATTTTTGCATCATGCTCAGCACGAATATCGCCCAAAACATTTCCTTTCATAGCGCCATCCTTCTCTGTGATAGCTTTCAAATCTAGCATGGCCCAGAAGCTGGCGTCAGGAATGCTTGGAGTTGGATTGTTAATTGGAAGGTGACATGGGAACCGAACGGCACTTTCTCCCGTTTTTGTTCTGGGCATAAGCTTTGGATCGAGACTAGTCATCCTCGCATCTTGAACCGCCACTGGTTCCAGCGACTGCTTCTGGCCGACAGCGAACCTGGCCTGAACGTCTGCTTCTGGCCGTTTTCTGCCTATCGCGAAGGGCTGCTATGGGTTGTGGATTCGTGCCTTTCAGAGATAACTGGAAGCGACCCATTGCGCCCCATAGTTATTTTGTGGGACGTACAATTTCGCCAACGCGGCGATAAACCTTTTTCGTCATCTCCTGCGCTGAATGACCAAGCAGCCTGCTGGCATGACCAATGTCGTCGATTTCGCTGGCGGCTTTTGGTCGGATGTCGCGGAATTGGAGCCGGCGGATCGTGGTGGCAAGCGTCGCATCACCTTCGGCTGCGGCCTTCGTGGCTGCTTTCTCTCTGGCTTGATCCCAGCGATTTCTCAGCACGGCGTAACTCATTCGCAGGCCCGCCTGGTTGGTGATCAGACTTGAACTTCTGATGCCGGCCATGGCTTTGCGCTCAAGCAGGGCATCAAGGAAGGTGCTGAGGTTTGATGCGTCTGTCCCGTCGTGTAGGCGGATGCGCAGGCGTTTCTCGGTCTTACCCTGGCCTACCAGCAGGAAACCATTATTGAGGTCGTTGGTTGAGGCCTTCAGCACGTCGGCCGGCCGTTGAGCGGTCAGATAGGCCAGGTCCATCGCGTCTTGTGGTTCAGGTGGCGCCTGGGCGATCACCTGAGGGGGTGATCGCTTCGATAGACGCGGCGTCGAATGCGCTGCGTACCTGCTTCAGCCCCTTCATCTAACCCTTCTGCGTGCCCGGCTTCAGCCCGGGGATGATCTTCGATTCGTCATCGTCAAACAGTCGACCCATCTACATCTCCGACTTTCGCGCTGATGCGTCAAGCGGTGGCCGATGGTTCGTGTGGGCAAGCACTAGGGCATTAGCGAAGGCAAGGCCCGAGAGCAGGTAAGGGCAGGGGCTGCCTGGATTGACTGTGCTGTGAGCGAGGTCAGAGCGGCTGCTTGACGTGAGTAACGGTAACTCCATACGACTTTGAAAAGGCGCTGCTGGTCCTGACTGAAGCAACCACGGCCGCCATGCCCGCGGGATATTCCGGGTCTGTCATGAATAGCCAAGCGACTGTCGTCGAATGAAAAGCTCCCCCCCATTTGGGGGGCCTTAATGTCAGTCATAAAAACGCATCTGGCGATTGAGCCAGTCTGGTTGCCCACAAGGCGAGCATAACCAGGCGGGCAAGCTGCAGGCCGGCGTAACGCGATGATTTTGCCAGCCCTGTGTGAATGCACTGCCAGCCTTGGAAGGCCGTTATCCGAGGCGGTGTGTACAGCGTACTGCCGCTTGAACCGACGGATGCGACTGCTTCGCTTGAGTCACGAGTTGCTTGGTACGCTAAGCAGGAGAATAACAATATGAAATTCGTGAAAAGTTTTCTGGCTGCTTCACTCATCATGGCACTGGCCATTGATGCACAGGCATTGGTGTCAAGTCAGGAAGCCGCCGAACTGGGTAACCGCCTGACGCTGGTGGGGGCTGAAAAGGCCGGTAATGCCGATGGCTCCATTCCGCCTTATAGCGGTGGCCTGACCACTGCCCCGGCCAGCTTCAAGACCGGTGATAGCATGCGCCCGGACCCCTATGCGCACGAGAAACCGCTGCTGGTGATCAATGGCAAGAACGTCGACCAGTATAAGGGCTTGCTGACGGCCACCACTGTCGAGTTGGCCAGGCGCTACCCCGGCTACCGCATCGATGTGTATCAGACCCACCGCACCGCTGCGCTGCCGCAGGCGGTACTGGAAAATAGCCGCAAGAACGCCACCGCCGCCAGGTCCCTCGATGATGGGATAGCCTTCGACAATGTATTGCCCGGTGTGCCGTTCCCGATCCCGCAATCGGGTGCCGAGGCGATGTGGAATTTCCTGCTGCGCTACCAGGGCGTCAACATCCATTCCAAGTACGACTCCTGGAGCGTCGACTCGGCGGGGGTGCCGAGCCTGGTTGTCACCGGTGCGGCATACGCCTCCTTCCCGATTTACGAGAACATGTCGAAGCCCATCAACAACTCCGACCTCTACTACCAGTTGAAACTGTCCTATACCGGACCTGCGCGGCGAGCCGGCGAGTCGATTATGCTCAAGAACGCCACCAATCCGCTGCAGCGTCCTGGCCGTGCCTGGCAGTACATGCCGGCCCAGCGCCGGGTCAAACAGATTTCGATCCTGGCCTACGACACACCGAACCCCGGTACCGCCCGTGCCCTCGAACTGTATGACTGGACGCTGGTGGGCAAGCAGGAAATGATCGTGCCCTACAACACCTACAAACTGACCTATGCTCGGGATGCCGCGTCGCTGACCACCCCCAATTACATTTCCCCGGACTTCGTACGCTGGGAAAAACACCGCGTCTACGTGGTGGAGGGCAACCTCAAGCCCGGTGCAAAGCACATCTACCAGAAACGCCGCTTTTACCTGGATGAAGACACCTGGGCCGCTCTGGCCTCCGATCAGTACGGCATGAGTGGCGAGCTTTATCGTGGCTCCTTCGCTTTCCTCAGCCAGAGCTATGACCAGCAGGTCCCGGATGCCACCCCGTTCATGACTTACGATCTGTCGCGCGGCTCCTACAACATCAATGGCGTGGTAGGCCCCCATGGCGGTATTCGGTATATCGAGCCGCTATCGACGGCGCAGTGGGTGCCAGAGTCCATGGCGGGTGCCGGTATTCGCTAGGGTGATACAACGCCAGATCATGCATGACCGATAAATCACAACCCCTCCCGGTTTTGAAAGCAGGCCAGATGCTGTCGATGCGAATCTGGGGGATTGTGTCCATTGCGAGGTTTCCAGACACTTCACAATCCACCCTTCAGCCACTACTTCACGACGCCATTGAGCAGTACCCCGTAGGACTGCAGAAACTCAACCGTGCCGTGGAAGATCAAACCGACCCCCATGGCGGAGACGAAGAAGCCAACGATGCGGGTGGCGGCGTCTATGCCTTGCGGGCCGATTTTCTTGAGGATGTTCTTGGCGTAGACCAGGGACAGATAGACGGTGAGCATGGTGGCGCAGATGGCCAGGGCGACTACGGCGAAAGAGATCACGGCGCGGTCGGAGTCCTTGATGGTGCTGGTCAGGCCGATCACCGTGGCGATGGCGCCCGGGCCGAACATGATCGGCATGGCCAAGGGAATGAAGGATACGTCCTGGTTGCCCTTGCCTGCGCTGGGGATCAGGTTGCTGGCGGGCGAGGGGGCGAATAGCTCGAAGCCGATACGCATCAGGATCACCCCGCCCACTACCCGGATCATGCTCAATGGCACCTCGAACAGGCGCAATAACAGGTTGCCGAAAATGAGGAAGAAGAACATCAGCAGCAGCGCGTAGAAACAGGCCTTGCGTGCCACCTGGCGGTGCTCGGTGTCGCTCTTGCCTTGCAGTAGACCGAGGAACACCGGGATGGCCTCCAATGGATTGATGATTGCCAGTAGCGTGGTGAACATGCCAAGGAATTGTGTGATGTGCGCGTTCATCAGGTGCGTACCGGGTTGGGGGCTACTGAATTACCTTAGTCCAAACGCCGCGCATGCACCTGACAGGCCCCCGGCCGTTGGCTGTTCAGAAATCAGCAACCCAGGCAATTGACAGGAAACCGGTACAAGGCCGGTGTTTACGATGCTTCGC
Source organism: Pseudomonas sp. Irchel s3a18 (assembly GCF_900187535.1). Taxonomy (NCBI): domain Bacteria; kingdom Pseudomonadati; phylum Pseudomonadota; class Gammaproteobacteria; order Pseudomonadales; family Pseudomonadaceae; genus Pseudomonas; species Pseudomonas sp. Irchel s3a18. Next base: position 103,285 of record NZ_FYDV01000009.1, on the reverse strand, counting down.
CAAGCAGGCTTTCGTAGGGGATTCTGAGGCCATTGTGCAGCCGTTTGATCATGGCCAGGCTCAGTGCACGTTTGTTGTTGAGTACCTCAGAAACACGTCCGCTTGGGCCAATGAACGCCTCCAGGTCTCGAGGGGTGAGTCCTTGTTGTTCCATTCGAAATTTGATGGCCTCGATAGGGTCCGACGGGGCAATTGGATAATGCTCGTCTTCATATTTTTCAATAAGCATTGAGAGTACTTCCAGTTCGTCGGCTTCTGGGGATCCGGCGGCTGCTCCCCAAAGCTCTTCAAGGCGAGCAAAAGCGGCATTGAGCTCTTCTTCGCTGCGAATCGGTTTCAGGTTCATTACACAGACTCCACGTCAATTTGATCGTACTGGGCGTGAGTGCCTATGAACTTAACCCATGCGATCTGATGGCCATAATCGATGGACACCACGAGTCGATACTTGTTGCCGGCGACGTTGAAAACGACCCGGCCGCTCTTGATGATACTAGCTGTACGTATCTCAGCCTTTAGCTCCTGGGGTGTGCTCCAAACGGCCTTTAGCATCATGTTGTGCCATTCGGTGAGTGCTCGCTCAGCGTCCTTGCACCCTGGTCTTTCCCAGAACTCCTTTAGTGTTCGCTTTGCGATGACTCTCATGTCGCGGTAATTCTCCCAATTTGGGAGAATTATGCTGGTGCCGTATTGGAGTGTCAAGAGAGGACGTGTAACACGGTATAGACGCAAAAAGCCGCTCTGCAACCCAACACTGGCCCCTTGAGAATCTGGCGCGTGGTCCTTTTAAAACCAGCAGCTTGAGCCGTCCGTGGGGGTGAGCGCAGGGCAATCGGGATGGATCGTTAACCAACTGCGCCAGTTCGACTCGCTACCCAAAGCCCGCATCGAATCCCGAAAAAGGGTCCATACAGGCGCTGATCCTCCACGCAGAGCACTGCATGAGTGAATGATCATCACCCCCACCTATTTCATGGACATTCATCGCTTTTCAATATTTTCATCGTCCGTCCGGGCGCCGCTCATTCCAATTCACAGCGGCCTTTGGAGGGCTATGCCTTAATGCAGCGAATTGGCCGGGATCAAAGAGGGTGTTTGATCCACGGCGACCGTTGTTGGGCCAGGCCAGGCAGCAGGCCCGCAACCGATACCTGAGCGACACACTCCCGTTCCCCCGAAAAATGTCGATGTGCGCCGGCTCTCTTGTCTGACCTGAACACGCCGCCCGGAAACCCCAATGATCACTGCCGATACGGTATTTCTTGTCATGGATGATGCTGATGCCCTGCGCACGATCAATAGCCGCCCGTTGCACCTGTTGGCGCAAAACAGCCGGCCGTTCTTGAACAAGATCAATCTGTCGACTGAACTGTACAAGAGCGAAACCAGGCGCCTGGAGTTACACGCAAGTGAAATGACCGAATCCTTGCAACCACACGCTGAAGCACGCAATGACTGCTTAACTCTGGATGTCGACAACCATGCGGACCTGACGCGTTTGCTTATCGGCTTTCCACGTGCGCAAGGGGGTCAAGGGCCATGGGCCGAGTGCTGATCGATGAGCAGGTTGTGTTCGATGAGGACAGCTTCCTGCTGTTTCGTGTGGATGCGCCTGACGTGGCGCCCTTGCGCCTGGGCGCGACCACCAGCAGCTGTCTGGCCTTGTTGCTCCGCTCGGGAGGCGCCGTGGTGCGCAAGCGCGAGTTGATGGAGGGTGCCTGGGGTCAGTATGGCCTGGAGGTTACCGACAACAGCCTTGCCCAGTCGATTCGCCAATTGCGCCTTGCCCTGGAGACACTGCAACCGGGCCGCGAATTCATTCAGACGCTGCCGCGTGTGGGCTACAAGCTCGCCGATGGCGTGCGCACTCGAGCGTTGCAGGCAGCTGGGGAGGAGGCGGCTTCGACTCCCGACTCTCGGGAGATTGACCACGACTTGCCGGATTGCGCGGCGTCAACCTTGCCGCCAGTTGAGGACGTCGTGAGTGTTGTCGCACCTTCAACCACTTCACCCGGGCCTGTCGAGGGTGGCACGTCGAGCGTATTGGCGCGGGCAATGTCTGCGTATAAATACTGGGGACTGCTGATCGCCTTGATCCTGTGGGGCATCGCCAGTTTTTCCCTGGGAGTCGTTCTCCAGACGCCGATGTTGAACACCGATCTCCCGGTATTTGCCCCTCCAGTGACGATAGAAGGCATGCGCGTGCATGTGCCGGTTGAGGGCTTGAGCTCCCTTTCAGCCTCCCAGTTAAAGACCTTGGCCCAGCGCAGCCAGCAGTTGGCGCAATTGCTGGATATCGCGTCGAGCAGCGCAAACCTGTACCTGATACCGGTGTACCACAGGGAGCACGCCATCCTCTGTGACGGCGAGCTGGAGCTGGCCAGGTCCCGCTGCGTGGGAGTACAGCTGAATGACTAAGCGGGGTGCGAAAGCGATCTGGTGCCTGGCCTTCGTCGTCGTCGGGCTGATGGGCATTGGGTTGGGGCGCTTGTCGGGGGTGCAGCCGGTGCCCATGGACCTCTGGTGCGATGGCGAGAGCGCGCGGCAAGTGCAGATCAATGCACGTCCTGCCTGGTTCATGACTCGATTCAGTCTGGACTTGAGTCCTTCGGGCCTCAGTCATTTGCGCATGGCGGCCCGGTTGATCGACGCGGATTCCAAAGCGGAAATTGGCGTCATGAATCGCTATAGCGCTTTTCGAGTCAAGAAAAACGGATCCCGGTTGATGGTCGAAGTGGACAGTAGCCTCAAGAGTAATGCCGACAATCTGAGCCCGGAGCAGTTGTCTTCACTTGATCTTTATATCTTTCAACCTAAGTCCAGCTTGAGTTACTGGATGCAGCCACTGGGTGAAACCCGTTACACGATTGATGTCGGTGAAAATCTGTTTGTGTTGTGCAGCAGGAGAAGTCCGCTGAAACCATGGGCCCGCGTGGTGATGGTGCTGGCACGCAGTAGCCGTCTATAAAAAGTGAAGCATGGTTGAATTCGAAGGTTCAGTGTTCATGTGGTTGAGACTTATTCCTTGAATAGTTTTCTTTTTGTATAGCCCGGATGAAGTAGCCACCCCCATCGCCGCAGGCATGGCGCAACTTACCCGCAGTCGTTACCCCCGACAGTCTTACTTCCCGGTATGCAAACGGTATCGGTTCAGCCATTGAAAAAGTGAGTTATGGAAAACGCTTTTCGCAGAATTCGTGTTTGCTCGGCATTCAAGCGCTTGCTGGCCGCCTTGATGGTGTGTTCGACAGGGCCCACCGTCCAGGCCGCCGCATTGCCGCCGCCCAGCAGCGTGGTCTTTTGGTACGCCGACAAGCCCCCGCTCCTGGAACTGGCCCAGTTCGACTGGGCGGTCGTGGAGCCGGGGCATCTGTCCGTTGCCGACGTCAAGACACTGCGCAGCCAGGGCAGCTTGCCGTTCGCCTATCTGTCGGTCGGCGAGTTCCACGGTGGCCAGGCAGAGCTCGACACGGCGTCCCTCACGGAGGCGGTCAGCCCTGTCCGTAATGGCGCCTGGGGCAGTCAGGTGATGGACCTCACCGCCACGGCCTGGCGTGAGCACCTGTTCAGTCGCGCCAAGGCCTTGCAGGCGGACGGGTATGCCGGGGTGTTCCTCGACACGCTGGACAGCTTTCAGTTGCTGCCCGAGTCGGCGCGAGAACCCCAGCGCCTGGCACTGGCCAGTTTTCTGCGTGAATTGCATCAACGCCAGCCGGACTTGCGGTTGTTTTTCAACCGTGGCTTCGAAGTCTTGCCGCAGCTCGATGGCGTGGCGTCGGCGGTTGCCGTGGAGTCAATCCACGCGGGCTGGGATGCGGCTGCCAAGCGTTATCGGCCGGTGCCCGAAGCGGACCGCCAGTGGCTGGACACCCAGCTGCAACCCCTGCGAGCCAAAGGCACGCCACTGGTGGCGATCGAGTACCTGCCGCCGTCCCGTCGTGACGAAGCCCGCCAGTTGGCCAAGCGCCTGAGCAAAGAGGGGTTCGTTCCGTACATCGGCACACCTGAGCTGAACACCCTGGGCATCAGCAACATCGAAGTTCAGCCGCGTCGAATTGCACTGCTGTACGACCCACGAGAGGGTGACCTGGCCTCCAGCGCCGGGCATACCCTGCTGGGTGGGTTGCTGGAATACCTGGGCTACCGGGTAGATTACCTGGCCGCGGATGCTTCGTTGCCGGAGCAGGGTTTCAGTGGCCTGTATGCCGGTATCCTGACCTGGATGACCAGCGGCCCGCCTCCGGGCAGCCAGGCATTCAACCGCTGGCTCAACCTGCGGCTGGATGAGCAGGTCCCGCTGGTTTTTTTCGCCGGTCTGCCGGTTGAGGACGATGGGCTGCTCAAGCGCCTGGGGCTCAACCGCGCAACGGCGCCGGGCCTGCAAACCTTGCGTATCACCCATCAGGACAAGTCGCTGATCGGTGCATTCGAGGCGCCGGTTAAGCCCAGAAGTCGTGAGTTGATGGCGATTTCGCTGTTACCCCGAGGCCCGAAGGCCGTGTTGTCGCTCATGGCTGAAAACGGTCAGGAATATTCGCCAGTGGCCGTCGCTGACTGGGGCGGCCTGGCCCTGGCGCCTTACCTTCTGGAATCGAACAACGAGCGCGCACGCTGGATCCTTGATCCTTTCGCGTTTCTCCAGGCGGCCCTGCATTTGCCTGCGCTGCCACGCCCGGACGCCACCACGGAAAACGGCCGGCGGATCGCCACCGTGCATATCGATGGCGACGGCTTCCCGTCCCGGGCGGAAGTGCGCGGTATGCCCTATGCCGGCCGGCAGGTGTTGGATGGCTTCGTGCGGCCCAACCCGTTCCTCACCTCGGTTTCGGTGATCGAAGGTGAAGTGTCACCGCAGGGCATGTACCCGTACCTGGCCCAGGAACTGGAACCCATCGCCCGCGAGCTGTTTGCCGAGCCGAAAGTCGAAGTGGCGACACACACCTTCAGCCATCCGTTTTTCATGCAACCGGAACTGGCCCGCAAGCGTGCTCACTTAACGGCGGCATATGGCTTGAAAATGGCGATCCCGGGCTATGACACCATCGACTTCAGGCGCGAAGTCGTGGGTTCGCGCGATTACATCAATCAGCGTCTGACCACCCCTGACAAGCCGGTCAAGCTGATCTTCTGGTCGGGCGATGCCTTGCCGTCGCCTGCCACCGTCAAGCTGGCCTACGACTCAGGCCTGAAAAACGTCAATGGCGCCCAGACCATGCTGACCCGGGCCGATCCGTCCCTGACCGGCTTGAGCCCGTTGCTCAGGCCGACCGAAGGTGGCCTGCAGTACTACGCGCCGATCATCAACGAGAACGTCTACACCAATCTGTGGAAGGGGCCGTACTACGGCTTTCGCGACCTGATCGATACCTTCGAGTTGACCGACAGCCCGCGGCGCATGCGCGGCCTGCACCTGTATTACCACTTCTATTCGGGCACCAAACAGGCCTCGATCAAGGCCGTGAACGATATCTACCGCTACATGAAGGACCAGCAACCGATTTCGCTGTGGATGAGCGATTATCTGGATCGCGTTCATGGGCTGTATCAGGCCAGCCTGGCCCGCACCGCCGACGGCGACTGGCAGGTTCGCGGGATGGATGCATTGCGCACCCTGCGCCTGGACCCGCAACTGGGCTGGCCGGACCTGGCGCGCTCGCAAGGCGTGGCCGGTGTGCGGGATCTGCCCCAGGGGCGTTACGTGCATTTGAGCAGCGACCGGGCGTTGCTGGTGTTGCGGCCCGACAGGGATCCGCGGCCGGCGCTGGAAGAGGCCAATCTGCCGTTGCTGGACTGGCGTTATCTGGCTCCCCGGCGCGTGCGCTTTTCCTTCGCCGGTCAAGTCGAGCTGAACTTTTCCGTGCGCTGCGCTACCGCCTGCCGGGTAGAAGTCGATGGGCAGCGATTTGCCGGCAAGGCCGCTGCCGGACTCTGGCATTTTCAGCTGCCCCTCAAGCACGTGAGCCAGGGGCAACTCATCTGTGAGTGAGGACATCCGCCTGCTCAATCCCTGGGTGCTGGCAGTGGTGGCTGGCGCTGTGGGCGGTCTGTTGCTGCTGGTATTTCAGCGTGAAGCCGTATTCCACCCTGATAGTCGTCAACCGGACGCGGTATCGGCCAACTATGCCGCGCTGCTGTTGATGGCCCGTCCGGACAATGACCGATTGCGTCTGCAACTGGTGGACCTGCTGATCCAGCTCGGTGACACCGTCAAGGCCCGTCGTTACCTGGAGAGCTGGCCGCGACCGGTGCCGGCACTGCTTGATTACTACCGGCTGGAGCTCGACAGCCTGGCGGTGGCCGGTGCTCACGAGACCCTCGAGCAGCGGGCGCGGCTGGAGGCGATCGATCGTCAGTCACTGCCCTTGGCGCAACTGCAGCGCCTGGCCAGGCTGGCGTTGCGCCTGCAGGCACCGGCGATTGCCGCGCAGGTCCATGAAGAGCTGGCCAGCCGCGATCCGCAGCAGCGCAGGGCGTCGCTTGATGCCGCGGCGCAGTGGTACCTGGCCGGGGAGCAACCGGAGCGTGCCGCCGACATCTATGTGCAACTCTGGCAGGGCAGCGAGCACCCCGGGGACCGTCGTCAATACGCGCGGCAGGCCTTCGACAGCCTGCTGGCGAGCGGACGCGGCGAGCAAGCGATAGAGGTCCTCGCCGATGAACTCGACGCGCTGGAGGGGCCACCCATCGATGCGGCCTGGTTGGAGCAGGGCGCCGATATTGCGCTGGCGAACACGCGTACCGCGTTGGCCATGCAGTTTCTTGAGCGATGGCGCACCGTGCAGCCGGACAACCCCGAGCGACTGGGCAAAGACTTCCGCCTGCGCCTGGCGCTGGGCGACGTGCCCGGTGCCAGGGAGAGTGGCCGGCAACTGTTGATCGAGCATCCGCACGACGTGTACGTGCTTGAGCAGTTGGGCCTTCTCGCACAATGGCGGGGCGAGCTGGACGAGTCCCTGGACTACTGGACCCGCCTGTTGGATCTGGGTGAAAACCCCGAGATCCGCGAGCGTGCCTGGCGTCTGGCAATGCACCTGTTCGACTTTGACCGCGCGATCCCGTTGCTGGCCGTCATCATGGACCAGCGAGCACTGACCGATGACGAGCTTGAGGCGTTGGTTTACAGCCATGACTCACGGGGTACCCCGGAGCAGTCTGAAGCCTGGTTGCGGGCTTACTTGCGTCAGTACCCCGGGCATCGCCTGGCCTGGAGCAAATGGCTGCTGAACCTGGACAGTACCGGACAGCTGACGGCCAAGGCGATGGCCTACGAGAACCTGTCGACGCATTTCGAGCTGACCCTGCCCGAACGGCTCGACAGGTCTCGTACCTACCTGAAACTGTTCGATAACCAGGCGGCCTGGCAGGTGTTGCAAGTGGATAGCCGCACCCTCGTGGATAAAGGTTTCTGGCATGCGCGGGCGGCGTTGGCCTGGGATCTCGAGCTTGACGACGCACTGCAGGAGGCCCTTGAACATCTGCTGAGTCTCGAAGGTTCGCTCAGCCGTGCTGATGAGGATCGGCTTGCTGCCCTCTACCATGCCCGCGATCCGCAGCGGGCCTTGAGCCTGCTGGTTGCCGGCTGGCAGCGCAGCCATGAACCACAGCCCTTGATCCGGGCACTGCAACAGGCCCGGGAGCTTCAGGACTGGCCGCAGATCAATGCGTTGCTCAACGACGCCGAGCGCTATCCGGCCCTCTATGACCTGCCGCAGGTCCTGGCGATGCGTGGTGCCTTGGCCGTGGAGCAGGGGCGCTTCGATGAGGCGGCACAGGTGTACCTTGCGGGGCTGGCGCGGTATCCCGACGACAAGCGGTTTCGTGAACACCTGATGTGGTTGTACGTGGATCAGGGCAACGTCGCCGCGCTCGGGCCACTGGTGAGCAAATGGCGTGTCCTGGCACGCCAGGAGCCGACTCTGTGGCTGGCGTTTGCCAGTGCCAGCCAACTGCTCGGCCGTAACCGCGAGGCCCTGGCCTGGTATCGCCTGCACCTCAAGGCCCATCCTCAGGACTGGCTGGTACAGGCCGCTTACGCCGATGCGCTGGACAGCGCCGGTTATCAGGATGCCGCGCAGCGCCTGCGCTTGAAGCTGATACGTGACCTTGATAGTGAAACGCTGCAGCCATCCTCCGAGCGTTACACCACCTGGTTGCGCCTGGTGGCCACCAGCTATTCGCCGCGCAAGGCTCAGCAGCAGGTGCTGCAGTGGCAGGACGGTTCGCCGGCCATGTTGCAGTTGTGGTTCGAACGTCTGCTGGCGCGCCTCGATGCTTCCAACCAGCCCGCGCAAAAGGACCAATGGCTGGCGTGGGCGCGCGGCCAGGGTTTGCAGGTTGAGCGTTACGAGCAGATTCAGGAAGCCCTGCGCAGCCGTAACACGGCCCAGGTCGAAGCGCTGCTGGGCAATGCCGATCTGAATCCGGCGCAGCGCGCCCAGGCCCTCAGCCGCCTGGGGCGTCACCGCGAGGCCTTGGGCGTAAGCCTGTCCGAACTGGGTGAAGAGCAACCCCGGGCCATCCGTGAGCAGCTGCGGCGGCAGGCGGTGGAAGGTCACGAGCGCACGCCGCAGGGGGCACAGCTGGCCTGGCACCAGCAGGATTTCGGCGGGCTTGAATTCAACGGGCCGCGTCTGCGGGTCGCTCAAAGCCTGGGTGATCAGTGGCACGCCAATCTTGAGCTGGAGCAGGGCACCTACGACAGCGATCAACTGATCTCATCGCGCCTGGGGCAGGAGCGTAACGCCGAGCTGACCCTGCAGCGGCAAGTGGAGCGAGGTCATTACACGCTGGTCCTCGATACCAGCCAGCGCCAGGACGATGACCGCAACGGTTTCGGCCTCAGCCGCCATTGGCAACTGGGTGCGGGTGACGAGCTCGAAGCCGGTTTCGACTGGCACCGCGAGAGCGAGGACAGTGGCCTGATGCGCACATTCGGGCAGTACGACGGCGTTCGGCTGGGCGGCCGCCATGGATTCACCGCCCGTGACCAGCTCAGTTGGGAGGTGGCCCAGAAGTCATTCTCCACCCGGGGTGGCGACGCGCTGGGCAATGGTCAGGATGTGAAGGCGGAGTACGGCCACACGCTGCAGTTCGAAGGGCCTGCCTGGACCCTGCGCAGCGGTGTCGCCTACCAGCACAACCAGGTGGACGACCGCACCCTGGACTCACTGTCCAGCAACAACGGTGGCCCGGTGAGGGTCGAGTTGCCAGACCCTGATAGTCCGCTTGATCAACCCACCGTGGTTGCTAGCGACCTGCTGCAGAGCCGTTACGGCCTGCTGTATGTCGGCAGTACCTGGCGTCGAGGCATGCCGGGCGCGCTGAGCCGGGCGCACCCACAGTACACCTGGCTGGTGGACGTGACGGTCGGCTGGCAGTGGCTGGATCGAACCGTCAACTACGGCATCAACACCGGGATGGGCATGGAAGTACTGGGTAATGACGAATTGGCCTTCACCGCGGGCTACCAATCCGAGCCACAAGGCGGCAACGGGCAGGCGGGCGGAACCCTGGGTGTGAGCTACAGCGTGCGCGTTGGGCGCTGATCATGGAATTTCTAGAGGAACATCAAGCGATGCAAGTGATCCGTAATCTGAGTCTGGGCCTGGCGGTCTTGCTGATCGCCAGCTGCACCCGCTTTACCGGTGACGCCGGCCCGAACCTGCCGCGTCAGGCGCAGTGGGGCATTCTGCCCATGGTCAACTATTCGCAGACGCCACAAGCCGGCGAGCGCAGCGAGCAGATCCTGCTCAGTGCGATCAGCCGCCATGGACTGCAGCCCCGCGTCTACCCAGTCAGCACTCAAGGTGAGCAGGCCTTGATGGATGACAACGAACGTTTGGCTGGCGCCATGGACTGGGCGCGCGCCGAGCAGCTCGACTACGTGATCATGGGCAGTGTCGAGGAGTGGCAGTACAAAAGCGGTCTGGATGGCGAGCCGGCGGTGGGTGTCAGCCTGCGTGTGATGGACGTCCGCAGCGGCCGCGTGCTCTGGAGCAAAAGTGGGGCGCGGGCCGGTTGGTCCCGTGAAAGCCTTGCCGGCACGGCACAGCAGGTGATCGAACCGCTGGTTGATACCCTTCGGTTCGAGTGATTGCGATGAAATCTCCCTACATGGATTACAGCCTGGCGCCCCGTGCCAAAGGCCCGGTGTCCTGGCTGGAAACCCTGATCGTCACGGGACTGTTCATTGGCCTGGGGCTGTGGTTGATACCGGAAGACCCGCTGCAGATGCATGCCGCCTTTGCCTGGCCGGTATTGGCTCCGCTGTTGGCCGGTGTGCGCTATGGCTTTGCCCGGGGCCTGCTGAGCGCCAGTCTGTTGGTGATGACCTTGTTCATCCTGCGCGCTGCCGGGCTCGCCGCCTACGAACAGATCGAACCGTCATTCATTGTTGGCCTGTTGCTGTGCGGCATGTTGGTGGGGGAGGTGCACGATCTGTGGCAGCAGCGTTTGCAGCGCCTGCAGAGGGCCAACGACTACAGCCGGTCGCGTCTGGACGAGTTCACCTGCGCTCATCAGATTCTTCGGGTGTCCCATGACTTGCTGGAGCAGCGTGTGGCGGGCAGTGATCAGAGCCTGCGCAGTGCGTTGCTCGGCTTGCGGGAAAAGCTGCGGGTCATGCCCGGCGAAGGCGATGCAGTGACGCTCCTGGCCGGGCCGATCCTGGCGTTGCTGGGCCAGTACGGCTCACTGCGAGTGGCCGGGCTGTATCGAGTGGATGAGCACCGGACAAAGGTTCAGTCAGACGCACTGGCCACCATTGGGGCCATGGGGGATCTGGACACCGATGACGGCTTGATCAGGCTCTGCCTGGAGCGCGGCGAACTGATCAGCGTACGTCAGGAGTTGATCGATTCCGGCGGTCTGGCGCAGATCTACTCGCTGCAGGCCTGTGTGCCGCTGATCGATGCCGAAGGCCATCTGCTGGCGGTCCTGGCGATTCGGCAGATGCCATTCTTTGCCTTTCAGGAGCGGACCCTGAGCCTTCTGGCGCTACTGGCCGGACACATCGCCGACCTGTTGCGCGGTGATCGGCACGCGCTGCAATCGGTGGATGCCGATGCTCACCACTTCAGCCGGCAGCTCAAGCGCTGCCTTTCGGATAACCAGCAACATGGGCTCAATGCGTGTCTGTTCGGCCTGGAAATGACCCGCGCCAATGACCGGCTGGTGCGTCTGCTGGAGCGTCACCAGCGAGGTCTCGACGTGCAACTGCTAGTGCGTAATGGTCGGGGCAACCCGGTGCTGCTGATGCTGCTGCCCTTGACCGACAGGACAGGCGCCACCGGGTATCTCACACGCATTGGTGTGTTGTTGCATGAAGAGTTTGGTGTCGAGAGCGACCTGGCCAGCCTGGGGGTACAGGTCCTGGCCTGCAACCTGGAGCCTGACGACGATTGCGCCGGGTTACGTCATTTTCTATTCGACGAGTGTGGTTTGAATGATCAGCAAGTGGATGTTTAGCGCTGCCCTGGTGCTGGAAGCGGGAAGCTGGAGTCATTTGTGGTCGGCTTCGCCCGAGTGGCAACAGTGGCTGGTCTTCATTCCGGTTCATGGACTTGCCTGTGCGCTGCTGTGTGCGGCGGTGTGGCGGTCGTTGCCGGTGCGCTATCGTTCGCCGCTGCCCTGGAGTCCGTTGTTGATCTTCAGCCTGGCGTTCTTTGTGCCTGTGTTTGGCACCTTGGGGGTCATGGCGATTTTCCCGACGCTGCACGTGTCGCGCCAACGCGACAAACAGACCTGGCAATCCGTCACCATCCCCAAGCTGCCGTTCCTGGCCCAGGTCAACACGGGGTTGTCGACCTTTGCCGGGGGAGGGTTGCAGGATGTGTTGCGCCATGCACCGCAGCCAGAGCAGCGTTCGGCCGGCCTGCTGGCGACCCGGCGCATGGCAGGCCGGGAAGCGGTGCCTATCCTCAAGCTGGCATTGGGCGATCCAAGCGATGACGTGCGGTTGCTGGCGTACTCCATGCTCGACACGCTGGAGAGCGACATCAACCTGCGGATACAAACCGCCCTCGCGCAAGTGCCCGCTGCCACTGCACAAGCGGCAGGCGTACTGCACGCCACACTGGCGCGCTGGTACTGGGAGCTGGCCTATCTTGGGCTGGCCCAGGGCAGTGTGCTGGAGCACGTCCTCAATCAGGCCAGTGAGCATGCCGCACAAGGACTGCAGGCTGGGGAGGGCGGTGAGCTGTTCCTGCTGGCCGGGCGTATTGCCCTGGAGCGTGGCGATGTCGAGCGAGCCGACAAGCTGTTGAGCCTGGCTCAGGAGAGCGGCATAGACGAGGCCCACGTGTTGCCGTATCGCGCGGAACTGGCCTTCGTGGCCGGTCGTTACCATGAGGTGCTCGGGCTGTTGACCCGCCTGCCAGTGGACATGCAGCAGCGACCGCCATTCGCAGCCCTGGTGAGGAGCTGGACATGAGCCGCAAAGACGATGGGCCGCGCGCTGATATCTGCCTGTTGCTTGAAGGTACTTGGCCCTATGTCCGCGGAGGTGTGTCCAGCTGGATCCACCAGATGATTCTCGGTCTGCCGGACCTGACGTTCTCGGTGATGTTCATTGGCGGACAGCGTTCGGCTTACGCGAGCCGGCGCTATGAGATTCCGTCGAATGTTCTGCACATCGAGGAAGTCTTTCTGGAGGATGCCACCCGGCCCACCAGCACCAGGGCATTGCCGCGCAAGGCCTGCGAGCAGCAACTGTCCGACCTGTATCGCTTCCTGCACCACCCGGAAACGCCGGTCCCGGAGCTGGGCGAGTGCTTGCTCGATCTCATGGTCCAGGGGCACTTGACGCTGGACGATGTGTTGCGCAGCCGTGCCAGCTGGGCAGTGCTCAGCAGCGGCTATCGGCAGCACTGCAGCGCTCCGTCGTTCGTCAATTATTTCTGGACCTTGCGCTCCATGCAGTCGCCATTGCTGATGCTCGCCGAAGCCTCGCGGCGAATGCCACCGGCACGGGTGCTGCACGCCATCTCCACCGGTTATGCCGGGGTACTGGGCAGCATGCTCAAGAAGCGCTGGGGTTGTGCCTATCTGCTCAGCGAGCACGGTATCTATACCAAGGAGCGCAAAATCGATCTGGCCCAGGCCAGTTGGCTCGCCGAGAGTACCGAGCATGCCCTGAACGGGAGCCTGGATGCCGGCACGGGTTACCTCCGTGAGCTCTGGATACGCTTCTTCGAGCGCATCGGCCAACTGACCTACCACAGTGCCGACACTATCGTTGCGCTGTACGACGGCAATCGCCAACGGCAGATCCAGGACGGTGCCGACCCGGCCCGCACCCAGGTGATTCCCAACGGCATTGACCTGCCGCAATGGACGGCTGCCTTCAACGCACGCGCGCCCGGTATTGCCCCTGTGGTTGGCTTGATCGGTCGTGTGGTGCCGATCAAGGACGTCAAGACCTTCCTGCGAGCCATGCGGGGTGTGATCAGTGTCATGCCCCAGGTCGAAGGCTGGATTGTCGGGCCCGAAGAAGAGGACCCGGAATACGCCAGTGAGTGCCGCAGCCTGACGGCGAGCCTGGGGCTGGACGGCAAGGTGCGGTTCCTCGGTTTCCAACGCATCCAGGACATCCTGCCGCAGTTGGGCCTGATGGTCCTGACCTCGATCAGCGAGGCCCAGCCGCTGGTGATTCTGGAAGCCTGGGCCGCCGGAACACCGGTGGTCAGCAGCGACGTGGGGTCCTGCCGCGAGTTGATCGAAGGCGGCAGTGCCGAGGACCGCGACCTGGGATGTGGCGGGACGGTGGTGGCGATCGCCGACCCTCAGGCCACGTCTACAGCAATCCTTGGGTTGCTGAGAAACCCGCAGCGCTGGCAAGACGCGCAGACCAGCGGCCAGTTGCGGGTCAACCGTTACTACAGCCAGGCCTTGATGCTGCGCCGCTATCGCGATCTTTATCACGCCGCCATGGGGACCTGTTGAATGGCTGGAATAGGCTTTGAACTGCGCAGAATTCTCTCGCGCGACTCCTACACGGCGACCCTGCATGCCTACCTGTATGCCGGATTGATCAGTTCCGGCCCTTGGGTGCTGTCGATTGTCAGCGTGATGCTGGTCGGCAGCATCAGTCTGGGCTTGTTGCTGCCCGACGTGCTGGTTGGCCAGTTCCTGGTGACCGTGACCTACCTGATGGCCAGTTCGTTGATCCTGACCGGTGGCCTGCAGCTGTTTTTTACCCGTTTCGTTTCCGACCTTCTGTACGAACACCAGCACGAGCGGATATTGCCGAATCTGTTGGGGATCTTACTGTTGGTCACCCTCGGTGCCGGGTTGTTGGGGACCATCGTGCTGAGCCTGCTGTTCGACGAGTCGCTGATCTTCCGCGTGCTGGTGCTGTCAAACTTCGTCGTGCTCTGCAACCTGTGGCTGGTGATTATCTTTCTGTCCGGCATGAAGGCTTACAACCGGATTCTGCTGGTGATGCTGGTGGGCTATTCGCTGATGGTGGCCAGTGCCTATGCGCTGAGTTTCCTGCAGCTGCCGGGCTTGCTGCTGGCCCTGTTGATCGGTCACAGCGCGTTGCTGTTCCTGTATCTCTACGACATCCTGCGCGAATACCAGGCAGAGAAACTGATTGCCTTCGACTTCCTCGACCGCCGCCAGGTGTTTGTCAGCCTGCTCGTCACCGGCTTCTGTTACAACCTGGGTATCTGGGTCGACAAATTCCTGTTCTGGCTCAACCCCGGGACATCGAGTGAAATGGTCGGCCCGCTGCGCGCCTCGATTATCTATGACCTGCCTATCTTCCTCGCCTACCTGGCGATCATCCCCGGCATGGCGGTGTTTCTGGTGCGCATCGAAACCGATTTCGCCGAGTGGTGCGAACGGTTGTTTCAAGCCATTCGAGACGGTGAAACGCTGCAGTACATCGGTCAGCTGAAAACCGAGATGGTCCTGTCGATCCGCCAGGGCCTGCTGGAAATCTGCAAGGTGCAGGGCGTGACAGTGTTGCTGTTGTTCCTGTTCGCCCCGCGTTTGCTCGAGTGGTTGGGGCTGTCCAGTTACTACCTGCCACTGTTTCACATCGCCTTGATTGGCGTGAGTCTCCAGGTGGTGTTCATGGCCTTGCTCAATGTTTTCTTCTACCTGGACAAACGCATGATCGTTCTTGAATTGTGTGTCTGGTTCGTGGTGTTGAATACCGTGTTGACCCTGCTCAGCCAGTACCTTGGCCCCAGCTTCTTCGGCTATGGCTTTACGCTCTCGTTGCTGGTCTGTGTGCTCCTGGGACTGCACCGGCTTTCGAGGGTGCTGGAGGATCTGGAGTACGACACCTTCATGCTGTCGCATTGACGGTCGAGCATCACGTTTGTGAACAAACGCCTATCGATACGCCGCCTTATCAGCCACGTTCACAGGTATTCAGCATTACGCTTCGATTTTCAGCGCAACTGCGCCTCAATTCACAGCGGCCATGCCCGGGGGTATGCGTTACTGCAGGCCATTGTCAGCGCCGTGGTCGGCCCGTCACTGGCGGCGGCCCCGTTTGCCGCCGCGTCCTGACTACCCCCGCGAGCCCATCGCGAGGCCGATGTTGATGCGAGAGAGTTGGACACGGCCGTTCCAGCCTTGCGCAAGATCAGCAGTGGAGCAAGACAACGCGTGCCAGGTGCCGCAGTGGAGCAGGTGTCATGAATTGGGTCGTCGAACACGCGCGCAGCGTCAGGATCGGTTGTTGGTTAGTGGTGGCGGTGCTGTCCCTGGCTGCCTTGCAGGGGCTTGTGCATCAGTACCAACTGCAGCGTGAGTTGTTGCTCGCCGGGCAGCATGCGGCGCTGGTGGAGCGTACTGATCGAGCCTTCTCGGGTCTGGTGAAGCAACTCTCCATCCATGATTTGCATCAGTCGGTGTTGTGGGCCAACTTACCGACGGATACTTGCCTGCCGAACGATGGCATTACCCGTCGGGAGCGGGTCAGTGCGGCGCTGGCCCGGAACATGCCTGAGCTCAAGCAGCAACTGCTGAATGTGCCGCGTGCGATGGCAGACAGCATGCCCGCTATGAACTCGCCGCACATGAGCTTGAACGAAGGCATGATCCGCTTGCTCAGCCGACAAGTCGTCGGCTACGCCTGCATGGGTGATTTGGCCTTGATACGGGAGACGCAGACCGATTTGCCACCGCTGCCTTTACCTGCGCGACCTGACCTGGCGATGGCGTTCGGCGATGGCATTGTCTTGCATGTCGCCATGACCCAAGGGCGCAATCCCGGCTTGTATTTCGACATTCATATGGACCTGGCCTCAGGCAAGGTCGAGTTCCTGGCCTGCTCTGCCGAGCGCTGGAGGGCGCTGGCCCCCCCAGCGTTTGTCTCTGCGTCTGTGGTGGACGAGGGTGTAGACGTGGCAGCGGGCGGCGAGCGATTTATCCGGCGTCTGGTGGACCCCCAGCACGAGTTGCAACTGATTTACTACAGTGAGCCGCTGATCTCGAATTACCTGGCGCTGTTCGTGCGAATCAATAGCTTTCCATTGATATTGCTCGCCGGGTTGCTCCTCTGTTTGCCGTTGATCGGTCTACTGCTGGTGCATCTGGTCGATGTCAGCGTGGGGCATCACCAGGCGGCCACCCGTGACTTTCTTACCGGTGCCTACAACCGGCGTGCGTTGATGGTGCTGGGCGAGCGCGAACTGAGCCGCGCCGTCCGCAACGGTCGTCCGCTGAGCGTGTTGCAGCTGGACATCGACCATTTCAAGCGGATCAACGATACCTATGGCCATGATGGTGGTGACCAGGTGTTGAAATTTTTCGTGCGCCAGCTGGAGCGGATCATCCGCCAGCATGACGTGCTCGCCCGCATGGGCGGCGAGGAGTTTGTCATCCTGCTGCCGGACACCAATCTGGAGGGTGCCCGGCTGCTGGCGGAGCGTCTGCTGAAAACGCTGCGCAAGGCCCCCTTGAGCCATGAAGGGCAGTGCATTGGCGTGACGTGCAGCCTGGGTGTCAGCACGTGGCGCGGTGCCGGCGACAGCCTCGAGGCGTTGCTGATTCGCGCCGACCAATTGCTGTACCAGGCCAAGCAACAGGGGCGCGATCGCTATGTCTGCGACATCAGCCAGGTGCCTGTATCGCCCAGCTGTGCCTGAGCCCTGCCTTGATTGATTGAACAGCGTCCCGGCCGGGCTTGCTTCAAGGCGTCCAATCCACCTCATGCTCATCCAGGTACGCATCCACCGCCGCGCCCACCGTCGGGTGGAACACCTCGCTGCCGATGCGCTCCAGCACTTCCAGGCGTAGCAGCTTGTCCTTGACCGGGTCTTTCATCTCGGCAAATCGCAGTTCGACGCCCATGGCGCGCAGGGCTTGTTCCAGCTCCACCAGCATGTCCGCCGAGGTCACGTCCACGCTGGTGACCGGTTCTGCGGTCACGACCACCCGGCGCACGGGTGTCGGGGACTGGGCGACGGCTTCCATCACGCAGTTCTGGAACAGTTCGGCATTGGCGAAGAACAGCGGTGCGTCCCAGCGGAACAACACCAAGCCCGGGGCGCGGCGGGCGTGGGGGTAGCGCGAGATGTCGTGATAACCGCGAATCCCGTCGACGCGGCCAAGCACGGCGAAATGCGGACGCCAGCCGTCCCAGAGGAATTCGATCACCGCCGCCACCACCGCCAGGCCGATACCGGGTACCGCGCCGAGCACGGCGACGCCGACGAAGCAGGTGACCGACAGCCAGAACTCCCAGCGCTGAATGCGGTAGATGCGCCGCAGGTCCTTGAACTCAAAGAGGCCGATGGCGGCGGCGATCACCACCGCGGCCAGGGCGCTGTTGGGCAGGTGCTGCAGGAGGTTGGGGCCGAACAGCAGCAACAGCGACACACCCACGGCGCCGAACACGCCGGTGAGCTGGGTCTTGGAACCGGCCGCCTCGGCCACCGGGGTGCGCGAGGAGCTGCTGCTGATGGGAAAGCCCTGGAACAGTCCCGCGGCCAGGTTGGCAGCGCCCAGGCCGATCATTTCCTGATTCGGGTCGACGTGGGTGCGGGTCCGCGCGGCGTAGGTGCGCGACAACACGCTGGTGTCGGCGAAGGACACCAGCGCCACGGCGAAGCCGCCTATCAGTACGGTGCTCAGGTCGGTCAGTGTCAGCCAGGGCAGACTGAAACCCGGCAGGCCCTCGGGTAGGGGACCCAGCACCTTGAGGTCATGGGCCGCGTCCAGACTCAGGCCGCCAACCACCAGGGTGGCGGCGACCACCGCGATGAGGATGCCAGGTACGCGGTCAAAGCGCGCAAGCAGCAGGATGAGCGCCAGCGTGCCGATGCCGATGGCGAAGGCCATCCAGTTAGCCTGCCCCGCAAGCAGAGCCTGGCTGAGGGCCAGGATGTCGCGCAGCGGACCGCTGCTGTCGATGGAGATGCCGAACAGCTTGGGCGTCTGGCTGATCAGCACGGTGAAGGCGATGCCGTTCATGTAGCCATAGCGGATCGGCTTGGACAGCAATTCGGTGATGAAACCCAGGCGCAGCAGCCCGGCGCCGATGCAGACCAGGCCCGACACCAGGGCCATGGCGCTGGCCAGCGCGATGGCACGCATGGGGTCGCCACCGGACAGCGGCAGGACCACGGCGATGATGATGGCCGCCAGCGCCGAGTCGGGGCCCAGTACCAGGATGCGGCTGGGGCCGAACAGGGCATAGGTCAGCAGCGGAATGATCGTGGCGTACAGGCCGTAGATGCCCGGCACCCCCGAGGCCTCGGCATAGGCGATGCCCACCGGGATCAGCATGGTGGTCAGCACCAGGCCGGCAATCAGGTCCTTCGGCAGCCAGCCGGGCTGGTAGCTGCGCATCAATTGCAGCCCAGGCAGCCAGCGTTGCCAGCCGGACAGGCCACGGTTCTGAGGGGGCGTTGCTTGCCCGGGTTCGGAGGGCTGGACTTCGCTCATGGCGACGTTTTCCTTGGGTCGATAGGGTTCAGGCGCTCACAGCCTCTGGTATGAAGAAATAGGCCAGGCCGAGGATCAGGTACACCGCCAGTAACTGTACGCCTTTGAGCCAGTCCGATCGCCCGTCGGCCGCCACCTGGCCGGTAATCAGCACGGCCAGCAGCACGCTGAGCACCAGGCCGCCGGGGAAGGCCAGGTCCATGGGCGTTGCACCGATAGCATAGCTGGCCAGGACCAGGACGGGGGCGACGAACAGGGCGACCTGAATGCTGGAGCCGATGGAGATCGAAAGTGCGAGGTCCATGCGATTTTTTCGGGCGGCGGAAATCGCGGAAAAATGCTCGGCCGCGTTGCCGAGTATCGCGACAATGAACACCCCGACGAACAGGTTGCTCAGGCCCAGTTGATGGGCGCTCGGCTCGATGGCGGCCACCAGGATTTCACTGATCCAGGCGATCATCAGGGTGGCTGCCGCCAGTACCAGCAACGCTTTTTTCATCGACCAGAGGGGCGGCATGCTCGCATCGCGCACCACCGGTTCCCCGGCAAACAGGCTTTTGTGGGTGACCAGCGAGTACACCAGGAACAGCCCGTACACCAGCAACAGGACCAGGGAGATGTACAGGCTTAACGCCTGCGGCGCGCTAGGGACACGGGAGGCCACTACTGAACTGAGGATCAGGGCAATGGTTGCCAGGGTCAGCAAGGTGGCCTGGGAGCGGGCGGCGGAGGCATTGAAGTGCTGCTCCTTGTGCCCCAGCCCCCCGGCGAGCATGGCGGCGCCCAGCACCAGCAGGATATTGCCGATGATGGAGCCGACGATGGAGGCTTGCACCACGTCGTGCAAACCGGCGCGCAGTGCACTGAGGGCGATGATCAGTTCGGTGGCGTTGCCGAACGTGGCATTGAGCAGTCCGCCCACGCCCTCGCCGGAGCGCTCCGCCAGTTGCTCGGTAGCCCGGCCCAGCCAGCCGGCCAGCGGCACGATGGCCAGCGCGGCGGTCAGGAAGATCAGCAGGTGCTGCTGCGGTACCAGGAACTCCAGGAGGATGGCACCGGGGATGAAGAGCAGCATCCAGTAGAGCATTGACTTACCTCGCAAGCGGCGCCGGTCATGGGAAATGGCTGGCAGTGGCTGGTTGTTCTGATGGTTCGAATCCGTTTCGCACGCATCGTTGATGCCAGCCGCCGGTGGCGATGGCCCGCGAAAGGGTACTGGAGCACCGGTAGCGCCCCTCTGATATTTATCAACGAACCGCCAACTGCCTGAGGTTGCCGACGTACACCAGGAAACGACCGGCACCTGCCGACAGCCTTGGGGCGGCAGGGAAGGCAAGATGTGCTCAGGGCTAACGGAAAGCCTAGCAGTCGTTTTGCCTGGCAGGCAGCTGTCGTTGACGCCGTGTTGTGTTCCGCCAGGCCTGGCCGGCTCCGGTCGCCGCCGGGTTGAGACGCTCAGGCAGCCCCCAGGGTTTTCACCTAATCTGCCGCAGCGGGCGGTCTTCCTGGTGGTATCCGACGGCCCTGCATCGCGTCATGCAAACACAGACAAAAGGAGCGCTTCACATGCTGCACATGGACTGGCTCGACCAACACATGGATCAGTGCGCCACGATGGCCGAATGGTTGTATCGGCAATTCAGCTACGAATATGCACGGCAGTCTCTTTCCGATTGGCAACGTGAGTTCGCTGATGGGCAGCGTGACGGCAGCTGGAAGTCGTTGATCGTCCTGGACCGAGGGCAACTGCTGGGTGGCGCGGCCCTTGCCAGCGACGATCTGCCTGACCGGCCGGAGTTGGGCCCGTGGCTGGCCTGTGTGTTCATCACCCCTCAAGCCCGAGGGAAAGGGCTCGCAGCGCAGTTGATCGAAGGTATCTGCGACCACGCCAGGGAAACCGGCATCCCGACCCTGTATTTGCACACCCACGACCAACGTGATTATTACGCCCGGCGCGGCTGGAAAGTCATGGAGCGATTCGAGGCATGGGGCAAAGAGCAGTGGCTGATGTCGCGGGACTTATAGCGTCAACCCGCGCAACCTCATGGCTGCGCAGATACTCTCGCCACAACAGCCCTGCCTGCCCCTGGCTATTGCCGATCGCCGGGCCCTGGTCTCAAGGCCCGACGGCATTCAACGCCCGTGCTGCGACAACGTCGGAAACAACGCATGCTCCATGGGCGCGCCCGGCGCCAGGCTTTCCTGCAGCCCGGGAAAGTCGGGGGAAGTGGCCCAGGCCCTGGGCGCATGCCTGACGTCGTCACCGATGACCCGCACCGAAAACGCGCGACGGCGGTGTTGCCCGCCGACGCCTGCGGAGGCGTGCAAGGTCAGCATGTTGAAGCACACCATGTCCCCCGGTTCCAGTGCCCAGCCGAGGATGGGATAGTCCTGGCGGTGGTTCTCGATGTCCGGCAGTTCGTCCAGGGTGCCCTCGGCAAACCATTTGGCCTGGCTGTCCATGAAGGTGCGGGGCATCAGCCAAGGACCCTTGTGCGAGCCGGCGATGAACTCCAGGGTCGACTCCCTGGACACCGGGTCGACGGGAATCCAGAAGCTGACGGTGTCCGAGCCGCTGATGTTGTAGTAGGGCTGGTCCTGGTGCCAGGGCGTACGCTGGCGGGTATTGGGTTCCTTGACCAGCAAGTGGTCGTGGTGCAGGCGCACCTGTTGGCTGTCCAACAACGCGGCGGCGATGGGGGCGATGGCAGAGTTGAAGATGAAGTCGCGGTAGTGCGCGTTCTCCTGCCAGTTGCAGAAGTCCTCGAAAAACCAGCCCGGGTCCGAAGCGCTGCTGGCCACTTTGGCGCGGGGGCTGGGGCGGGCAAGGTTGCGTTCGATACCCTGGGTCAACTGGCTGATTTGCTGTGCGGTGAACGCGTTACGGATGCACACCGCGCCATGGGCCTGAAAGGCACGCACGGCCTCATCGCTCACGGGGCAGGCAAAACCGGACTCACCGAATGGGATCATGTCGTTCATGGCCTGGCCTCACTCACCGTAAATGTCGAAGTTGAAGTACTTCTTCGCGATCTGGTCGTACTCGCCGGACTGGCGAATGCTGGCAAGGGCCGTGTTCAACTGCGCCTTGAGTTCGGGCTCGTTTTTACGCACACCGATGGCCACCCCGTCGCCGATGATGCTCTTGTCGGTGATGGGCGCGCCTGCAAAGGCGAAGGCCTGGCCCTGGGGCTTTTGCAGCAGACCGACATCGGCCTGTACCGAAGCCTGGAACGTTGCATCCAGGCGCCCGTTGATCAGGTCGGAAAACACCTGGTCCTGGGTCTGGTAGGTCAGGATGCTGACCCCCTGGTTGCCCCAGTGCGAGCGGGCGAAGCTTTCATGCAGCGTGCCCTGGACTACCCCCACCGACTTGCCCTTGAGGGACTCGGCCGTGGGCAGCAGGCCGCTGTCCTTGCGGGCGACGAGCGAGGACGGGGCTGTGTAGATCCGGTCGCTGAAATCGACCTGCTGGCGCCGCGCCGCGGTGGCGCTGAAGGCCGACAGGATGGCGTCGAATTTCTTCGCCTTCAACCCCGGGATCATGCCGTCGAAGGTCTGTTCGACCCAGATGCACTTGACCTGCAACTCGGCGCACAGGGCATTGCCCAGGTCGATATCGAAACCGCTCAGCGAGCCGTCGGGCTGCTTCTGTTCGAAAGGCGGGTAGCTGGGGTCGACGCCGAACTTGATCACCGGCTGCGCCTGGGACAGCGGGGCGAAGATCAACCCGAGCAACATCAGGGTAGAGCGGAGTTTGCGTGGCTGCATGATGACCTCTTTTATTATGGTTTTTCACGGTTTGGCAGGTCTGGGTTCAAGGGTTGAGCGGTAAGAAGGCCTCGGTCAACTTGACCCAGAAGCCAGCGCCGCGCAGCAGGATCTCGTCGTTGAAGTCATAGCGAGGGTCGTGGGCCATACAGCTCTTCTCACCGTCGCCGTTGCCGATAATCAGGTAGCAGCCCGGGCATTGCTGCAGGAAATAGGCGAAATCCTCACTGCCATTGAAGGGCGCGATGTCGTTCATGACTTCGTCCGCACCCAGCCAGTCGGTGGCCACCTGGCTGGCGAACCGGGTCATGTGCGCATCGTTGATCAGCAACGGGTAGTCGGCACTGTAGTCAATTTCGGCGCTCGCGCCGAATGCCTGGGCCTGGGCGTGAATCAGTTGCTTGATCTGGCTCTCCAGGCGGTCCCTGACCGTGTTGTCCAGTGCCCGCACCGAAATCAGCATGTGGGCGCTGTCCGCAATCACATTGGAGGCCTTGCCGGCGTTGACCGCCCCGACGGTGATCACGCTCATTTCCTGCGGCGACACATTGCGCGAGACGATGGTCTGCAAGGCCATGATGATGCTGGCGCAGACCACCACCGGGTCGACGGTCAGGTGGGGCATCGCGCCATGGCCGCCCTTGCCGTGGATCGTGACATTGACCTGGTCGGCGGAGGCCATGAACGGCCCGGCCCGGAACCCGAGTTTGCCGGTGGGGTAGCCCGGCATGTTGTGCGCGGCGAACACCGCATCGCAGGGGAACTGTTGCAGCACGCCTTCCTGGATCATTCTGCGGGCGCCGGCCAGGCCTTCCTCGGCCGGCTGGAAAATCAGGTGCACGGTGCCATCGAACGGGTGGTCGTGGGCCAGGGCGTAGGCGGCGGCGAGCAGCATGACCGTGTGCCCGTCGTGGCCGCAGGCGTGCATTTTTCCCGGTATCCGGCTGGCGTAGGGCAGGCCGGTCTTCTCCAGGATGGGCAACGCGTCCATGTCCGCCCGGATGCCGATCACCCGGGTACCGGTGCCTTTCTTCAGGGTGCCGATGACGGCGGTTTCAGCCAGGCCACGGGTCACTTGGTAGCCCCACTTGAGCAAGCGTTCGGCGACCAGCTGGCTGGTCTCGACTTCCTGATAGCCCAGTTCGGGGTTGGCATGGATCCGGTGGCGCAGTTCGCGCATTTCGTGCTCAATCTCTTGCAGCAGCGTGATGGACTCGGACATGGGCAGCGTTTTCCTTGATGATCGGGAGGCCCAACCCGGCTGTCGCCCGCACCGCAACCTGTGCCAGGGTTCACGACAGCCTGCGTTTGGGCGAACCTTGCGGGCGTTTTCTGCTACGGTCCCTGGCAGCGGTGCAAGGCCCGGGCTCTGTGGTCCGAGCTTAGAGGGCCACGTGAGCGGCCCATAGACATCCGAAAGTCAACACGGCAACCCAGGGTTAACAGTGGCGGACACTATGAAGTTCTATCAACTCAATGCCCTGGTGGCCGTGGCCGATGCGGGCAGTATTCGCGGCGCGGCCAGGCGGCTCGACACCTCACCAGCCGCGGTCACCAAGGCCCTGCAGAAACTCGAGGCCGACACCGCCACGCAATTGCTGATCCGGCACACCTCCGGGATCGTGTTTACCGAAGTCGGCAAGAAATTGCTGGTCGAGGCCCGGTTGCTGGTGGCGCAGATGGTCAGTGCCCGCCAAGTGCTGGCTGACGGCAACGGCGAGCTCACCGGGCGCCTGGCGGTCGCGGTGACGCCGTGGCTGGCGATGACGCTGATGCCCAAGGCCGTGGTGTGTTTTCGCCAGCGCTTTCCCCAGGTGCAACTGGAACTGCATGAAGGGCTTTCGTCCGTGGCCTGCCCGCGGCTGCGCGAAGGCAGCATCGATCTGTTCGTCGGGCGGCTGGATACCCATAGCCGCAACGCCGACCTGACCTGCCAACCCTTGTTCACCGCCGATTGTGCGGTGGTGGCCCGTCAGC
This sequence comes from Pseudomonas sp. Irchel s3a18, assembly GCF_900187535.1. Classification (NCBI taxonomy): domain Bacteria; kingdom Pseudomonadati; phylum Pseudomonadota; class Gammaproteobacteria; order Pseudomonadales; family Pseudomonadaceae; genus Pseudomonas; species Pseudomonas sp. Irchel s3a18. The sequence goes on along the minus strand of NZ_FYDV01000009.1, from coordinate 78,631 downwards.
AACACCCGCTGTCGGACTGTCACGCCATGGCGGAGCTGGACGCAGCCGACTGGATCCTGGCCTCACAGCAGGACGAAACGATCACCCGCCAGGGGCATGTGCATTTCGCCCACTCGCTGTCGATGCTGTTGAGCCTGCTGCGCGAGACCGACATGTTGAGCATCTTCCCCTGGCCACTGGTGGAGATTTGCGCGCAGCGCGAGGGCTTGTGCGCCTTGCCGTTGCGCGAGCCGGTCGGCAGTGCCTCGGTGGGGGCCATCAGCCGCAGCGGCCAACGCCTGCGCCCGGCGGCCGAGCGGTTCCTGGAGTGCCTGATCGACGTCATTCACTTTGAGATGGGCCAGGCACAGTCGCCGTATCGACGGATGCTGCAGACCGTCGATCTACTGGTCTGAGCACGGCAGTCATACAACGCTCGTTGTGCTGAATTCGTCATCGAGCCTGCCTAAAGCGATCAAGCTTCACACCCTGCAATGGGCCAGTCTGGACGGTCTGTCCAAGGAGTTGATTATGATCCGACTGACCCTGATCGAGGCCCGCGAACTGGCCGAGTCGATCCTGCTGCACAACGGTTTTAACGCGGCCCATGCCCAGGCGGTGGCCGCCACGGTGATCGCCGGTGAGCGCGATGGCTGTGCCTCCCACGGTTTGTACCGGGTCCTGGGCTGCGTGAATTCCCTCAGGGCCGGCAAGGTGGTGGCCGATGCCCAGCCCCAGGTCATCGACCAGGCGCCGTCGATCGTACGGGTGGATGCCGCCGGCGGGTTTTCCCAGTTGGCGTACCAGGCCGGCTTGCCATTGCTGCAGGAGAAAACCCGGGCCAACGGGATTGCCGCCCTGGCGATCAATCGGTGCGTGCATTTTTCCGCCTTGTGGGTGGAGATCGAGCAGTTGACCGCCGCCGGCCTGGTGGCCCTGGCCTGCAACCCCAGCCATGCCTGGGTCGCGCCGGCCGGCGGCAACCAGCCGGTGTTCGGCACCAACCCGATTGCCTTCGGTTGGCCCCGTGCGGGCCAGGACCCCTTTGTCTTCGATTTCGCCACCAGTGCCATTGCCCGGGGCGACATCGAGTTGCACCGGCGTGCCGGCAAGGCGATTCCCGAAGGCTGGGGCGTGGATGCCCAGGGGCGGCCGAGCACCGATGCCAACGTGGTGCTGGATACGGGCGCGATGCTCACGTTCGGTGGGCACAAGGGCTCGGCGCTGGCGGCGATGGTGGAATTGATCGCCGGGCCATTGATCGGTGACCTGACCAGCGCCGAGTCGCTGGCCTATGACGCCGGCAGCAAGTCGTCGCCATACCATGGCGAACTGATCATCGCCCTCGACCCACGGCGCTTTCTCGGCGAGGCTACCGAGCACCACCTGGCCCGGGCCGAAGTCCTGTTCGAGAGTATCCAGGGGCAGGGCGCGCGCTTGCCGTCGCAACGGCGTTACCAAGCGCGAGCGCGCAGCCTGGTGGAAGGGGTGCAGATCCCCGAGGCCTTGTACCACGACCTGAAGGCACTGCTGGCCTGAGTGTACGCAACCTCCGCGGGAACGATCGTGAACCTCTGTGGGAGCCGGCAAGCCGGCGCCCACAGGGTTGGGCGTTCGTCCTTTTTACAGGGCTTCGCGCTGGCTGTTGCCGTCAACCAGGCGGGCAATGCCCAGCGGGTTGGCGTCTTTGAGCGCCTCGGGCAGCAGGGCGTCCGGGCAGTTCTGGTAGCACACCGGGCGCAGGAAACGCTCGATGGCCAGGCTGCCGACCGAGGTGCCACGGGCGTCGGAGGTGGCCGGGTACGGCCCGCCATGGACCATGGCATCGCAGACCTCGACCCCCGTCGGATAACCGTTGAACAGTACTCGGCCGACTTTTTGCTCCAGCAGCGCCAGTAACTCGCCGTGCTCCTGCAGGTCCTGCGCTTCGCCGATCAGGGTGGCGGTGAGTTGGCCGTGCAAACTGTTCAGCACCTGTCGCAACTGTGCCTTGTCGGCGACTTCGACGACGATGGTCGTGGGACCGAACACTTCTTCCTGCAGCAGTGGATCCCCCCTGAGCAAGAGGCTGGCGTCGGCCTTGAACAGTTGCGGTTGTGCGTGATTGCCTGGTTGATCCTGGCCGGCCAGGCGATGGATGCCCGGATGGCTGAGCAACGCTTGCACGCCGTTGCTGTAGCTACGATACGTACCCGCGTTGAGCATGACTTGCCCCGGCTGTTCGGCCATGTGCGCGGCGAGGTGTTCAACGAACGCGCTGAACGCAGGAGAGTGCATGCCGATCACCAGGCCCGGGTTGGTGCAGAACTGACCGCAGCCCTGGACCACCGACGCCACCAGTTCGCTGGCGATTTTCTCGCCCCGCAGGTGCAGGGCTTCGGGCAATACCAGCACCGGGTTGATGCTGCTCATTTCGGCGAACACCGGGATCGGCTGTGGCCGGGCGGCGGCCATGTCACAGAGGGCGCGGCCACCTTTGAGCGAACCGGTGAAACCGACGGCCTGGATCGCCGGATGCTTGACCAGTGCTTCACCGACGCCGGCCCCGTAGATCATGTTGAACACGCCCTTGGGCATGTCGGTTTGCTCGGCGGCGCGCAGGATCGCATTGGCCACGCGCTCGGCCGTCGCCATGTGTCCGCTGTGGGCCTTGAACACCACCGGGCAACCGGCGGCCAACGCCGCTGCGGTGTCGCCACCGGCGGTGGAGAACGCCAGGGGGAAGTTGCTTGCGCCGAACACCGCCACCGGACCGACGCCGATCCGGTACTGGCGGATGTCGACCCGTGGCAGCGGCTGACGCGCGGGCAATGCCCGGTCGATGCGCGCCCCATAGAAATCGCCCCGGCGCAGCACCTGGGCGAACAGGCGCATTTGCCCGCTGGTGCGCCCGCGCTCGCCCTGGATACGCCCGCTGGGTAAGGCGGTTTCCCGGGTGACCAGGGCGACGAATTCGTCATCCAGGGCATCCAGTTGGCTGGCGATGGCCTCGAGAAACTCCGCCCGACGACTGGCTGGCAGGTTGCGAAAGGTCGGGTAGGCCGCCGCGGCGGCCAGGGCGGCAGCGTCCACTTCCTCGAGTGTGGCCTGGGTGAAGGTGTAGGGCAGGGCTTCGCCACGGGTGGCGTCATGGCTGTGCAAGGTGATGTGGCCGGCGGCACTGCGCGCACCGCCGATGTAGTTATGGCCGATGATCTCGGGCATGGAAAACTCCTGTTGAAAAGAGGGGGCTAATGCCTAATGCCGATCAGTTAAGGAGCGGAGGTCGCATTTGTAGGAGTGAGCGTGCTCGCGATGAACTCAAGGGCAACGCGTTTAATCAGAAAGCACGCGTTATCGTTAACGTCCATCGCGAGCACTCGAGCGTCGACCGGCTGCTCCTACACAGGTCGACGTTCGCTTAACTGACCAACTCACTACCCCGGCGCGTAGACGCTGGTGCTGCGTGACCCAACGCCGCGATCCGCGCCGCCGACTCGGCATCCACCTGATGCAGCGACTTGCCACGGGTTTCCCGGGTCAGGCCGACGGCGATGAGGGAAATCACCGAGGCACCGACCAGGTACCAGGCGATCGGCGTGGAGCTGTGGTACTTGTTGAGCAGGGTGATGGCAATCAGCGGCGCCAGGGAGCCGGCGAAGATCGGCGCCACCTGGTAGCACAGGGACAACGCGGTATAGCGCACGTGGGTCGGGAACATTTCGGCCATCAGGGCCGAGTAGGGCGCATAGGTCATCGACTCGATGGCCAGGCCCAGGGTGATCGCGGCCATGATCAGCCAGTTGTTGCCGGTGTCCATCATCGGGAACCCGACGAAACCCCAGAAGGCCGTGAGGACCGCGCCGGTCAAGTACACCGGTTTGCGCCCGACCAGGTCGGACAGGTAACCCATCACCGGAATCAGGAAGAAGTGCAGCAGGTGCGCACCGAACATCAGCAGCAGAATCTCCGAGGTGTCCTTGTGCACTACCAGTTTCAAGTAGGTGATCGAGAAGGTCACCACGGTGTAGTACAGGATGTTTTCGGCAAACCGTGCGCCGATCCCCACCAGCACCGCGCGCCAGTGGTGACGCAGGACTTCCACCACCCCCAGTTGCTGTTGCTTGGTCTGCGCCTGACGGGCCTGGGCTTCCTTGAAAATTGGTGCGTCATCGACACTGGTACGAATCCAGTAGCCGATCAGCACCACCACCGCCGAGAACCAGAACGCCACGCGCCAGCCCCAGGCGAGGAATTGTTCCTCCGACAGGTTCGAGGACAACAGCAGCAGGGCGACCGTGGCCACCAGGTTGCCGGCTGGCACCCCGGCTTGCGGCCAACTGGCCCAGAAACCCCGGCGATTGTCCGGGCAGTGTTCGGAGACCAGCAGGATCGCGCCGCCCCATTCACCACCGAAGGCGAAGCCCTGGATCAGCCGCAGCAGTACCAGTAGCACCGGCGCTGCATAACCGATCTGGTCGAAACCGGGCAGGCAGCCCATCAGGAAGGTGGTGATGCCGACCACCACCAGGCTCAGTTGCAGCAGGTTCTTGCGGCCGAATTTGTCGCCGTAGTGACCAAACACCAGGCCGCCCAGCGGGCGGGCGAGAAAGCCGACCGCGTAGAGGGCGAAGGCGGCGATGATGCCGTCGATCGGGCTGTCGGTCTGGCGAAAGAACAGTTGGCCGAAGACCAGTGCGGAGGCGGTGCCGTAGAGGAAGAATTCATACCATTCGGCGACGGTGCCGGCCATGGCGGCGGCCACGACACGCTTGAGTCCAGAAGGGGTGGTTGCGCTTTGGGGGTGTTGAGGATTGGACATGCTGGCGTTTCCTGTAGGGGCGCAAAGACAGGTAGCCGGGGCTGGCCCGTGAGGGCCGGCCCGGCAATCACTCAGAGACCGACGTCCGGCAACTCCGGACGGTTGGCCAGGGCCTTGGCCATGATCCGCTCGACGAACACCCGGTCGGCTTCCGGCAGGGCCAGGCGTGGCGGACGGGTCAGGGCGCTGCCACGACCGGCGATGGCTTCGCACAGCTTGATGCACTGCACCAGGTCGGCGCGGGCGTCCAGGTGCAGGATCGGCATCAGCCATTCGTAGATCGGCATGGCTTCGGCGAAGCGACCGGCCTTGGCCAGGCGGAAGATGGTTTCGCCTTCTTTCGGGAACACGTTGGACATGCCCGAGACCCAGCCTTCGGCGCCCACGGCGATGCTTTCCAGCACCACGTCGTCGAGGCCTGCGAACAGCACGAAACGATCACCCACTTCATTGCGCACGTCGATGAAACGGCGGGTGTCGCCGGAGGAGTCCTTGAAGCACACCACGTTGTCGCAGTCGGCCAGGGAAATCAGGATGTCCGGGGTGACGTCGTTCTTATAGATCGGTGGGTTGTTGTAGACCATCAGCGGCACGTCGGCATTCTTGGCCACGTAGCGGTAGTGCTCGGCCGTCTCGAACGGCTTGGAGCCGTAGACCAGCGCCGGCATCAGCATCACGCCATCGACGCCGACCCGGCGTACCGCGTTGGCGACCTTGGCCGCCTGCACGCTGGTGAACTCGGCGACACCGCAGATCACCGGCACCCGGCCTCGGGAAGCGTCGACCGCGACTTCGGTCACGGCGATTTTTTCTTCGGCGGTCAGTGAGGTGTTTTCCCCCACCGAACCGCACACCACCAGACCCGACACGCCGTCACGGATCACGTTGGAAATCACCTGGTGGGTTTTTTCCAGGTTGATCGAGAAGTCATCGTTGAATTGAGTGGTCACCGCGGGGAAGACGCCACTCCAGTTAATGCGCTTGCTCATTGTTGCCTCCTGTTCGTTTATTGTATTTCGTATACGATATTTTAAATGTCGATGTTCGGCTAGTGCTTTTTTCAATCAAACAGTGGTTTTTTCAGCCGTTGGTCTGGGGGAACGGTATTTCCCGATTGCGCCGATTCCTGTGGCGAGGGAGCTTGCTCCCTCGCCACAAAAGCTCCGGTTCGGCGTCAGGCGCCGGGCCAGGTGTCGGACAGGCGATAGCCTTGTGGCCACGGATCGCTGGGATCGAGCAGCAACTGGTGGGTGCCGGTGATCCAGGCGCGGCCGGAGATGCACGGGTATATCGCCGGGCGCCCGGCCACTTCGGTCAGCGAATCGATGCGGCAGTGGAACTCGGAGCCAAGGATCGAGCGGCCGATAAAGCGCTCGCCCACCTGCATCAGTCCCTTGGCCTGCATCACCGCCATGCGTGCCGAGCAGCCGGTGCCGGTGGGGGAGCGGTCGATCTTGCCCGGTTGAATCACCACCGCGTTGGCCCCGGTCGCGATGCCGTTCTCATGCACGATGGGGGCAGCGATCTGGCAGAAGGAGATGTGCGACCACTCAGGGTTCAGCGGATGGACGAAACCCAGTTGCTCGTTGGCCGCCCGGGTGATTTTCAGCCCGACCGCCACCAGGTCGGCCGCCTCGTCCGGCGCGATGGCAAAGCCCAGGCCCTTGGCGTCGGCGATCACGAAACTGTCGCCGCCGTACGCGGTGTCGACCTGCAATGAGCCCAGGCCTTCGACTTCGATCCACGCATTGAGGCGGTCGGCGAAGGAGGGTACGTTCTTGACTTCGACCCGTTGGACCTTGCCGTCACGGCAGTCGGCCACGACCTCGATCAGGCCACCGGGGGCTTCGAGCACCAGCCGGGTCTGCGGTTCGGTCATCGGCAGGATGCCGCTGTCGAGCAGCACGGTGGCCACGCACAATGAGTTGGAGCCGGACATGGGCGGGGTATCGGCCGGCTCCATGATAATCCAGGCCATCTGTGCCCTGGGGTCCTTGGCCGGCACCAGCAGGTTGACGTGGCGAAACACCCCGCCGCGCGGTTCGTTGAGTACGAAGTTGCGCAGGGTCTGGTCCTGGGCGATCCAGCGTGACTGTTCCCATACCGTGGCGCCGGGTGGCGGGGCGACGCCGCCGACGATCACGTCGCCGACTTCGCCTTCAGCATGGCAGCTGACTACATGGATGACTTTTGATGAACGCATGGCTTAATCCTTCTATCACCTATTGAGGCCCATCGCGGGCAAGCCCGCTCCCACATTGATCTGTGGCAGCCATCGATTTTGTGTACACCACCCAACCCTGTGGGAGCGAGCTTGCTCGCGATGGTCGCAAGAGCGACGCGTTTATTCAGACTGCACGCGTCATCGTTAACGACCATCGCTGGCAAGCCAGCTCCTACAGGAGGTTTGCGTCGGCCATTGGTTATTTCACTGATTTGAGAAAGGCCGCGGTTTCCGCGTGCAAGGGATTGCCAATGACCTGGTCCGGCGAGCCGATCTCATGCACCAGGCCGTTGCGAAAGAACGCCACGCGGTCGGATACGTCGCGGGCGAAACGGATTTCATGGGTCACCAGGACCATGGTCATGCCGTCTTCGGCGAGCATGCGCATGGTGTCCAGCACCTCGCCCACCAGCTGCGGGTCGAGGGCCGAGGTGGCCTCGTCGAACAGCATGTAGTCCGGCGACATGGCCAGGGCGCGGGCAATTGCCATGCGCTGTTGCTGGCCACCGGAGAGCTTGCCGGGGAAGGTCTTGAGCTTGTCGCCCAGGCCCACGTGGGTCAGTTGCCGGACCGCCAGTTCCTCGGCCTCGGCCTTGCTTTTACCAAGCACCTTGCGCGGCGCCAGCATCACGTTTTCCAGCACCGTGAGGTGGGGAAAGGCGTTCCATTGCTGGAACACGATGCCGATCTTCTGCCGCAGGCGGTTGAGGTCGGTGGCGCTGTGGTGGACCTCGACGCCGTCGACGCGGATGTTGCCTTTCTGGATCGGCTCCAGGCCGTTGATGCACATCAGCAGCGTGGATTTGCCGGAGCCGGAGCCGCCGATGATCGACACCACCTCGCCCTTGTTCACCGTCAGGCTGACACCCTTGACCACTGCCAGGTCGCCGAAGGATTTATGTACGTTGTCGATCTCAATCATTTTCTTGCCACCTTCTTTCCAGACGGGCGCCCAGGCGAGCGACCACCAGGCTCATGACGTAGTAGATGAGGCCCGCGATGCACAGCACCAGCAGAGGTTCCTGGATGCGGGTCACGATGGTTTGCGAGGCGCGCAGCAGTTCGACGATGCCGATCCACATCACCAGCGCAGTGTCTTTCATCACACTGAGCACCAGGTTCAGCCAGCCGGGGAAGGCCACGCGGGTGGCCATCGGCAGGACGATCCAGCGCAGGTCCTGCAGGTAGCTGAGCCCCAGCGAGCGGCTGGCCCGGCGCAGGGTGAACGGCACCGAGAGCACGCCGCTGCGCACGATCTCGGTGAAGTACGCGGCGGCGTAGACCCCCAGCACAATGCAGCCAACGCTGAAGGCGCTGATGTTCAGGCCGACGATGCTCTTGAGCGAGTTGAACAGCACGAACTGGATCAGCAGCGGCACGCTGCGAAACACGTCCAGCACCCAGGCCAGTGGCAGGCTGGCCCGTGGCAACAGGGCGCGCAGCAGACCGAACAGCAGCCCGGCGAAGGAGCCGAGGATGATCGACCAGAACGTCAGTTGTAGCGTGACCCAGGCACCCTCGAGGAGGAACAGCAGGTCATTCATGGAAAAGCCGGTGTTCGACATGTTCACCTCCTCAGTAACGGAACAGCCGCCAGGACATCAGCCGGGCTACCGCGACGATCGCCTTGGCAATCAGGTAATACAGCACCGCTGCAATGGCGAAGTACTCGAAGGTGCGGAACGTCTTGACGTTGTAGTCCTGGGTCACCCCGGTCAGGTCATTGTTCAGCCCGACGATCACCCCCAGCGAGGTCATGAGCACCGCCCAGACCATCTGATTGGTCAACGGGTAGAACACGATCCGCAGCAACTGCGGGACGATGATCATGCGGTAGGCCTGGAAGGCACTCATGCCCAGTGAGCGTGCCGCCCGCACCTGGGTATCGGGCACCGCCTTGAGGCCTCCGCGAAAGTTCTCCGCCAGGTAACCGGCATTGTTGAAGGTGATCCCGGCCAGCAGGGCCAGCCACGAGCTGACATGCAGGCCCAGGGAACCCAGGCCGAAGTACAGGACGTAGATCTGGAACAGCGACGGGGTGTTGCGGGCGATCGACACCCAGCCGTTGCCGATGCCACGCAGCAGCGGGTTTTTGGTTTCTCGCATCACCGTCAGGGCCAGGGCGATCAGCACGCCGAAGATCATCGACAGCGCCGCGGTCTCGAAGGTGACCAGGGCACCGGCGAGCATGTCCGGCAGGGCACGCAGCGCAGAGCGCCATTGGAAGGTGTAGTCAAACATGCGCGGGGCTCTCAAGGTGGGTGGCAGGTTGCAGCCAGGCCGGCAGGCGCCCGCTGGCGGTGGCACTGCAGGCAGCGTCGACGCATTCCTGGAGGCTGGCGAAGTGCACCTTGCGCCCCACCAGGCCCGGTGCGTAATGGGCGTACTTGCCCGAGTTGGTCATCAAGGTGGTGGCGGCCGGCGGGATCACCGGCTCGCCGAGCATGCACCAGCAGGTATCGGTGACCAGGGTCGCGCCAAAGGCCTCGATCACCGCAATGTGCCCGGCCGTGCGCGCCTGCTCCAGCACCGCACGGCCGCAGGTGATGGCGAGCACCACCTGCGGGTGCTTACGCCGACCGCGACACAGCCGCGCCAGCCGGGCAAATTCGCTGAGGGAGAAATGCGGGTTGCCCAGCGACACCACATCCACCCGGCTGTCGCGGGCGCTGTTGAGCTCGCGCCAGCTGACCAGCAGGTCCTCCAGGCGGATGCGGTGCAGCGGTATGACGGCCTGCGGGTCCAGCATCTGCGCCGGGTCCATGGCTTCCGGGGTGACCCCGGCGATGTGGAACAAGGGCGCGGCGGAGGTGGTGGCGAAGGCCGCGCCGAAGGCTTTCAGGTCGTCCAGGTCAGGCGTGCGCTGTTCCAGCCCGAGCACCAGCGGAATGCGGCTCCCTGCCAAACCGCCGATGTGGTAACCCAGCAGCGGGTAGAAGGCATCGTCCAGTTCCCCCAGGTCGGGCAGTTCGACGCGCAGCGCCGCTTTGCGCTGCGCGTCCAGGTGGCAGCCAATCAGCGGCGCGCGACCGGTCAGGGCGATGCAGATGTCCAGGTAGTCCGGGTATTTCAGGGTGCGGGCGCCGAGCACGCTGTTGGCGTAGACCACGGCGTTGGACTCGGCCCAGACGATCTGCTCGCCGGCTTTCGGTGCACTGTCGAGCAGGTAGGGGGCGCACGTGAAACTCAGTTGCGCGCCCATTGCCATGTACGCGTCGCCCAAGGCACTGGCCGGTTCCCCAAGGGTCGGGTCGATGCCCAGTTCGCGCCAGCGGCGCTGGTCGACGGAGATCGAATTGAGGGTGGTCGGCACCCGGACCTTTGCTCCCCATTGCACCAGTTGTTCGGCAAAGCGCAGGCTCGCCGGCCCGGTGTAGATGCAGCCATCGATGTGGGCTTGGCTGACATCCACCAGGCCATGGGCACCCTGCAGTTCGGCCATGCGCAGGACGATCTGCATGGCCACCTGGGCGGCCTTGCCCTGCTGGCCGTCGAGCAGCGCCCGATCGAGCTCGCTGAGTTCGATCGACGGTGTGCCCACTGCACTCGGCAACGGGCTGGTGGGTGCCTGCCAGGCATCAGTTGGTGGTTGTTGGAACAGACTCAGGGCGCCGTCCTCGACCCGGGCGAAGGCCTTGCCGCGCAAGGCGGCGAAGGCCTCCCGGCCGATGCACAGCACCGGCAGGGAACGCTCGAAAATGACCTGTGCCACCAGCACGCCCAGGGTGAGGATTTCATCCGCTTCAGCCAGCACCAGGGCAGCGGGTGCATGGCCGTTGCTGATCAACTCCATCAACACACTGCTGCCGGTACAGGAGCCACGGCCACTGGGAATGGCCAGCACCCGGCCGGCCAGGTGTTCACCGCTGAGGGGGTGGTGGCGGTCGATGACTTCCCCGCTGTACGGGTCGACCCCACCCCAGAAGCTCAACCCGACGTCGGCGAACAACAGGGCGCCCTGTGCGGCGCCCGCGACCAGGCTGCGCCCGGTCAGAGCGGTTGGCCCAGGCATACCGGACATCTCAGTAGTAGACCTGTGGCACGGTCAGATTGGTGGGCGGGATCTCGGTGCCGACCCATTTGACGAACAACTCGTTGTAACGACCGGTGCGCACCTGCTGGTTGACGAACAGGTTGAGGTAGTTGAGCAGGCCATACTCGTTGCGCTTGGCGCCCAGGGATACGTAGTCGATCACGTAGGGGGCGTTGCCGGCGACTTTCAGGTTCTTGTATTTGCCTGACTTGAGGGTGGCGGCGGCCACGGTGTTGGTTACCACGGTAGCGTCGATATGGCCCTGGGCGACCGCCAGCAGGGTGTCGTTCTGCGACTGATAGGCGCGGAAGGTGCCGGTGCCCCAGTTCTTCACGTCTTTTTCCAGGGCGATGGCCTCATAGGTGCCGCTGGTGTTGCCCACGGGCTTGCCCTTGAGGTCGGCGAAGCCGTTGATGCCGGTGTTGTCGCGGGTCAGCACCACCATCTGGAAGGCAAAGTAGGGCACGGTCAGGCCGACGGTCTTGGCCCGTTCGAGGGTGTCGGAGGTCGAGGCGACGATCACGTCGGCGCGCCCGGAGACCAGTGCCGGGATGCGGTCGGGGAAGGGGGTTTCCACCACTTCGGCATCCACGCCGAGGATCTTCGCCAGGTCGTGGCAGTAGTCCACGTCGAATCCGGCCGGGTTGTTGCCGGCATCGCGAAAACCCATGGGCGGGAAGTCCAGGGTCACGGCGCAGCGCAGCTTGCCGGAACCGATGATGTCGTCGAGCTTGTCGGCCTGGGCGGTGGCGATGAAGGAGGTACTGAGCACAGCGCTGAGGGCTACGGCAAATGCTGGGTTTTTCATAGAGGCCTCGTGGTGGGTGAAGTGCGGTCAGGTATCGTATTGGGGATTTCGTATACGATATTAACAATAGCAATCACTGTGCCTGTTTCCAGGCCGAAGCACGAATAAATTCTCAGGCCTTGAGCTAGAGGCTTTGCAGGGGGGCAGTCGCCGACAGGGTGACACCCGGCGCGTCGGACGCCCGGTGGTGGGTGTTACATATGGGAGCAGTGGGTGAGGGGGCGCCCCTTTCGGGAACACCGGCGGGGCCCAGGCTCAGCGCCGGTTGTCGCGGTATTGGCTGGGCGAGAGGCTGGTCAAGGCGCGGAACTGCCGGCTGAAGGCGCTGTGGTCGGTGTAACCGCAGCGCAGGGCGATCTCGGTGATGGGCTGTTCGGTCTCCAGTAACAGCCGCGAGGCTTCCTCCAGGCGGGCCTTGTGAATCATCTGCCGTGGGGTGAGCTGGAACACCCGTTTGCAGTGACGCTCCAGTTGCGCCACGGAGAAACCGGCGATGGCCGTCAGCTCGGCCAAGCTGATAGGCCGGGCGAAGTGGCGACGGATATGGGCGTCCACCGCCGCCAGTTTCTGGAACGCCGGGTGGCTGGATTGCGGCAACTGCAAGTCGCGGGAGATGCCGGCCAGGCCGACGATATGACCGTGCTGGTCGCGCAGGGCGAGCTTGTGGGTCAGGCACCAGATGGGCTGGTTGCCGAAGTAGAGATGGAGTTCAAGCTGGTCGGCCAGCTCACGACCGCTGGCCAGCACCCGCCGATCCTGTTCGGTGTAAAGCGGGCCGAAGCGTTCGGGGAAGACCTGGTCGGCGGTCAGCCCGAGCAGGTCGGCACTGTGCTTGAAACCGCCGCGCCGGGCCAGGGTCTGGTTGACGAAGGCATAGCGGGCATCGCGATCCTTGATGAAAAACACCACGTCCGCCAGGGTGTCGAGCAAGGGCGCGATGGGGGCCAGGCTGTCGAGCAAGGTCGGCAGGTCGCAGGGCTTGAAGGCGTTGAGTGAGGGGAACATGGCGCCGAGGGTCTGGTGGGGACCCCCGGGATCATAGAGGCTCGGCCGCGTGGCCGGAAGCCCCGGTGGGATTCAGGCCGGCGGGGTGTCGTCCAGGCACATCAAGGTCGCGATCCGTGCCGGGCTGAACGGTGGGCGTGGTGTCGAAGGTTGCCAGCCGAACAGGTGCTGCACGGCACCGCCGCATACCCGGCCCTGACAGGCACCCATGCCGCAGCGACTGGCCAGCTTGGCCTCGCGCCACTCGGCGTGGCCGGCCAGTGCGGAGTAAGGCACGTCTTCGCAGCGGCAGACCAGGGTGTCGGGAGTGGCCAGGGACTTGAGTGGCGCGCCGAGGGTAAACGCTCGGTTCAGTACCTTGGCAAAGCCCTGCCAACGCGCCCGGCGCGGCCACAGGTGCCGGGCCGCGCCCCTGTCCCCGACGGCGGCGTGGCCGGCAATCGCGCCTTCCACCAGCGCCAGCTCGCTGCCGCCGAAACCGGTGCATTCGCCCGCCGCATAGTGATCGGCACGGCTGCTGGCCTGCCAGGCATCCACCGCCAGGGCTTGCCCTTCGACGGCGCACCCCAGGGCTTGGCCCAATTGGGTATTGGGGATCAAGCCGAAGCCGCAGGCCAGACGATCACAGGCCAGCTCGACGATTTTTCCGTGTTGTTGCAGGCGTACGCCTTCCAGCCGTTCAGTGCCGAGGGCGGCCAGTACATGGGTGCTGCTGCGGTAGTGACGGTCGAACAGGGTGAACGACTGCATCAGCTTGTTGGGCCAGCGTGGCAGGTGCGCGGCGAAGCCGGCGACGGCGGCCAGCGAGGCTTGCTCGGCGATGCGCAGTACGTGGGCGCCGTTGTGTCGGGCGGTGGCGGCGCAGGCCAACAGCAACGGTCCGCTGCCGGCGATCACCAGGCGTTCGCCCTGTACCGGCAGGTCACCCTTGATCAGCGCCTGCAGGCCACCGGCCCCGGTCACCCCCGGCAAGGTCCAGCCGGGGAAGGGCAGGAGCAGTTCACGGGCTCCGGTACACAGGATCAATTTGTCGTAGCCGATCAGCCAGCCACGCTTATCGTCTTCCACCAGCAGCTGTTTCGGGCCGGCGCAGGCGATCACCCGGGTAGCGGGGTGACGGCGGATGTTGCTGCAGGCCTCCAGGCGCTCACGCAGGCGGCGGGCCGGGTTCGGCAGGTTGGCTTGAGGGCCGTCGCGCCAGATTTGCCCACCCGGCAGCGGGTTGTCGTCGAGCAGGACGATGCGTGCGCCACTGGGGGCGGCGGCGAGGGCGGCGGCCATGCCGGCGGGGCCGGCACCGATGATCAGCAGGTCGGCGTAGTCGCTCATGGTCGTGTCTCCACCTGCATGCCATCACGGCATTGAGTTTGGCAGGCCAGGCGCCGCCTGCCGTCAATGGTCACCCGGCATTCCTGGCAGATGCCCATGCCGCACAGCGGTGCGCGGCGCTGGCCACTGACCGAGGTGCGGCTGCAACCGTCGCCCCCCAGGGCCAGCGCGGCGGCCACACTGGTGCCTTCGGCCACGCGCAGGGCACGACCGTCCAGGATCAAGTCAGGCATACACGGCCTCCCCGAGGAAACGTTGTGGCAGATAAGGTTGCGCGGCCAGTGGCGAGGGCTCGTCGAACAACTGCGCCAGCAACAGGTCCGCGGTGCCGGGGGCAGTGGTTACCCCCAGGCCTTCGTGACCGACCGCCAGCCACAAGCCCTGGCGTTGAGGGTGCTGGCCCACCAGCGGCAGGCCGTCGGGGCTGGCGGCACGAAAGCCGGTCCAGGCGCGGATGCCATTGAGCCGGGCCAGCCCCGGCATGTACTCGGTAGCGCGCTTGAGCATCTTCGCCAGCATCCAGCCCTCGACCTGGGGGTCGGTGGTGCCGAACTGGCGCGAGGCACCGATGAACAACTGCCCGGTCGGCCGCGGTTGGATGTTGCAGGCCGTCGATGGGCCTGTGGCATTGTGGGCGCTGGTGACGTAACCGAGTTCCACCAGCGTGTGGGTGACGGTGCCGGGGTAGCGGTCGGTGATCAACAGGTGGCCTTTCTTCGGCTCGATCGGCAACTCCGGGCACAGCTCGCTGGCCTGGACACCGTTGGCCAGCACCACGGCCTCGGCACTCAGCCAGTGGCCGTCGTCCAGACGCACGCGGTTGCCCTCGACTTCGCAGACCCGCGCCCGGCGTTGGCGGATGTTCGCGTGGTCGAGCATCCAGCGAGCGGTGGCCGGGGCATAGAGAATGCCGTCGCCATGGATCAGCAGGCCACCCTCCAGGCCTGCGCGCAGTTCCGGTTCGCGCTGGCGCAGGGCGCTGGCACCGAGCAACTCGCACGCCACGCCCTGGGCCTGCAGGTTCAGGTATTTGCTCTGGGCCACGGCCATTTCTTCGGCATTGGCCGCCAGCCACAGGGTGCCATTGCTGCGGTAGGCGCAGCCTTCGGGCAAGGATGGCGCGTGTTCGCGCCAGCGTTGCAGGGAATACTGACTCAGGGCCAGTTCGGCCGGGTTATCGTCGAGCACCAGCAAATGACCCATGCCGGCTGCCGTGGCGCCGGGCAAACCGGCGTCCAGCACCAGTATGCGCAAGCCGCGAAGGGCCAGGGCCTGGGCACAGGCGGCGCCGATGATGCCGGCGCCGATCACGATCACATCGGCCACCTGGCCCTGGCTCATGGGCGAATGCCCCAGGCGAACGGGTCGTCCTGCTCGATGATCAGGCTGGCTTCGGCGCTGATGAACGCGCGACCGCGAATGGTCGGCACAATGCGCTCGCCCTGCCGTTCGTAAGAGCCTTCGAACTCGCTGCCGATCACACTGGCCTGGCGCCAGATCTGCCCCGGTTGCAACTTGTCGTCGGCGGCCAGGCACGCCAGTTTGGCGCTGGTGCCGGTGCCGCAGGGTGAGCGGTCGTAGGCTTTGCCGGGGCAGAGTACGAAGTTGCGGCTGTCGGCTTGCTCGTCATCGGCGAACAGTTCGACATGATCGATCAGGCCGCCGTCTTCGCCACGGATGCCCTGGACTTCCAGTGCCTGCTGCACGGCGAAGGTGTAGGCGGTCAGGGCGTCCAGGTTGTCGCCGGCCACCCGCAGGCCATGCTCGGCCATCAGGAAAAACCAGTTTCCACCCCAGGCGATGTCGCCAACCACCCGACCGATTCCCGGGACCTCCAGGGCCAGGGCCTTGCGGTAACGGTAGGCCGGTACGTTGCGCACGCTCACCGAATGGTCGTCGTGCAGGGTCGCCTGCACGGTGCCCACCGGGGTCTCGATGCTGTGCACGCCAGGGCCGATCCTGCCCAGGTGTGCCAGCGAGGCTACCAGGCCGATGGTGCCGTGGCCGCACATTCCCAGGTAACCGGTGTTGTTGAAGAAAATCACCCCGGCACAGGCGCTCGGGTCCACAGGCTCGCACAACAGTGCGCCCACCAGTACGTCGCTGCCCCGTGGTTCCAGCACGCAGGCGGCGCGCCATTGATCGTGGTGCTCGGCCAGTCGCTGGCGACGTTCGGCCATGCTGCCGCTGCCCAGGTCAGGGAAACCGGCGGTCACCAGGCGGGTGGGTTCGCCGCCGGTGTGGGAGTCGATCACGGTAATGCGTTTCATGGGTGGGCCACGTCCGTTCAGATGAGTGAACGAAAGAGTGGCCTGTCCAGGGGGGCGCCGGCTTGATGGATTTATCCGGCGCCGATGACGAAATCAGCACAGTGGCCTGGCGGCTCAGTGGCTGTGGGGCAGGTGCTCGAACAGGGTCTTGCAGACCCCGGCAATGTGCTCGTCCAGCAGCTTTACCGCCAGGTCGACGTCACCGGCACGGCAGGCTTTGATGATTTCCCGGTGCTCGTGATCGGCCCGTTCCTTGCCGGCCGAGAGGCTCATCTGCATGCGCAGGTAGCGCTCCAGCTTGTCATTGACCGAACGAATCAGGCTGACCAGGAACGGGCGTTGCGCCGGCTCATACAGGCAGGAATGCAGTTCCCAGTTGAGTTCGGCCCAGCGGCCGACGTCGTCCTCGCCAATGAATTCCTGGCAGATGCGCTCCGCGCGGTCGAAGGTGTCCTGCGTCATGTTGGGGATGGCCAGGCGCAGCACCTTGTCTTCCAGCAGCATGCGCACTTCGAACATCTGCGCCAGTTCCGCGTCGGAAATCCGCGTGACCATCGCCCCGCGATTGCGCTGGAACATCACCAGGCCTTCAGCTTCCAGGCGCTTGAGGGCCTCGCGCACCGGGATCTTGCTGACGTTGAATTGCCGGGCAATGTCGTCCTGACGAATCGGCTCGTCCTCGGCGAAGTGCCCGGCGACGATGGCGTCACGCAGGTGGCGAGTGATGATTTCCGACGTCGAAGGCGTGTTGCCGAGGTCGGGAGCGTTGAGTCTGGGTAGGTTCACGGTGGCGGTCGTTTGGAGTGAGATACCGATAGGGTATACGAAATTCCTTCTTTGGGCTTCCCGGGCCCGTGGCAACCCTGGATGGTGCATCACCTTTGCTAACAGCGCAGGCTGCGGCGCAGAGGCCGTTCATGCTCCAATAACGCCCCGCATTGGCGCTCAGCCACTCCCGACTGGAAACCGAGCATGAAGAACACCGCAGCATTGACCCTCGTCTGGATACTCATGGCCGGACTGGCCAGCCCGGTCAACGCGGGGGCGGGGGATGCCCAGGCGGGCGAAAAGCTGTTCAAGCGCATCTGCGGCGGCTGCCATCAAGTCGGGGAGTCGGCCCGGGCCGGATTCGGCCCGCCACTCAACGCCATTTTTGGCCGACAGGCCGGCAGCGCCGCCGGCTACCAGTACTCCGATGCCATGAAAGCCGCCGACATCGTCTGGACCCGCGACACCCTGACCGCCTACCTCGAAGACCCCAAGGCGGTGGTCCCCGGCACCCGCATGATCTTCTGGGGGCTCAGCGACCAGGAGAAAATCGACAATCTGCTGGCGTATTTGCAGGGCTTTCAGCCGCAGTGATGTGAAAGGCCGTTATCAGCCAGCCACGTGCGCCTGGATCTGCAGTTGGCCATCGATGTCCTTGACCAGTCCACTGGCCACGAACAGCGGCACCAGTCGCTTGTGCAGGTCGGGCTCGACAAATTCCTTGACGGTGTCCAGCGCCAGAATGCCGCTGACTTCCAGCTCGACCTTGGTGTAGGACAGCCAGGCCTTTTTCAGCATCAGCAGGACATCGCTGCCTGAGGTCGAGGCAAAGCGGCGGTTGGTCGGCTGGCCGTCGAAGGTGAAGGTGTGCCGGTGTTCATAGCCCGTCTCGTCGCCTGCGCTGGCGGCACAGCGACTGCACGTGCAGGGGCCGTTGCCGAAGGCGGTGCGCAGGTAGCTGTTGAAGTCCACCACGGGCTTGAGCGCCAGGCGCTTGTCCACTTCGAACAGGTCGCCGGTCATTTTCTCGTCACTATTCAACGTCCACTTCCTCGCAATCAAACCGTTGATCTTTTTCAGCGCGGCACAATAGCAGCCGAATGGGCTGTGCAGGATTTTTTTGCGGCCGGTTGGCTGACCGGTGCTTATTCATACCAGCAGGCTTTCTGGTCAAGGCAACTGTGTTTCTGCCGGGCAGGCGGCAGTGGCGTGTCCAGAGTGGCGATGGCGATGGAGATCCAGTCGGCATAGGGCCCTTGTGAATTGCGCCAGAACAGCGACGCGCCACAGTCGCCGCAGAATTGCCGGGTGACACCGGGGGAGGATTCATACGCCTTGAGCGTGGCGGCGGGGTCAATGAGCGACAACGCCGATCCGGGTACGCTGCCGTAGGTGGCGAAGGCTGCGCCATGGGCCTTTTGGCATCGGCGGCAATGGCAGTGGGTGATCGCCTTGAGCGCGCTGGATAGCTGGTAGTGCACAGCGCCGCACAGGCAACTGCCGTGGTGAAGTTCGTCCATGGGGGTGTCCTCAATGTCGTCGCGCTACTGTAGCGTTCAGGTGCCCCTTGGCGATTGGGGAGCGGCCGGGGCCACTCCCGAGGGCCGGGTTTACTGACGCAGTTTCGCGCAATGGTCCTGTGCCGGTTGCGCGGCGGTGTACCACACATAATCCGCGCTTTCGGCGGTCACGGTCTTGCCGACCTCGGCCAACACCAACACCGCATTGCCTTCGCCCGCTCCCAGGTCTTTCAGGTGCAGGGGCACGCCCAGGTCCTTGCGCACATGGAA
The DNA here is from genome assembly GCF_900187535.1 of Pseudomonas sp. Irchel s3a18. Classification (NCBI taxonomy): domain Bacteria; kingdom Pseudomonadati; phylum Pseudomonadota; class Gammaproteobacteria; order Pseudomonadales; family Pseudomonadaceae; genus Pseudomonas; species Pseudomonas sp. Irchel s3a18. The sequence goes on along the minus strand of NZ_FYDV01000009.1, from coordinate 59,624 downwards.
GGCCCCGGCCAACAGTACCGCAGGTGTTGGTGCGGCCAGCAGGCGCTCGGCCATGCCTCGGTCACGTTGCTGCTGCACGGCGAGCATCGCCGGCATCTGCGCTTCGGGCAACAGGCCGCAATGGGACTCGCGAATATCGTCCAACAGGGTGGCTTGCACCTGGGGGGCGGTGGAGGCATCGCCGGTAAGCACAGGACGCTGTTTGTAGATCTGCCTGATCTGCGCCCGGTCCAGGTTGGCCGCCAGCAGCGGGTAGGGTTGCCCCAGGGCGTAGGTCACCAGCGCGCCATACACACTCCAGTCCCAGTTGGCTTGCCAGGCCAGTGCCTGGTAAGGATCGGCCAGTGGCTGGCCGGCACGGGTCGCGGCTTGCGCGGCATCGACCCTGGCCTGCTGGTCGGGGTTGAGCATTTCCATCAGCAGGCTGCCCTGGGGGCGCTGCGCCGCCAGTTCGCGCAGCAGCCACAATTGCAAAGCGTGGTGATCGGGGTTGTCGTGCTGTTCGCCGACCAGTACCCGCGGCGCGCTGGCGAGGCGCTCGACCAGTTGCTGCGGGGTGAGAGTGTGGCCGGTGGCGAGTTCACGGATCATTCCCAGGTCGGCGTGGTCACGCCCTTGCGGGGCGATCGGCGCCGGAGGCGGCAGTACGTGATGGGATTGGCAGGCCGCCAACAGGCCGAACAGGCAAAGCAACAGAAGGCGCATCGGTAGTCCTTGTCAGAAAGAGAGCCCCTCGTTCCGATGGGGAGGAGGGGTGATATCAGCGCGCGATGATCAGTGGGTGGCCCCGTTCCGCGTACAGTGCATCGGCGCTCAGCACCTGCTCCGGTGGACCACAGGCAGGGGGCAACCGTCCTGGTGTAACTGTAGAGGGTCACCATAGCGTGCCGCCAGTGTCCCGGTCGTAAACGTCTTCAAGGGTAAACAGAGCGGCTTTGGCCAGGCGGGTTGCCGATGGTTATGATGGCGCACCCGGACGAAGGACTTCATGCCCGGGATGACCATCAAGAGGTGACAATGGACGCATGGACGCTGCACTGGCTGGAAGCCTCGGGGAGCCTTGGCGAGATTCGTGGTGATGTGATCGACGAATTCGACGTCGCCTACCAGGCGATTTCCCGCCTGCTGCCGCCGCCACGACTGGATGTGCTGATCCAGAGGCTGCCGGGCGAGACCATCGCTGAAATGGGCCTCGTCGGGCGAGCGTATCGCAGCAGCATGTTCTCGATGACCCTCGACCCGGACAACCCGAATTTCTCGTCCAGCCTGCGCAACGGCACCTTGCAGCGGCAGGTCATCCACGAGGTTCATCATTGCCTGCGCATGGCGGGGCCAGGCTACGGCTGGACCCTGGGCGAGGCGCTGGTCACCGAGGGGCTGGCCGGCCAGTTTGTCAGGCAGTTGCTCGACAGCGAACCCGAGCCTTGGGAGCAGGCCCTCACCGCCGCAGAGTTGGCACGCTCACCCGTCGACCTCAAGGCACTTGAGGCAACGTACTACGACCACAACGAGTGGTTCTTCGGTACCGGGGCTCGCCCCAAGTGGCTGGGCTATACACTCGGTTACCGGATGGTCGGGCACTGGCTGGCGGCAACGGGGGAAGTCGACGCCGACACCTGGATCAACGTACCGGCGAAGGACATCATCGCCTCGGCGGTTGAGGCAGGCATTGTGCTGCTCGAACCCTGAGTGACGAGGGTGGGGACGCCCACCCTCTACCCAAGCGTCAGAAGCGCTCATCCCCGATCGCGGGCAAGGTGAGTTCCTTGACGAAGCTGGCCGAAGACAGGCTCAAGGCCATGCGCACCACCTGTACAACGTCATGCACCGGGATCAGTTGGCCTTCACCGCGCTGCTCGGCCAGCGCTCGTGGTGTGCTCAGCGCATCCTCGGTATTCAGGTAGCCGAGGTTCAGCAAGGTCACGCCCAGGCGCTGGTCCCGGTAACCCTCGCGCAAGGCGTCGGCGATACCGCGCAGGGCGAACTTGGAGGCACCGAAGGCCACTTCCGGCCGCCCGCTCTGCGGCAAGCCTGATGTCGATCCGGTCAGGATGATCCTTGGATTGGCGCTTTTGAGCAGTACGGGAAGCACGCGCTTGATCAGCAGAATGGCCGAGGTGATGTTGCAGTTGACGATGGCTTGCAGTTGGTCGTCGTGATCCCCCCGGAAGTCGTAGGTCGGATCAAAGGCCAGCGCTTCCCAGATGCCCAGGTTGTAGACCAGGGTGTCCAGTCCATCCTCGATCACCGCCTGCTCGATGATCTGCGCCGCCATTGCGGGTTCGCCCAGGTTGGCCTCAATCCATCTCAGATCAACACCGGCCCTTGCCATCAGGTTTTCAGGGCGGGAGCGGGAGACGCCCACCAGCGTATCGCCTGCCTCACCCAATCCTTCGATCAGGGCCTTGCCCAAGCCTTTGCTGGCGCCTATCACCAGGGTTTTCATCGATTGTCTCCTTGACGTGTGGTTGATCCAGGGAAGCGATGCAAGCAGAGGATGCCCGGGCGTGGCAACTCGCCAGCTGTTTCCAGATGTTTACCGGAGGTCGAGGATCCATCCGCGCCGAGGGTGGGGCGTCGAGGTGACACGTATATTGGCCATTACGATCTCCTTTTGGCCAACCGCCCACTGTGAACCATTGCGCCTGTCAGCAAGAATCAGGAACCGAGCGCGGATTGAGTCGCGTGCGGCGCAACCACCACCACCAGGCTTCAGATCCTCCAGCCCTTGGCCTTTTCCAAGGGTCGCTGCCGTGTACAGAACATAACAACCATCGAACTCACGCCACACTTGGGGAGCCATACATGGACACGATAAAACGCAGGCTGGGTGTCACGCTGTGTGGGCTGACGCTGCTGGCCAGCGCAGTGCACGCCGAACAGCGTGAACTGCGAGTGTACAACTGGGCGGACTACATTCTGCCGTCCGTGCCCAAGGATTTCGCCAGGGACAGTGGGATCAAGGTCACCTGGGACACGTTCGACACCAACGAAGCCCTGGAAGCCAAGCTGTTGACCGGTAACTCGGGATACGACCTGGTGGTGCCGTCAAACCAGTTCATCGATACCCAGATCAAGGCCGGTGTGTTCCAGAAGCTGGATAAATCCAGGTTGCCCAACTGGCAGCACCTGGACCCCGAATTGCTCAAGCTGCTGGACACTAACGACCCCGGCAACCAGTACGGCGTGCCTTACATGTACGGCACTGTGCTGATCGGTTTCAATCCGGCCAAGGTCAAGGCGGCGCTGGGGGAGCATGCTCCGGTGGACAGCTGGGACCTGGTGTTCAAGCCCGAGAACATGGAGAAGCTCAAGTCCTGTGGCGTGGCGATGCTCGACTCTCCCTCGGAAATCCTGCCGCTGGCTCTGCATTACCTGGGGCTTGACCCTAACAGCCAGAACCCGGACGACTACGAAAAAGCCAAGGCGCTGATGTTGAAGATTCGCCCTTACGTCACCTACTTCAACTCTGCCAAGTACATGACCGACATCGCCAATGGCGATATTTGCGTCGCCATCGGCTACTCCGGCAGTTTCTACCAGTTCGGCAATCGCGCCAAAGAGGCGGGTAACGGCGTGGTGGTCGACTGGCGTTTGCCCAAAGAAGGCGCGCCGATCTGGTTCGACACCTTTGCCATTCCAAAAAGCGCGAAGAATGTCACCGAGGCCCACGAATTCCTCAACACCCTGCTGGACCCGAAAGTCATTGCGCCCATCAGTGACTTTCTCGGTTATCCCAACCCCAACAAAGACTCGCTGGCGCTGATCAACAAAGAGATCACGGGCAACCCGGACCTGACGCCGACCCGCGAGGCCTTGAAAAAGCTCTATGTCGTGCAACCGCTGCCGCAAAAACTCGAACGGGTTCGTACCCGGGTCTGGACCAGCATCAAGTCAGACAAGTAATACCCGCGGCCAAACCGTTTCGCCCTTGGGCGGGACGCTCGGCGTCCCGCTTTTTCATGAATGTGGCGATCAGCTTGCCGCTTGTTTGTTCAACGCCTCTTCGGCCGCGGCGATTTCAGCCTGGCGCTTGATGATCATCTCGCCCACGGGCGGGCCCTGGAAGCGCCGGGCTTCAAAGGCGAACCAGACAATGGCGGTCAGGATCAGGAAGCCGATGGTGATGTACAGCGCCCAGTCGTTCGGCGGCTGGATGCCGATGATGAAGATCAGCACCATGGAAAGGATCGAGAGGATTGCGAAGAACGAGTACAACCAGCGGCCCATGTTCCACGGGCCCATGGTCGGCCACTTCGGGGTGCCGAAGGTGAACAGGCCCAGCACGATGGGAATGATGAACGAGAAGAACAGGAAGATCACCGTGCAGGACACCACGATGGTGTAGACCGGCGTTTCGCCGATCGAGACCAGGGACGATCCCCAGACGAACAGCACCGCCAGCGTGGCACCGGTCCAGATCGCCGCGACCGGGCTGCGATGGGTGGGTGAGACCTTGGCCAGTGCTTTCGAGCAGGGCAGGCCGCCGTCACGGGAGAAGGCGAAGATCATCCGCGAGACCGAGGTCACGGTGGCCAGCCCGCAGAGAAACTGCGAGATGAAAATCGCCAGGTACAGCGCCATCTTGACGGCGGGATTGACCTGGGTGTCCATTGCCCAGAAGAACACGTTCCAGCCCTTGGTTGCCGCTTCGTCCATGCTGGGCAGCATCAGCACGAACGAGCTGAGCATGAGCCAGCCAAACAGCAGTGACCAGACCACCGACATGACCATCCCCACCGGCACCGACTTGGCCGCCTGCCGGGTCTCCTCGGAGGTATGTGCCGAAGCGTCATAACCGGTGATGGTGTAGATCGGCAACAGCAGGCCGAGCATGAAGATCCAGCTATTGGAGACCTGTGGCCAGACGTTGCCGCCGCTCTCGCCGGAATAGTTGCCGAAGGTCACCAGCCGGACGAACTCATAGCTGGGGGCCGCGATCAGGCAAGTGATGGTCAGTGCGATCGCCGTGGCGAAGATCAGGTAGCCCGAGAAGTCGGTGAGCTTTGCGGTCAGCCCGATCCCGAAGTGGTTACACAAGGCCTGGATGCCGGTCAGGATGGCCAGGAAAATGATCCGTGTGGTGGTCGTGTCCTCCATGCCAAGGGCCGGTCCGAAGGCACCGAAAAAGAAGTAATAGGTCCCGACGTTGATCGCGCCGAGCACCGTCACCAGTCCCAACAGGTTGAACCAGGCCGTCAGCCAGCCGGTGAAGCGATTACCGAGAATCGAACCCCAATGATAGAGGCCACCTGCGGTGGGGTAGGCCGAGGAGATCTGCGCCATGGCCATGGCGAACACCCCGGAGATCAGGCAGCCGATTGGCCAGCCGATGCCGATGGCCGCGCCGCCCGCGCCTGAGGTGCCCTGGGCCAGTGAATTGATGCCACCCGAGAGGATGCAGATGATCGAAAAGGAAATGGCAAAGTTGGAGAAAACGCCCATTCGGCGTGAGAGTTGCTGGGCATAGCCCATGCTGTGCAGCATCTTGACGTCATCGTCTTGCGCGTCGGTGCCGGGCTGGCTTGCTGGATTCATTGTGTGTGCCCCATCAGGTTTTGATTCAGATCCATTGGCGTATGCGTCGCGCAATGGGCTGGCCTTCAACACCTTGTCGTACTGCTCCTGCTGCTAACGGATCACACCTGTCCTGATGCGTGAACAAGCCTCAGCCCCGGACAGGCGACTGCTCTAGAGGCGGCCGTGATAAGCCGCGTCGAAAATGCTGGCCGCGCCACCCCGGGTCAATGGCAGCGGGTTGCCGCTGGCCGAGGGGTCGACAATCGCCATGTCTGCGATCAGGTCGGCCTGCCGGTCATCCACGCCCAACTCGAACAGCGTGTGGGGGACGCCGATGTCCTTGCGCAGCTTGAGGACGAAAGCCAGGAAACTGTCGAAGCCCGGGGAGGGCAGGCGCAGATACGCCGCCAGGCGGGTGATGCGCTCCTCGATGGCCGGTCGATTGAACTGCAGGACGTAGGGCATGAAAGTGGCGTTGGTCATGCCGTGATGGGTGTCGTACAGGGCGCCCACCGGATGGGAGAGGGCGTGCATCCCGCCCAGGCCTTTCTGGAAGGCGGTAGCGCCCATCGCGGCGGCCGCGAGCATCTGCGCGCGCGCCTCGAGGTCCGAGGGCATGTGGACGGCCCGCACCAGGGCATTGGCGACCAGGCGCATGCCTTCCACCGCAATGCCTTCGGCCATGGGATGAAAGCCGGGGGCGCAGTAGGATTCCAGGCAATGGGCGAACGCATCCATGCCGGTGCCGGCGGTGACCTTGGCCGGCATGCCGACGGTGAGGGCCGGGTCGCTGATGACCACGCGCGGCATCATCTTCGGATGGAAGATGATGCGCTTGGTGTGCGTGCGCTCGTCGATGATCACCGCCGCCCGGCCGACTTCGGAGCCCGTCCCGGCGGTGGTCGGTACTGCAATGACCGGGGCGATGTGGCTGTCGTCGGCGCGGGTCCAGTAGTCGCCGATGTCTTCGAAATCCCAGACCGGTCGGGTCTGGCCGCTCATGAAAGCAATCAGCTTGCCCATGTCCAGGCCACTGCCACCGCCGAAGGCGACCACCCCGTCGTGCTGGCCGGCGCGCCAGGCATCGAGCCCGCCTGCCAGGTTGGCCTCCACCGGATTGGGCTTGAGGTCACAAAACAGCGCGACGCCAAGGCCGGCGGCCGACATGGCGTCCAGCGCCGCGCGGGTGATCGGCGCGCGCGCCAGGCCACTGTCGGTGACCAGCAACGGTCGTTGGATACCCTGGCTGCGACAGACCTCGGCCAGTTCGGCAATGCGTCCGACACCGAAGCGAATGCTCGTGGGGTAGTTCCAGTTTCCGGTCAGGTTCATGCTCTACACCTCGTGGCGCAGATGGAAGGATTTGGCTCGGGTCAGGTGCTCGTAGCCAAGGCGCGAGAGGGTGATGCCGCGTCCGCTGTGTTTCACCCCGGTCCAGGCCAGCGCCGGGTCCAGATAGTCGCAGCGGTTCATGAATACCGTACCGGTGGCGAGCTCATCGCCCAGGCGTTCGGCGGCAGCGAGGTCCTGGGTCCAGAGGGAGGCGCTGAGCCCGAACTGACTGTCGTTCATCAAGGCAATGGCTTGCTCGTCGCCGGCCACCGGCATGATGCCGACCACCGGGCCGAAGCTTTCCTCGCGCATCACCGACATCTGGTGGGTGACATCCACCAGGACCTGCGGGGCCAGGTAGGCACTGCCCGGTACATCGGCGGCAAAGGCCGCTGGATCGATCAGCGCCCTGGCGCCCTGTGCCAGGGCCTGGGCAATCTGTCCGCGAACGAACTCCGCGGCACCGGGTGAGACCAGCGGGCCGAGCGTGGTGGCTTCGTCCAGCGGGTTGCCCAGCACATACTGGCCGGTCAAGGCGACGAAACGCTCGACAAAGGCCGGGTAGAGGCTGTGGTCGACATAGATGCGCTCGATGGCGCAGCAGCTTTGTCCGGAGTTGAAGAAGCTGCCGTCGACCAGGTGTTCCACCGCATGCTCAAGGTTGGCGTCTGCCCGTACGTAGGCCGGGTCTTTGCCGCCCAGCTCCAGCCCCATGCCGATAAAGCGTCCCATGGCGGCGGCCTCCATGGCCTCGCCGGCCTGGACTGAGCCGGTGAAGTTCACTTGTTGCACACGGCCCGAAGCAATGATCGCGGCGGTCTGCCGATGATCGAGCAGCAGGTTGTGGAACAGGCCGGTGGGCAAATGGGCGCGACGCAAGGCTTCGGCGAAACGTTCGCCGACCAGCAGGGTTTGCGTGGCATGCTTGAGGATCACGCTGTTGCCCGCCATCAGCGCCGGGATGATGGTGTTCACCGCCGTCAGGTAGGGGTAGTTCCAGGGCGCGACCACCAGCACCGTGCCCAGCGGCTCGCGCTTGATCGTGCGCCGAAAACCTGAAATCGGCTCGGGCTCTACTGCCGCCAGCGCGTCGGCGGCGATGGCGATCATGTAGCGGGCACGTTCTGCGAAACCACGCAGTTCACCGGCACCAAAGCGCACCGGGCGGCCCATTTGCCACGCCAGCTCTGGCACGATTTGATCCTGCATCGACAGCATCGCGTCCACGGCGGCGTTGCACAACACCGCGCGTTCGTTCAATGGCCGACGTTTCCAGTGCTCCTGGGCCGTTGCGGCGGCCACTAGCGCCTGCTCGATCTGTGCGGCATCGGCGCACTGGCGTTCGACGTAGACCCGGCCATCGACCGGGGAGATGAGCTGAACCTTCGCCGTCATGGTGTTCTCAATAGCGCTCGAAGCCGCGCTGCAGTTCCCAATCGGTTATCCGCCGGTCGTACTCTTTCTGCTCCCACTCGGCGGTGTGTACATAGTGATCGATCACTTCATCACCCAAGGCCTCGCGCAACATGCGCGAGGTCTTGAGTGCGGCGCAGGCCTCGCGCAGGGTCTTGGACACCTCAGGCAACTGTTCATCCTGATAGGCATCACCCTCGAAAGGCGGTGCGAGCTCGAGCTTCTCGTCGATCCCGGCCAGGCCCGCGGCAATCAACGCGGCGAAGGCCAGGTAGGGGTTGAGGTCGGCACCGCCGATGCGGCATTCGATGCGGATGGCCTTGCTGCCTTCGGCACACAAGCGAAAGCCTGCGGTGCGGTTGTCCCGACTCCACACCGCCCGCGTCGGTGCGAAGGTGCCGGCCTGGAAGCGCTTGTAGGAGTTGATATAGGGCGCGAGAAAGCAGGTGATGTCGTTGGCGTACATGAGCTGCCCGGCCACCCACGAGCGCATCAGCGCCGACATGCCAAACTCGGCCTTGGGATCGAAGAACAGCGGCTTTTTAGCGTTCTTGTCCCACAGCGAATTATGGATGTGGCTGCTGGAACCGGCAGCGTCATAGCGCCACTTGGCCATGAACGTGATCGCCTTGCCCTGCAATTGCGCGATCTCCTTGCAGGCGTGCTTGATGATGACATGGTGGTCGGCCATGGTCAGGGCATCGGCATAGCGGATGTTGATCTCTTCCTGGCCGGGGCCCCATTCGCCCTTGGAGTTTTCCACGGGAATGCCGGATGCCTGCAGGTGCTTGCGAATGGCCCGCAGCACCGGCTCCTCGCGAGTCGTCTGCAGGATGTTGTAATCCTCGATGTAATGACCGGCCGTCTTGGGGTGGTGGTAGTTGCGCTGGTGGATCGCCTCATAGCTTTCATCAAACAGGTAGAACTCGAGCTCCGAGGCGAACATGCCGGTATAGCCGCGCTCGCGCAGGCGCTCGACCTGCTTTTTCAGAATTGCTCGCGGGCTGTGCGGCAGGTCCTGCCGATGGTGATGATCGAGCACGTCGCAGAGCACCAGCGCCGTGCATTCCAACCAGGGCACGCGCCGCAGCGTGGCCATGTCGGGCTTGAGCACAAAATCGCCATAGCCTTTGCTCCAGCTGGCCGCGGCGTAACCTGGCACCGGTTCCATATCGATGTCGTCGGCCAGCAGGTAGTTGCAGCAGTGGGTTTCTTCATGGCCGCTGTCGATGAAAAACTCGACCTGGAAGCGCTTGCCGACCAATCGTCCTTGCATGTCGATCATGCAGACCAGCACGGTATCGATTTCACCGCTGGCAGCGGCGCGCTTGAGGGCGTCAAAGCTTAAGAGGGGCTCGGTCATCACGTCAGTCCTGCGTGAACAGTTTGGGCCTGTCTGAGATAGCTGTTGCAGACGCTCTCCAGAAAACCCAAACCTGCAGAATCGAGCATCGTGAGCAATGAGCTGCTCAGAGCCTAGCCTACTGTTGCCGCGCGTGCGTCTCGCCGATCACAGTTTGTAGCCGATCTGGCGCAAAAGGTCCTTGCGCCACAGGATATCGTCGTCGCCCTCGATGTCCCGGGCACAGAAGCCATCCACCACGCCCAGGACCGCCCGCCCTTGTGCCGTCTCGGCGACAATCACTTCAGTGGGATTGGCCGTTGCACAAAAGATCCGGCAGACCTCCGGCACCATCTTCACGGCGTTCAATACATTCAACGGATAAAAGCCGTCGCCCAGGAAGATCATGAAGCTATGACCGGCGCCGATGGTTTGCGCATTCTGGCGGGCCAGTTCGATCATCGCGGTATCGGTGCCGGACCAGCGCACCAGGCATTTGCCGGAGGCTTCACAAAAGGCCACGCCGAACAGGATGCCCGGGACGGCATTGACCAGGGCTTCGTGGATGTCCTCGACGGACTTGATGAAGTGCGTCTGGCCAAAGATGAAGTTTGTTGCCTCCGGCTTGTCGATTTTCAACGTGATGAGCTGCATCTCGAACGCCTCCTTCCACGATGTGGCTGCCAGGGGTTGGCAACAGTTCAAGCATAGCCACTCATGGGCCCTGGCTCTGTCCAGTGAGCGCTATGGAGCCAATACAGCCAGCCCGGGTTGGCAAAAATCGGCCATGGTTGAGGTGTGAATCGCAGTAGCAGATTAATAGCTATGCTTGCTCAGTGACGTGATCGGGCTGAAGGGAACACCGTCCACACAGGCGTGTGGCCGCGTGATCACCTCGCTTCAGACCTCATCGCAATGTGAGTGTGTGCCATGGAGTCGTCACTCGATATGAACAAAAAAGAAGCTAAAGCCAAAGTAAAGGAACTGCTTTCGTCCGGAGTCCCCAAGTCGGAGGTGTTCACTCAGCTTTCAGGCCAGGGGGTCAAGGACAGGCTGCTTGCTTATTTGATCGCTTCAAATCCCGACCCCTATCTCTGCGATATGCATGACCGCAAGGTCAATACCGTGATTACACTCATGTTTATCCAGGCCACCTTGGCGCTGCTGATCGGTTTTGCCGTGGGCTCAAGCATCGGGCCTAACGCCGGGTGGATCATTGGCGGCCTGAGCGCGCTGATCCCGCTGTTGTTTGCCTGGGGGTTCTACAACCACCTGGCGGGTGCTTACAACGCCTACATTATGCTGTCGCTGGTCTCTGCGCCGAGGCAGTTGGAAGGGCTGGCCTCAGGCTCTGTCGCAACCTTTGTCGGCCTGGCTATCAGTATTGGTCTGTTGGTTTTCGTCTGCTACGTTCGCCAGAAGCTGTTTCCGGACCTGGCGTTTCTTGCACCCAAAAAGGTCAAGGGACGCTATGTGTTCTCCGGCTGAATTGCCCGGTTGCTAGCGAAACCGCTCAGGGATGGCGTCGGCAAACGGATAGAGGCAAAAGTAGGGCCTGGCTTCGTCGATGACCCGCTGGAATGACGGTCGGTGCGTCAGCCTGTCGAAATAGGCGCTCAAGTGCCGATAGCCATCGGGAAATGGCAGGAGCGTGCTGGCATAGAACAGTGCCGGGGCCGCGGCGCAATCGGCCATGCTGAAGTCCGGGCTGGCCACCCAGGTTCTGGATGCCATCTGGCGCTCGAGCATGCCGTACGCGGTCATCAGTGTGGTCCGCGCGCCCGTCATGTCGCCGGCAGTGCCACGCAGGCGATCGGCGACGATCTGTTGCATCGGCTCCTGGATGTAGTGGTCAAAAAAACGGTCCCACAGACGGACCTCTAGCGCGGTATCCCAATCGCCGGGAAGCAGGTGGTGTGGGCCTGTATGATATCGGTCCAGATACTCGATGATGACGCTCGACTCCGGCACATCGCGCTGCCGGGCGTGATCGCGGATGACCGGGAATTTGCCGATTGGCCATAGCGCCTGAAGCTCGGCTCTGTCGGCATCGTTGGCGAGATCGATGATCCTCCTTTCGAATTCGATGCCGTGTTCGTAGAGCGCAATCAGCACTTTGTGGCAGAACGACGCCAGCGGATGGAAGTAAAGGGTCAGCGGCATTTTTCGGATCCTCGGCGAACGAGCTGGGAGCACTGCTGGCAATCAGGGAAACCACTGCATTATCAGCCGGCGTGCGCCAATGCGCGAGGTCATCCAGCGGGACGAGTTGACGGGGCGTGTGGCAATGTTGCGTCTCGACAGGCGTTGTCTCTACCCGGTTGCCGAATTTCCCTACCGTTCTGATCGGTATACTCGCCACGGGTACGCTTCGCTAGCCAATGCCCCTGAGCGGTCAGCCGAGGACTTTAATGCCATCGTTCATCAATGCCGAAACAGTCTGGATCGATACACCTTACGGGCGCTTGTTTGCGCGACGCTGGTTGCCGCTGGGCGTGGCGTGCAGCCGGGTAAAGCCACCGATCGTGCTCTTTCATGACTCCCTTGGATGCGTCCAGCTGTGGCGAGACTTTCCAGAGCGGCTCTGTCAGGTCACGGGGCATGAGGTGATTGCCTACGACCGGCTCGGCTTCGGGGAGTCCGATGCTTACCCGGGAGATTTGCCCCTGCATTTCATTCGCGACGAAGCCGAGCGCTTCTTCGCGATTCTCAGGACCGAGTTGCAACTGGACCGGTTCATTGCCCTGGGCCATAGCGTTGGCGGCGCGATGGCAGCGCATTGCGCCGCCCTGTACCCACAAAGCTGCGTCGCGTTGATCACCATCGCGGCACAGGCGTTTGTCGAAGAGCGGACGCTGCACGGCATTCGGGTTGCCAAGGCGCAATTCGAAGCGCCAGGGCAGATGGCGCGTCTTGAGAAGTACCATGGCGACAAAGCGCACTGGGTGCTGTCGGCCTGGACCGACACCTGGTTGTCGGAAGCCTTCAGCGACTGGACGCTTGAAAGCACAATCGACGCCATTGATTGCCCACTGCTTGCGCTGCATGGCGAGCACGACGAATACGGCTCCGCTTTGCATCCCGTGCGCATCGCCAGGCTCGCGACGACGCCCGGGGATTACCTGATTCTGGACAATTGCCAGCATGTCCCCCATCGAGAAGCCCCCGAGGTGGTGCTGGATGCCGTCGGTCGACTCCTTGAGTCCATTGCGGATGAATGACGACGCTTGAGAGCAAGCTGCCAGTCATGAAGGGCGGCTTTCGACTGTGGACTCAATCGGTCGATGCACCGGAGAAGTTCACAGCCCTTGCGGGTCCACCCAGGTAGTCGTATCGTCAGATTTCATGTATCGCGCGGAGGTTTTGTGGGTTGTGAGCGAACGATGTGAGGCATATTTCCCCAGCACATCACTCGGTGAGTGAACGGTCTGGAGCCGGGTGCGGCTGATGATTGGGCACCGAAGTGATCGAGTGTTCTTGAATGGGAGGAAGACCATGATTCGCAAGCACTACTTGATGGTCCTGGCGACACTGGCCATCGCCGCTGGCATGCAGTGGGTGTCGGTACCGGCGTACGCGACCGAACAGGGTGAACAACGGCGTGAAGCGCGGGATACGAGGCAGGAAGGGCGCTCCACTGCAAGACAGACAAAATATGACTGCAGAGCGGACAATGAAAAGAGCAATGCACAATGTCGTCAGGACAAGCGCAGAACCAAGCAGGATACGCGCCGCACGGCTCGTGACATCAAATACTGATCGTTAGATCAATCCCTCTAGACCCCCAGTGGTTGTTCTAAGAGGAGGCGCAGCATGGACCGATTCACGGGTGGCTGCCTGTGCGGCAACGTCCGGATTGTGGCGTCTGGACGCCCATACCGGGTCGGCCTTTGTCACTGTCTCGACTGCCGCAAGCACCATGGGGCGCTTTTTCACGCCTCCGCAATATTCCCTCAGGATGCGGTGACGATCGAAGGTGAAACAGGCGACTACGCCGGGCGGTTTTTCTGTCCCCGTTGCGGCTCGTCCGTTTTCGCGCGCACTGCCGACGAAGTCGAAGTGAACCTGGGATCCCTGGATGCCCCTGATCAACTGGTGCCAACCTACGAAAGCTGGATCGTCCGTCGCGAGTCCTGGTTGCCGCCGTTTGCGCTCACGAGGCGATACGAGCGCGATCGTGACGCTACGGGTCGCTTCGAGGAGTAGGTGGCACGAACGGTGCGACGGCGTTGATGCGCCGTTTCGCTCGGCCGAACGCACCGTGCGCGAGAACAGCCAACACCTGCGGATCACTGTGCGCCTGGCCCACGGCCTGGCGGCTATCGGTCCAGCAGAGGTGCCAGCAGTGCACACATACCGCGCCAGTGCGAACCCTCCCAGTAAATCCGTTGGCAGGCGTCGCAGCGCAGGAAGCGCGAATAGAGCGCGCCAACGCGTGGCGGCACCAGCGGCCGGGCCAGTTCCGGGCTGATCTCGTGCAGCGGCAGGTTGCAATGAAGGCACAGGCTGAATGGCCGCGCGCTACGCGCCAGGTCGAGGCGCTCGTACAATTCGCGCAGCTGTAGCGACGGTTTCAGGGCATGCACATAACAGCCGTGGCTGATGATCCGCCGCTTGAGCAGTTCGCGGTCGCGCGTTAGCACGATGCGCCCTTGCTGCGCAGCGATCCCGGCGATCTCGCCATCCTCGAAGCCATTGTCGTAGAGGGTGTCGAAGCCGCTCATGCGCAGCAGGCTGGCCAGCCCGCCAAGGTGCGCATCAGCGACGAAGCGCAGCACCCGTAAAGGTTGCGCACGAACCTTTAGCAGCGGGCTGATGTCCAGCGCTTCGAACTTGGGATACACCGCCAGCCGGTCACTGTCGAAGATCACCCGCTCGAAGCCCACCGACTCGCCGTTGAGCAGCACCAGCTCGACCTCGGTGTGCGGTACCCCGAGCGCCTCGATCATGTGCTTGACCGTCGCCCCTCGCGCGCACTCGCAGGTGAAGGATTGCCGCCGCCGTTCGGTCGGCAGGAAATCGTTGAGCTCCTCGTAGAAGCGGAAGGTTGCACTGGTCATGCTGAACAGTATGGCAGGGCTGCAGGATGAGCGAGTCTAGTCCGGACATCTTCTCCGGCAGGCCGCTACGAAACACCCGCTGAAAGATTGAGCCAATCTGTTGCATCGACCGGTTGAATCCACAACCCACCAGGGTCTGTTGACGTCGCTGCGAACCGCCGCGATCAGGGAAACACGACCGCCGCCGCGAGATACAGCAGCAACGCCAGCAGCAACACCACGGTGAAGCCCAGGTGGATCGCCAGCAGGGTCGCCAGCACGGCCGCTACCACCGATACGCTGGCGTTGACGCCCCAGGCGATCGGCACCAGTGCTTCGGCGCGCGCGGAGACGCGCCCGAGTCCGAGCGGAAACGGCATGCCCATGGCGAACGCCAGCGGCGCTACCAGCGCGGCGCAGATGCCGAACCTGGCGAGGGTCCGCACCGGCGCCAGCAGCTGGAACAACGAGGGCAGGGCGATCAGGTAGAGCAGGGCGATCGCGCAGATTGCCAGGACTGGCCGCGCGAGCGGATGACGGGGCCCCACACCCGTTCCAATGTCCCCCCGCCGCCGGCCGGAGTAACGGCTGCCGAGGCCAGCGAAGATCAGGAATGCGCTGAGCGTTACCGCCACCGAATACAACGGGTGGCTGAGGAAAAGGGTGAACTTCTGGATGAAGGCGATTTCCACGAACATGAAGGCGAAGCCGATGGCGGCGAAGTAGGACACGACCCGACGTTCGAACCTGGCCAAAGCCGCATTCCGAGAGCGCCGCTGGCGCCGCCGCGCCACCCATAGCGGCGCCAGGATCAGCAGCACGGCGGCCACGCTGGACTGCAGCAGCGTGGCGATCAGCACCGGATAGCCCCACTCCAGCATTGACAGGCCACCCTGCTCCTTCAGCGCCAGCAGTTCCGGCAGCGAGCGCCACTTGAAGAAGTGGAAGAAATACGGCCGGTCATCCATGGTCGGACGCACGTCGAACTTGTAGCGTGCCAGGAACTCCGCGCGCTCGCCGGACAGCAGGGCCTGCGCCGCTTCGAAGAACCAGGGCCGCTCGAGCAGGTTGTAGCGGTTCGCCTCGGCCACGGTCATCCCGGGGTAGTAGGCCAGGTCGAAGGAGCGCGCCCGGCAGAACTCCCGCAGCACGGCGATGCCGGCGTCGTCGAAATCCCTGTTGCTGACCAGCAGCGTCGCGGTCTTCCAGCCGCGGATCATGACGATGCGGCGCGCCGCGCTGGCCTGCCCGTCGCGCTCGATGGCCGCGGCCGCGGTGGCCAGCAGCCTGGGAACATCGCGGGGCGGCAGGGTGACCCAGCGGGTGATGGCCAACAGGCCGCCGGGCGCGAGATGGCGCAGGTACTCGGCGAAGGCATCCACTGTGTACAGGTAGTTCTCGGACAGCGCATGCAGGCCACCCGAGGCGGTGCCGAAGGAGTCCAGTAGGGCGATCTGGATCAGGTCGTAAGGCTCTTCGCGCGAAGCCACCAGGCCGCGCGCCTCGCCGATCAGCACACGGACGTTGGGCGCGCTGTACGGCTTGCCGGAGAAGTCGGCGAAGCGGCGCTGGACCAGATCGATCACCTGCGGGTTCAGTTCGATGGCATCCACCGCGCTGGCGCCGTGGTAGATCGCCTGCAGCACATCGGCGCCGGCGCCGCTGCCCAGCACCAGCACGCGGGGTTGGTGCAGCAGGTGATAGGGCAGAGCCGAGGTCAGGTAGTCCAGGTAGGCGAGCGGCTCGCGGCGCCCGTCATAGCGGTTCAGCACGGAAAGGCCGTCGCCGTCGGTGAAGATGGCCAGTTGTGCGGGCGGTTCCTGCGTCGCATTGAGGCTTAGGCCCGGCGCGTGGCGCAGGGGAATGGTCGGGCTGTCGACGACCGTGAGCAGGCCCAGCGGACTCCAGGTCTGGGCGATTGCGCGCGCATCCTTAATACGCAGCGTCTGGCTCAGTTCCTTGTACTCGGAGGGCGACAGGGCGATCCAGCGCCCGGGCACGCCGGCCGGCACCGCGACTGCCGCCGCCAGCAGCAACGGCGCGAGCCAGTGCCTATGCCCCGTGCAAGCCATGCCGGCCAGCGCCCCGGCGGCGATACCGGTGCCGGCCAGCAGCCGCAGCGCATCGACGGGCGTCAGGGCGAACAGCGCGGCGACGATCGCCAGGCTGCCCACGCCGGCGCCGAGAATGTCGAAGGCGTAGATCCGGTGAATCTGTTCCTGAAAGCAGGTGAAGGTCAGGCAGATGCACACCGCCGCGCAGAAGAACGGCACGAACAGCAGCAGGTAGATCATCAGCAGTCGCGCCGACTGCCGCGCGTCCCAGAGGATCTCGAGGGGATTGAACGGAACCTGCTGGGCCAGGCTGAAGCAGGCAATGGCGCTCAGCCCGAACAGCACCGCGCCGCCGATGAACACGCCGTGGAAGCGTGGCGCCAGCACCGGCCGCGCCAGCGCCACGGCGGTGCCGGCAGCGCCGTAGCCGAGCAGCGCGACGCTGATCATCATGTAGGCGAAATGGTGCCACTGGATGATCGAAAGCAGTCGCAGCAGCAGCACCTCATAGCCGAGCGCGGAGGCAGACAGCAGCGCCAGGGCGAGCAATGGCGGCGAATGCATGCTCAACCGCCTCCGACCAGCGGCACGAAGCGCACAGGCAGCACCTGCCGGGTGGACACACTGCCATCGCCGGCCTTCTCGATCAGCAGCAGGTACTGGATCATGAACGGCGCGCCGACCGGGATTACCATCCGTCCGCCGGCCTTGAGCTGGGCGATCAGTGGCGGCGGCACATGGCTGGCGGCGGCGGTGACGAGGATGGCGTCGTAAGGCCCGTGCTCGGGCCAGCCGTGGTAGCCATCGCCCAGCCGGGCCTGCACCTTCGCATATCCCAGCCGGCCCAGGCGCTCCCTGGCCTGCACTGCCAGCGGCTCGATGATCTCCATCGTGTAGACCGCCTGCGCCAGCTCGGCGAGGATCGCCGCCTGGTAACCCGAGCCAGTGCCGATCTCGAGTACCACGTCGCCGGGCCCGACCTGCGTCAGGTCGGTCATCAGGGCAACGATGTAGGGCTGGGAGATGGTCTGGCCGTAGCCGATCGGCAGCGGGCGGTTCTCGTAGGCGTAGGGCCCCTCGTCGGGCGGGACGAACTTATGGCGTGGCACCTTGGCCATCGCGGCCATCACCGGCGCGGCAAACTCGACCCTGCCGGTTTCGTCGCGGGTGACGGACGACAGGTTGGCGATCTCCCGCACCATGGCGTCACGCAACGGCGCGAACGGGTCGTCGGCATGCAGGCCGGCGGATGCCAGCGCCAGAGCGATGGCAGGCGCCAGGATGCGCGTCAGGAGCATCACCGGCTTCACAATGACTCCTCCGTCTGAGGAATAGTCGAATCGTATGGCCGGCGGGCTGGCTCGGCAAGCCGGGGGAGGGGGGGCGATCAAACCAGGCTGCGGCGACTGCCTGAGAAAATATCGCAACCTGGAATACTACCGGCATTGCGATACCTTAGCTTCATGGCAAGCTGCGACAACAGGCTCACAATGCACGTCATTACTCAGAAACGCATCCGGGACCGAACACCTAGTGGGCGAGCACTGCTATGTCGGGCCGGTTTGAGTCCCGGTTTCGCAGGTTGGCAGAGCAGTGCCCGTGTTGCAGGCGGATTGATCCCGTGGCATCGCACTAGCGACGATAGTAGCGGCGATCGTCCTCGTAGCGGTGCCGCATGGCCCGATCATGGTGGCGCTCCCAATCACGATGGCGTTCGGCTTCTCGGCGGGCTTGCTCTCTACGCCAATTATCTCTACGCCAGTTGTCTCGGCGCCAATCGTCTCTACGATCGTGCCAACGGCCGTCATGCCAGTATCGGTCGTCATGGGCAAGCAATGGCCCTGGCTGCTTGCCGGCCATACTGGCCAAGGTTGGCCAAGGATTGCCGGCAGCCTGGACCGGAGCCTGAACGGCTGCGACTTCAGTTGCGAAAACAGGGGTTGAGGTCTTCATCTGTGTTGCTGATGCCGAGCCCACTGCCGCGAACGCGAACAGGCCGAAGAGCACCATCCGTGGATCATGGAATTTCATGAGCGAAGACAACCTCTGATTGACAATTGGACGTGTGGCCATCTGGCTGCGGGAAACCTGCGGGTTCGTGCTTGCCGAGCGGATGTGCTTATCCAAATAGACCGATAAATAGGGAAAAGTTCTAGGGAACCGCTGCTTAAATAGCCAACGGCCTCAGTGTTCGGCCCCTTTGAGGTTTGCTATCTCGATGTCCGTATATGGACTCCTCTTTCTTAATGCCATACACCCACCCGAGCCCCTGAAGAGTCAGCGACAAATACGATCTGCCAATCTCCTGGCTTGCTGAGTCGCAGCCTCACGCGCGCTGAGATCAACGTCTTCCCCCAGGATGGTTTTCTCCACAATCACCGAATGCACATCCGTCACGCCGACAAATTTTAGCCAGGCTTCAACATAAGGCTTCTGAAAGTCGAAGCGCGCTGCCGGCGTGATCGACTGCGCCGAAAAATCCAATCCGCGGGCGTACATCACCACCGCGGTTTTGTTGAGCAGCATGCCTTCCAGGCCACGCTCCGGGTCAAAGCTGAACAGGATGTCTTTCTGCGACACCAGGTCGATGAAGTGCTTGAGTTTGTACGGGATACTGAAATTCCATAGCGGTACGGACATCACTAGTACATCCGAGCTGTGCAGGTGAGCTGCCAAATCTTTCAACGTGTTCCAGGCGTGTTGTTGTGCGGGGGTCAAGGGCGTGCCATTGAGTCCGGCGTATTTGGCCTCCATTGCCAGGTCATCGAATTCCGGCAAAGCCATGTTCCAAAGGTCGAGCGTGATGATTTCGGTGTCTGGGGTGTTTTCTTGATAGCGCGCAATGAAGCTGCGGGCGACTTCGAGGGAGGCCGAACGTTGCTTGCGTGGAGAACATTGAATATGGAGAAGAGTCGTCATGGCGCGCCTTGAGTGGTAGGGAGATAGGGCAGGTGGGAACATTGCAACATATTTGAATTTGAAATATAAATCGTAAATTAATGCTTGATTGATCACGTAAATAACTATGTTCGATACGCTGCTGCTCAAGACATTTGTCACTGTCGTCGATGAAGAAGGCTTCAGCCGTGCAGCTCAGAAGCTGCACCTCACTCAGTCTGCGGTCAGTGGCCACGTGCGGCGATTGGAAGAGCAGATTGGTAAACCCCTGTTGACGCGTACCACCCGCTCCCAGCAACTGACTCCCGATGGAGAGCGCCTGGTCTCTTATGCGCGCACGATCCTTGTGCTCAATCGTGATGCCTGGGCAGAACTGACGCGCACGCCGTTTCACGGACGGCTGCGGATCGGGGTGTCCGAGGATTTTGTCGAATCGCGGTTACTGCGGTCTTTTCAGGATTTCGCGGCGCAGTACCCGGGCATGGAGATCGACGTGCAGGTGGGTATTCCTGGCACGTTGCTGAACCTGATGAGGCAAGGCCATCTGGAATTGGTCATCGGTTCCCTGTGCGAAACCGGCGAAGAGGGGTTGCTGCTATGGCAAGAACCGCTGGTGTGGGCCTGGTCGGCGCAACCGGTCACTCAGTTACCGACGCCGTTGCCACTGGCCCTGTTCCCAGAGCCGTGCCCTTATCGCGGGGTAGCGTTGACGAGGTTGGCTCAGGCGGGGATCGCCCAACGCACGGCGATGTTATGCAGCAGCACGGCCGGGTTGCGGGCGGCGGCACTAGCAGGCTTCGCGGTAGCCCCCATGGCACTCAGTCAGTTGAGGCAAGGACTGGCGGTTCTTGGGGCTGAACAAGGGCTGCCGGATTTGCCGGATGCGCAATTTCGGTTGTTTACCTCCCCTGAAGCGGATCAGGCGATTGTGGCAGCGCTCACTCAGCTCATTGTGGAGTACTGCTCCACGCGCAGGGCTTGAGAGAACGGGTCGACAGGTCGCTTGTGGCCGATGGCTGCCTGTCGCCGACAGCCGCTTTGCCATCAGCGTAGCCTGTGAGGTCGCGCGCGTTTACGATTGGACAACCACTCGCAGCGAGGTACTCAAGATGGATTGTCAGGTTCGCCTTGCAACCGGTGAGGATGCTGAAGCGATCAGCCATGTTGTGATGAGTGCCCTGCGTGAGTCCAATGCGCGGGACTACCCCGCCGATGTGATCGTTCAAGTGGAGCAGGGCTTTTCACCACAGGCGATCCATCGATTGATGACGCAGCGCCGGGTGTATGTGGCATCTGTCGATCAACGTGTCGTCGCCACCGCCAGTCTGGAGGGGGAGACGGTAAGAAGCGTATTTGTCGAACCACAGCATCAAGGGAACGGGATCGGCAGGCAGCTCATGGCGGTCATTCATGCAACCGCCCTCAACCTGGGCCTTGAAGTTTTGCACGTGCCGTCCTCAATCACCGCAGAAGGCTTTTACGCCACGCTGGGCTTTCGAAAAGTCCGTGATGAATTCCACGGTGCCGAGCGTACTATCATCATGCAGAAGGTGTTGCGTAGTCGCGGATCCTGATCAGAGTCTGCCAGGGTCGTTTTCGACCCCGTGCGATCACCTGGATTTGAAGTGTCGGCAGTCAAGCGCAGGCGTGCAATGAAACGAACGACGTTGTTTTTCGGATCCTTCAGTATTGTCTTTAGCGCGACAGCCGCTGTTCCTCCGCCAGAGGGAGCATTCGATGCGACCGAGTGGCCGGCCTCTCTGAAGGAGGCGGCTTCGAAAAGTGCGACGCTTGGGGCATTCGTCATTCAATTCGAGAAAACAACACTGGCGCAGGTCATGAGCGAAGCTTCCATTGGCACCATCGCGCATCGAGGCGATGCAGGTGGCAGTGTGTATTGGCTGTGCTACAGCCAGCCAGATGCCGGAGTGCGGATATGGATCATCTCGAGTGGTGAGATGGGGGGTGACAATCACTCTGTGACCGGTGTTGTCGCCGAGCAACTCAACGCTGCGCAGGCGAGCACCGACTGTCCTGCGTTACCGGTACAGTTGCGCCCCGTATCATTTGCCAATCACCTATGGCTGGGTTCAACGGATGTCGAAGTTCAAAGAGTACTTGGGATGCCTTCACATCAGGATGGCCCATGGCGGACTTTTGACTTCCAGGGCAAAACGACAGGCAAGTGCGAAGGCGGATATGACGTCTATAACTGGCTCTGGACCCGGTCGGACGAAGGGCGCGTCAACAGGATTGATGCAGGGCAAGTAACCAGTTGCTAGTGCAGCTTTTGATCATGGCTTCTGGCCGGAAACTGCCCGTCGCGGCAGGTAGTAATCGACCCAAAGGTGACTCATCGTATTGCCAAATACGGGCATCACACAAGTCGGATTCAGGCTTCCATCGCCATGGGCCTTGCACTACCCCGTGTAGTATTTGTCCCAGAGCTTGTTCCTGAATCGCTTGTCCGGATCGTATTGCGCCTTGAGTGCAAACAGGCGTCGTGCGTTGGGATAGGCATATGAGAATTGCTCCCGTGTCGCATGCAGTTGGTAGGGCAGGTAATAGGTACCCCCAAGCGATAGCGCGACGTCGATAAGCTTGCGCGTCCACACGCCGACTTCCTCGCGGTCGCTCACGCGAATGTGTTGCCAGTAATAGAGTACGAATGAAAACACCTCTTCGCGTGCCCAAGACAGACACGAGTCGGGGGCGCCCGGCGAGTGCCGGATGGAGATGTTGATGGCGTTAACGCGATGCGCCTGCAGAACGATGGCCATTTGATGTACGAAAGCGTTGAGCTGGGCCACCGGCACAAAATATTCCTGCAGCGCGTAGGTGCTGTTGCGGGTTGCGATAGGCCCGAGCGAGGCGACGTCCGCACTGGCCTCGTAATTGCGGCGTACAACCGGGTGACTGAGGTAACGCAGCGGGTCGACCACATCCTTGCGAATCAGCGGGCCGCCGGGAAGTTTGGCCACGCTCCACATGACGGTCTGGTCGAATTTGTACGATTGCCCCGGAGCGACGAGCCTGTCTGCGACTGTCAGTTCTTTGTCCGTGGTGCGCCAGGTGACAGAAGTGGCCTGGTCAAAGTAGGGCGGTGCCAGATCGGCGTTGTGCAGGATTGCCTGTTCGTTCCCGCGGATCTGGTCATGGAAATATTTCGGGTAATCGGCAACGGGCATGCGGTGTACCTGGCGCTCCATAGTGACATTGGGCGCAAGGTCCAATTCAACCTCGGTGATGACCCCCAGCGCGCCATAGCCACCGATGGCAGCGTGGAACAAGTCGGCATTTGCAGTGCGGGACGCTTCTACTAGCGAACCGTCGGCGAGCACCAGTTGCAGGGAACGCACTGAGTTGATCACCGGGCCGGCGCCGACATAACGCCCATGAGCATTGACCGACAGCGCCCCGCCGACGGTGAAGTTGGCATAGCTCTGCATGATTTTTACCGAGAGGTCGTGCGGGTCGATGACCGATTGCAGGTCGCGCCACCGCATCCCTGTTTGTACGCGTATGACCCTGTTCTCAGGCGAGTAACGGATCACCTGATTGAACTGACGCATATCGAAGTGCAGGCTGTCTTCGGTGGCGATCTGTCCACCCATGCTATAGCGGCCACCACCAATACTGACAGGGCCTGACCACATCGCGAGCGCTTGTCGTATTTCGTCGGTGGTGCGCGGTGCGAACAGGCGATTGACCCAAATCGGATTGAGCAGCGTTACATCGTTAACCAGGATGCCCGAAGGTGCGGCCCATAATGACCAAGGAGACAGCACACTGACCGCAACCCCGGCCATGCTGGCCTGGAGTAGGCTGCGTCGAGTGAGATTATGCGATGGTTCTGAAGGGGAGTGCGCTCGCGTGTTGTCGATCATGCTACGTTACCTCCCTGTGAATCGAGAATGGTGCACACATTCAGACTTCGAAGCAGGCGTTTCAAACCATCGATTGACGGATAGGCCGATCGGTATGTCTGCGAGAGAAAATTCGTCGGCGGATATGATGTCTATAACGGGCTGTGAACCCGGTCGGACGAAGGGTGCCTCAACAGGATTGAGGCGGGGCAAGTAACCAGCTGTTGGTTTGCGGTCCGTCATGCGAACAATTCGCGGTCAAGTATCTTTCGGCGGTCGTTGTAGTTGTCATACCACCACGGTTTCTGCCCGGTCGTTGGGGCTTTCTTCAACTGAATGGGCGTGTTGGATGCGTCGGCTTGGGCCTGGCGTACGCGGAAGTGATAGTGGTCAAAGAGGGTCAGGGCCTGGATCATGTAGGACACCGCGATGCGACGGTCTTTGATGAGGAGAAGGTTCTCGCCATTCTCGTTGTCAGCAGGCTTCGAAAAGTTGTAGGACCCCGTGTAAACGCGGGCCGTGGGCTTGTCGAAATCGATGACGACAAACTTGTGGTGCATGCGCGAGCCCAGGCCGTTGACCCCTTGACCCGTGGGTTCGCTTTTGAAGGGCTCGGGGAGGTTGGCGCTGAGGTTGGCCACATACACGGGTGCGATCTTGCCGTCAGGGAGTTGCACGTCCAGGCCAGCCGTTCTCTTGTCGGAAATGCCATAAACAAAGATGCCCTTTTTCATGGTCACTGCCTTGATGGCTTCGGTCACGGCCCCGTCTGTCTGGTTCAGGAACGCCAATGAATAGAAGACCGAGGATTGCGCGTCCCGTATGTCGTCCGCGACAGCTTGCAGTACGCCTTCATTACTGGAATGCGGCGAGAAGGTGACGTGGGCGTCTATGTCGTCGAGCTGAAGGCTTTGCCAGCCGGTCGAATCCGTCGGCCCGAAACCTCTGACGGAGTCATGCTTCCAGTAGTGCTCAAACGCATTGATGAACGGCCGGATGGCACGTTCTCCGTACACGACGATGGCGTTGTTGGACTGTATGAATTGGCCACGCCAAGTGAAGTTCGTGGAGCCGCAGACAGCTGCCTTGACGTGTTCGCCATCGACCACGATGGTCTTGTTGTGCTGGAGGTCACTCATGTGTTGGCGTTTGACCTGGTCAGCTCCAGCGGTCGTGGCGAGGAGATTGGCAGCTTGTGACTCGGCACAAGTTTCTGGCTTGTGGGCCTTGCTGTTGTCGATGATGACGCGCAACCGCTTTTTGAGCTTCTTGAGGCGAGAGACGATGGCGGGGTCGTTGAGATCAAAGCAAACCACACGCACGAGCGCTGTCTTGTCGGCGATAGCGGCGTCGAGTACTTCGACAATTGCGCTGCGCGTCTCGAAGCCCATCCATTGAAGCGCTTCTTTGGCCTCAGGGTGAGTGGGCACGAACGTCAGGCCTTCGCTGGCGGTGGCGGGGATAAGGGTTTGCATGCCATCTGTGTCGGTGACGTAGCGGTCAACGAAAGCCTGCGAGGAGACGAAGCCTCGAGTGAAGGTGACGTTCAGTTTTCCGGGATAGGTTTCACGTGCCAAGGCAATGCCTGCCTCCTGCGCCTCTCCGTAACTGAGCTCACCGGAAAGGCTCATGAACACAGGTGTAACCCGGTAGGTGAACGTGCCTTTCTTTTCAGCGTTCAGGGGAAAGTGAACCCAGCGGAACTTCTGAATGGGAGCGAGACGGCTGGAGGTTCGCGCCTTGCTCACGCTGCCGTCGGGGTTCGGGAAGCTGATGCGGTTCTTGATCACCCAGTAACGGTCGCCATCGGGCTCTTTGTACTCAAGGGCGAAACCAACGAAATCACGGGGTGGTTTTGCTGCCCTCCAGTTCATGGCAAGGAGCGTCATGCCATCGCCGCGGTGAAGCTTCAAGGTGAAGGGCGCGTTGGCGTTCCCTGCGACAATCTGGAATTCTTCGGACATGTTTCATTCCTTTTGAAACGATGGCGGTGGTTTCCCGGTCTTGCCCTGCCTGACGATTTAGCTGAAGGCGATCAAAAGCGTAGCTGTTGGAGGCACAGGGTGCTGTGAAAGTCTGTGCAGACCGACCCAATAGGCGCACCAGATTAGTATGAACGCCAGTCCCAGGGTGGCGATTAGCAAGAAACCGAAACGGCGTGCCATGGAGCAGATTCCTTTCTCCAGACAGTAACAATCACGTCACCGGGTTTTCGGCTTCCAGGCGGCTCACCAGCCAATCGCTGAAACTGCGCGCCAGCGCATTGGTCTCGCTGTCACGATGGGTCAACAAGGCCCAGTTCGGGCCGCGAATGGTGTGGTCCACCAAGGGTTGCAACAGTCCGTCGGCGCGCGCCTGCCGACTCAGTAGCTGGCTGACCAGAGCGATGCCGAGCCCCGCACACGCGGCGTCCAGCAGCAGGCCGGGGTCGGAAAAGTTCAGCCCCTGGTCTTTCTGACCCACATCTATACCGGCTTCCACGGCCCAGTGACTCCAGTCCATTTCCCGCTCGCCGTGAAGGGTTGTGCGCTGTTCGCCAGGCATCGCCAACTGACTGGGGTGACACGCCGGGTAGAGCCGATCTGCATGCAGCACCTTGAAGCTGCACTCGGCCTGGGAGCTGATGTCGTCCCGGACCGCGAGGTCGATGGTCTGGGTGGTCATGTCCGGGGCTTCATCGGTGGTGAATACCCACAGATCCACTTCTGGATGCTGGCGGCGAAAATCCCCCAGGCGTGGCAGCAGCCAGTGGCGGGCGAACGCCGGGGTGGTGTTGAGGACCAGTTGGTTGGGCTTCTGGTACTGCCCAAGACGGCGGATGCCGACGGCCAGTTGTTGCAGCAGCACCTGGGTGGTGCTGAGCAGGTCGTGCCCCGCATCGGTCAGGCTGACGCTGCGTCCACTGCGAAAGAACAAGGGTTGCTCAAGGTATGCCTCAAGGCTGCGGATTTGCTGACTGATTGCCGACTGGGTGAGGTGCAACTCGGCGGCAGCCTTGTGAAAACTGCCCAGCCGGGCAGCAGCTTCAAAGCCGCGAAGGGAGCTGAGCGGTGGCCAGTGCTTGAGCATATTGATAAGTTCCTCTAATCACTTTTCTGCAAAATCCATCGTTTGTTGGCCCTGTTTTACAGTCGTAGCATGCATGACAAGACCGCCAAGGCAGTTTTGTTGAACACAATGGCTTAACTAACAGGGCTTTTTATCATGCAGCATGTCATGCAACACGAAGAAATTCGCAACAGGGGCTGGTGGATGCCGGCCGAGTGGGTCAGGCACGCCGCGACATGGATGGTCTGGCCCCATAACCAGGCACTCTGGGAGTCGGGTTGGGGCGTCACCCTGGCGCAGGTGCAAGAGGACTTCGCCGGCGTGGCCAACGCTATTGCCCGTTTCGAACCGGTGAAGATGGTCGTCGACCCGGCTGCGGTCACCAGCGCCAAGGCCTTGTGCGGACCCAACATCGAACTGATCGAGTTGGCGGTGAACGACAGCTGGTGTCGGGACTCCGGCCCGAGCTTCGTCTGCCACCCGCAACAGGGGGTGGCGGGTGTGAGCTGGCGCTTCAACGCGTGGGGCGGAAAGTCGGTGCACGACCTGGACGAAAGCCTGGCGCGGCGCGCACTCAACCACCTGGGTTTGCCGTGCTTCGGCACGCCATTGAGTAACGAAGGCGGTGCCATTCATGTCGACGGCGAGGGCACGCTGATCACCACCGAGTCCGTCTTGCTCAACCCCAATCGCAACCCGGGCATGAACAAGGCCGAGATGGAGGAAGTCTTCACGCGCTTGCTGGGCGTGAAGAAGACCGTCTGGCTACCGGGCGATCCGGACTACGTGACCGGCGACATGACGGATGGTCATGTCGATGGCGTGTGCGCGTTCGCGCGCCCAGGCGTGCTGCTGGTCGATGCCACCCACGACAGGGGTTCGGTGTATGCCGAAGTGGTGCGAGAAAACCGTCGCGCCCTGGAACTGGCCACCGATGCCCAGGGCCGCCAGTTCGAGCTGATCGAGTTGTATGAAGCCACCGAAGCCGTGGACACCGACGCTGAAGTGTTCTGTGCCTCCTACACCAACTTCTACATCGCCAACAACGCCATCATCATGCCGGCCTATGGCATTGACGCTGACCATGTGGCTGCGAAAGTTTTGGCTCAAGCCTTCCCCGACCACGAAGTGGTACCGGTGCGGATCAATCACCTGGCCCATGGCGGTGGCGGCGTGCATTGCATCACCCAGCAACAGCCGGCCTGGCCGGTGGAGGGTTGAGGCCATGACGTTATTGACGATTGCGACCACCCAGATGCCCTGCACCTGGGACTTGCCACACAACCTTGATCAAGCTGAGCAACTGGTGCGTGAGGCGGCGGCCAAGGGCGCCCAGGTCATCCTGTTGCAGGAGCTGTTTGCCACGCCGTATTTCTGCATCGAACAAAGCCATCAACACTTGGCGCTGGCCGAAGAATATCGAGACAGCCGTGTCCTCAAGCGCTTCGCGGCGCTGGCCAGGGAGTTGGGCGTGGTACTGCCGCTGAGCTGGTTCGAGAAGGCGGGCAATGCCTACTTCAACTCCTTGAGCGTGGCCGATGCCGATGGACGCCTGCTGGGCGTGTACCGCAAGACCCACATTCCCAACGCCATTGGTTATCAAGAGAAGGAGTATTTCAGCCCCGGCGATACCGGCTTCCGGGTCTGGGATACGGCGTTTGGGCGCATCGGCGTGGGGATCTGCTGGGACCAGTGGTTCCCCGAGACTGCGCGTTGCCTGGCGTTGATGGGCGCCGAAGTCCTGTTGTTTCCCACCGCCATTGGCTCTGAGCCTGGTTGCGCCGCCCTGGACTCACGTGACCACTGGCAGATGACCATGCGCGGCCATGCGGCCGCCAACATCCTGCCGGTCGTGGCGGCCAATCGCGTCGGCCGGGAAGTGGCGACCACCGATCCGGCCCTGCAGATGAGCTTCTATGGCTCGTCCTTTATCTGCAACCACAAGGGCAAGTTGCTCGCCGAGGCCGACCGCGACAGCACGGGGGTGCTGGTCCACAGCCTGGACCTGGCCGCCATGCGTGAAGAACGCCTGAGCTGGGGGATCTACCGCGATCGCCGTCCGGAGATGTACGGGGCGCTGCTGAGCCAGGACGGTCGTCACCGCCATGCACGCTGGAACACAGAAGGGGTTTGACATGGGTATTTCCAACAAACTGTTGATCGGCGCCCTGGGATTGGCGTTTGGCTGTGCCTTGCCATCGCTCCACGCGCAGGAGAAAACCCTCAGGCTGTACAACTGGGCGGATTATTTTGCCGAGGACACCCTGGCCCGGTTCACCGCTGAAACCGGGATCAAGGTGATCTACGACGTCATGGATGGCAGTGAGACGCTGGAAGCCAAGCTGCTGGCGGGCGGCAGTGGTTATGACCTGATCTTCCCGGGCGATACGGTGGCCGAGCGCTTGATGCGTGCCGGCAGCCTGCTGCCGCTGGCCCCGTCAAAGCTCACGGCGCTAAATGATATCGAGCCAGGTTTGCAGAAACTGCGTACCCATTACGTGCATTCAAACCAGGCCACCGTTCCCTACACCTGGGGCACCATCGGCCTGACGTACAATGCCGAGCAGATTCACCAGCGCATGCCGGATGCCCCGGTCAACAGCCTGGACCTGCTGTTCAAGCCGGAACTGGCTGCCCGGTTTGGCGATTGTGGTATTTCGATGATCGACTCGCCGGACGAAGTGCTGGCGGTCGTGCTCAATTACCTGGGTCGTGAACCACGCAGCGCCAAGCCCGAGGACCTGGCGGCGGCGAGTGACTTGCTGCTCAAGTTACGGCCGTACATTCGCAAGTTCCAGTCGCAACCGGTGACCGACCTGGTAAACGGCAACCTGTGCCTGTCGCTAGGCTACAGCGGGGACATGACTCAGGCACAACGGACGTCGGACAGCGCCGGCAAGAGCACCACGTTCCAGTACCGCGTTCCCCGTGAAGGCACCACGGTGTGGATGGACGCCATGGCGATTCCTGTCGACGCCAAACACCCGGAGTACGCCTATGCGTTCATCAACTTCGTCATGCGTCCGGAGAACATGGCTGCAATCAGCAACTTCACCGGCTATCCCACTTCCAATGCCAAGGCCCGTCCGAGCGTCGATGCGAGCATGCGCAACAACCCGGATATTTACCTCGACGATGCCACTTATGCACGGCTGATTCCTGGCAAGGACATCTCCCAGGCCGATATGCGAGCGCGCATGCGGGCTTGGACCAGGTTCAAGACAGCCGCTACTCAATAACGACAGATCGGTGCCCAGGCAGTTGGTCATCCGGGTGGCAGACGCGAGGGACGCAGATAGGCTCCTCGCCGTCATGAAGAAAATATTCAAGGATCAACACATGTCAACGCGTCGTAAGTTCATCAAACAGGCCTCGGTAGTTGCCGGTATGGGCGCTGCCGTGTCCATCGGGCTTGGCCTGACACCCTTGCGCACACAAGCGGCCGCCGCAGGCAGTTGGCACATGCCGGATGAGGGCGACCGGCACCGGCGGGCGTTCATCGCCTTTGGTGCCCAGGAGGCCATCTGGGAGGAATTCACCTCTGACGTGCAAGCGGCGATTGGCCTGATCGCGCGCACCATCGCCCGCCATGAGCCGGTGACCGTGTTCTGTCGCGAGCACGAGCGGGATCTGGCCGAGGAGCACTGCGGTACGGCGAACATCAGCTACGTCGTCACCGAACTCGACGATATCTGGATGCGCGATACCGGAGCCAATTTTGTCATCGATGGGGACGGCGGGCTTGGCGCCGTGGATTTCAATTTCAATGGCTGGGGCAACAAACAGCGGCATGCCAAGGATGCGCGGTTGGCAGCTTGGGTTGCCAGCACCGTGGACGCCCGTCATATCCGCAGCGAGTTGGTGGGCGAGGGCGGTGGTATCGAGGTAGACGGTCACGGAACGGGGATCATGACCGAAAGCAGCTGGATCAATGCCAACCGCAACCCCGACTGGAGCAAGGCCGAGGTCGAGCAAGAGCTGAAAGCCCGACTGGGCCTGCGCAAAATCATCTGGCTGCCGGGCATCAAAGGCAAGGACATCACGGATGCCCATGTGGATTTCTACGCCCGTTTCGTCCAACCCGGCGTGGTGCTCGCCAACCTCGACAACGATCCCGAGTCGTACGACCACAAGGTGACACTGGCTCACCTGGACATTCTCAAAAATGCCACCGATGCCGATGGCCGCACGCTGCAAGTGCATACCGTGTCGCCACCGCTCAATCCACGAAAGAGCACCTTCAGCAACAACAACCCGGACTTCGCTGCTGGCTACATCAACTACTTCGTGATCAATGGCGCGGTCATCGCGCCCGAATTCGGCGACAAGAGGGCAGATGCCAGGGCCTTTGACCTGTTGTCTGAACTCTACCCTGACCGTGAGGTGGTGCAGCTCAACATCGACGCAATCGCAGCCGGTGGCGGCGGTATTCACTGTGTGACCAGTCATCAACCGTGGGTTTAGCCGGGGTCAACGGGTTGCCCGATCAGCAAGACCGTGTTCTGTGCCGTATGGCCAAGTCGGCTGAGCTTCAGCGCGACGGTCACTACCGTTTGCGATTGGCCGGTCACAGTCGGTCGTGACGGGTGGCCCCCGCAGCAATCATCGGCGGTCCAGCCCATCCCCCATAAGCCCGTCGATGAAGGGCAATGCTGTTCAGTTAAGGGGATGAAACCGCCGTTGGAGCGAGCGCGCTCGCGATGGACTCCAGAGCAACGCGGTTACCCAGAAAACACGCGTTATCGTTGACGTCCATCGCGAGCGCGCTCGCTCCTACCTAAGGTCGGCGTTTGCTTAATTGAACAGCATTGCGTCGATGAAGGGGGCCTTTTGTGCCAGGTATTCACCTATGCCACCGGTGTTGGTTGCTTCCAGTTCAAGTTTCAAGTCTTGATACCGTTGGCGAATCACAGGGTCGCTCCTGAGCAGGTCACGAAAACGGAGCATTCTTTCGACTTGACCGTGGCCGGCGATACAGACGTGGACTTTATGGGTTCGAACGCCATCCACATCCCGACGATAAAAATGGTGCCCTGCCGACAGATTGCTTCCTCGTGCGTACCCTAGTTCACGCATGACATCGTCTCGGGAGGACTCGTGTCGATGCTCCGAAACTTCGACCAGGAGATCGATCTCCGGCTTGGCGGCGAGCCCGGGAACGGCGGTGCTGCCGACATGGTGGATGGTAACTGGCTCAGTGCCAAACGCCTTCGCGATCTGCTCTTTGGCGCCAAGAAAGAGCGAGGGCCATCGACTGTCATAGGGGGAAATTCTGCTAGTAAGCGCCATGGTGTTTCTTCCTTGTATCCGCAGGCTTGGCAATAGGGTGATTCCAGGACTGTGCATGCGCGCTCAAGACGCTGCCAGGCAGCCTCCATGCGAAGCCGGAATGTTAGCGTTCCCTGCGTGGAGCAGCTACTAGAGGTGGGAGACCTGGAGTTTGACCGCTGATACACCCACTGGATGCTTATGGCCGAGGTCGGACATTCACGAGGAAGGCGTTTATCGGGCGCTCTCTACCAGCTTCAAGGCAATGATCGTGATGATTGGGGACAGCAACACCAAAGCGCCTAGGGTGCAGGTTACTTCAGACCAATAGCTGCTTTTGCCGGTGAAGCGGCCAAGCGTAATTGCCTTGAGCACCCAGTACCCGACGCGATAGCAAATGACGCGGAAAACAACCTCAATCAGCGTCTCCATGGCATCTCCTTTGGCAGGTTCTTGACTGACTCTAGATGAAGTTGTGAAACGCCTCTGGTTTCGTAGATACACTTGAACGATCAATCATTGCCGGTATCGGCCAGGGTTGACCGAGAGAAGGAGTCCGTCCCATTGCTGTTGGTCGGTAACTGTCTGGGCTGACCGTCCGCTCCTGGCCGCGACTAGCTGCAGCGATGGGTCAGTTGCATTGACCCAGGCCAGCCGATCACGGCCTCGAAGAGGTTCGATGTGGTGCTGGCGACGCAGCTCACGTCGACATCATTCCCCAAGAAGGAACAGGGTCCTGGTGTCTGGCTCGCCGGCGAAGAACTGATCAAGGGCCTGCTGGAACAAGGGCTGTTCGGGCTGGACGCTGGCGAACAGCGTGAGGCAGGAGCGCAACTTCAGGTCATCAGGGTGACCTAGGATTTGCCGTGCAGTCTTGTCTCTGTGTTGCAGGAGGGTGCTGACGCATTCCTCCAGCCGTGGCCCCAGCACATCATGCTGCAGATAGGCCCGGGCTTCATCAGCACCCGAGATGGCAAAGCGTCTGGATGTCTCGCTCTGCCCGAGGCCCTGCAGTTGCGGGAAAATGAACCACATCCAGTGACGGGTCTTGTGCCCGGCACGCAACTCCTCCAGGGCATGGGTAAACACTGGGTGCTGGGCTTCGACGAAACGAAGAAGATTGAAGGGGTCATGCATGCTTGTACTCCCTGAGTTGGCAGGCACTGCGGCCCGGACTGTTTGAACCCGCACGCAATAACGCACTGTCGCGCCAAGTCACGCCGAATGATCCAGCCTGTAAGGGTATGACGCGTCGGCGAAGGCAGTAGTTTCATCGAAGGCAACTGGTGCAGACGACTGCGTTCGACCGGTTGAATCCACAGCCAGGAGCGGTCGCTCACGATAAGAGTGGCGGCGTCATAAGCGACAAATTTTCAACGTGGCGCGCAACCCTACAGGGATACGATTCTCTAGTTTGATCTGCCCGCCCAAGCGATCTGCAATGGCCTGAACGATGGTCAGTCCCAATCCTGCTCCTTGGTCATTTCCGCGGCTGTAGAAACGCTCGAAAAGCCGATCACGATCCTCCTCGTTGATTCCCGGCCCCTCGTCCTCGACAGACAACTCGTAGTCATTGTCTTTTTTTGCCAGTCGTACCGTGATCACTCCATGCGGCGGGGAGAAATTCGCCGCATTGGTTACCAAGTTGTTCAAGGCAATATCGATAGCTGCAGGGTCGACTTTCACACGTATGACTTCGTCACTGACATCGAAAACCAGTTCGAGATCCTTGCTCAACAACCAGGGCGTTAACTGAACCAGACTGTCGCGAACGGTGGCTGCCAGATCAATAGGTGCAGGCGGTTGAGTTCCTGCTTGAGGTTCAATACGAGCCATCGTGAGCAATTGGTTGACCAGTCGGCTGGTACGGTCCACGCCGGCAATCAAATATTCGAGCGATGTGCGACGATCTTCTTCACTCTCCGCTTCCATCAGGTTTTGGGCATGCACCCGGAGCACGGCGAGTGGTGTACGCATTTCGTGAGCCGCGTCAGCGATAAAGCGCCGCTCACGCCCCATTACTTCCTGAATCTGCGCGAGCACTCGGTTGAGGGCTGCCTGCATGGGCTCAAGCTCAGTGGGTAACGGCGTCAATTGCAAGGGTTCGAGTGAACCGGGATATCGCTCCCGCAGCGTTTTAGCCATGTTGACCAGCGGTTTCAATCCCCAGCCAATGGCCAGCCAGATCATTGCGGCCAACATCAGACTTCCCAGAATATTGGGCCACAACGTGTGGCGTACTATCCGGTCCACCAAGTCCGAGCGGACGTCGTCTCGTTCACCAACCCAGATGCGCAAGCTGTTCTGCTTGTCTTCGAGCAGGAAGGCGCGCCAATGGCGGTTGTTCAGGTCTACAACATCGCTGAAGCCTGGTGTGTCCGGTGGTGCGCTGAAGGACGGTGAGCTAGCCGTGTGTACCAGCACTTCGCCCTTGAGGTTCCAGACCTGAAAGGCAATCTTCGTTTCATAGGGATGCCCGTCGCCCCTGGGTTCCGCCTCGCTCAGGGCCTGATTGAAGGCCTGATACAGATCAGCATGTTCTTTGCTGGTCATGGGCATGCGCATGACACCTTGTAGCAGGCGAGCGTTCCGCGCCAGTTGGGCATCATAGACTTCGGCAATTTCATGGTTGCTGTCATACAGGTTGAGTACGCTGATCACGGCAAGGCCGGCCAGCATCAGGCCGATGATCAGAGTCAGAGTGCGACGCCTGATCGAGGTCATCGACGCTCCTCCACCAGATACCCGACACCACGGATGGTGCGGATCAGGTCGGTCGAGAACTTCTTGCGCAGATGATGGATGTGTACTTCCAGGGTGTTGCTTTCAGCTTCCTCGTTCCAGCCGTACAACAACTGCATCAGGTGATCACGGGTCATCACCCGGCCAGGGGGCGAGAGCAGTTCGTGGAGCAACTGGTATTCCTTGGGCGTCAGGGCCACGGGCTCGCCGTTATAGCTGACTTGCTGGGTGCCGGGGTTCAGGCTGATGCCCGCATGATCGATCAACACTTGTGCCCGACCGGCGCTGCGCCGCAACAATGCACGCAGACGCGCCTTGAGCTCGGCCAGGTCAAAGGGCTTGATCAGGTAATCGTCGGCCCCGGCATCCAGCCCGGCGATGCGGTCTTCGGTGGCATCGCGCGCGGTGAGGATCAGCACCGGCAGATTGCAACCGCTGTCGCGCAGGTGCCGCAGTACTTCGAGACCGTCCATGCGCGGCAGGCCAAGGTCGAGCACCGCCAGGTCGAAGGTTTCACTGAGCAGCGAATGCAAGGCACTGCTGCCGTCCTGCAACCAGTCGACGGTATAACCTTCGCGCCCCAGGGCCTGATGGATACCCTCGCCGAGGGCCACGTCATCCTCTATCAGTAGTAAGCGCACATGGACTCCCGTCAGTTGAGTTTCTTGTCAACGTCGACCAGCAACGCTTCTATCTCTTTACGCCGGCCAGCGTCGGCGGTTTCGCGCCCCGGCCGTGGCGCCGCTTGCAGCGCTCTTTGCAGTGCCACTTTGGCTTCAGAGTAGCGTTTTTGACGGTAGAGATGATCACCCCAGAAGTACAGGCTGTCGATGCCGTTCGGGTTCAGTTGCAAGGCCTGCTTGAGTAACTGTTCGGCCTTGTCCGAGTCGCCAAAGCCGATGGGCCAGCCCGGTACACGGTCGTAGAGCGCGCCGAGACTGGTGTAGGCCGAGCCTTGCAGGGCCTTGGGGTCCAGCACCAGTGCTTTTTCCAGATCGGCCTTGGCATCCTTGACCTTGCTCAGCGCCCCGAGCCCTCCCTGGGCGCCGGCCCAACTGCTGGTGACGATGCCGGACCAGACCCAGGCCTCGGCCACGGTCTGGCGCTCTTGAGTGAAGCTCGAAGCCTGAGCGGCGAGTTTTTCGAAAGCGGCAGTTCGTTGGTCCTCCGGCAACTCGTACTGAATGTGTGCCCAACGTTGCTGGATGCTGTTGAGGCGTTGCTGGTCAGCGGTATCCAGGGCCCAGACACTCTGGCTCAAGGCTGCAAACAGCAAGCAAGCGATGGTCTTCTTCATGGTTTGAGATTCTCCTTGTCGGGTTTCTGGCTCAGGCGACGGATCAGCGGCAATTGCTTGCGCAAGCCGCGGTCCACCAGATGGGGCAGCAGGCTGTTGAGGCGTACAAAAAAACGTTCCGGCCAGCCCAGGTACAAGTCGCGACGGTCATCCGCAATGGCGTGAATCACGGCGGCCGCCACGGTTTGCGGATCATCGACATTGGCCTTGAGGGCATCGTTCAGCGCCTGGGCCGCCGGGCTGTTCATGCTGGTGCGGGTGGCACGCGGGGCGACGTAGAGCACGCTGACCGGGGTGTCTGCCAGCTCCCGGCGCAAGGCTTCGGAGAACCCGCGCAGGGCAAACTTGGTGGCGCAATAACTGGCGTAGCCGGCGTAACCGATGGAGCCATAGGTCGAACCGACGTTCACCACCATGGCGCTGTCGGCGCGTTTGAGCAGTGGCAGCAGGAGTTTTGTCAGGCAGATCGGCGCACTGATGTTCACCGCCAGCATCGCGTTGATCTCACTGTCATCCAGTTGTTCGAGCATAGCGAAATGATTGACCCCGGCGGCATTGACCAGCATGTTGATGCCGCCGATGCGGTCGGCCTCCGCCAGCACTTCGCGGCGGTCGGAAATCGACGTCAGGTCAGCACCGATCCAGCAGAGGTTACGGGGGTAACGCTCAAGCAGCGGTACCAATGGTTCCCGATGCCGAGCCACGGCCAATACCCGGGCACCACTGGCGCACAGGGCTGTGGCAATGGCCAGGCCGATGCCGCCGCTGGCACCGGTCAACACGACGCGAGCTTCAGACAGGAGCATGCAGATTCTCCCCGTCACGCGGCAAGCCGCGGAACATATCGGTGTAGAGCCGGTACACCACTTTTGAGGCGTGAATGACGGCGGCCTGATCGTCCGGGTCTTCCAGCTTGTTCATCAGTCGGCGGTAGGTTTGCATGTGTTCGATATCCAACGAACCGTGGGAACTGAGGTAGCTGAAGGCGCTTGCCGGCAGGTCCAGGCGTTCACGAATGCTGCCGGCAGCGTGGGTGGCCAGGGCGATGCTGGTGCCTTCAAGCACGTTGACCATGCCAAACAGCCCCACCGGGTTGTCCCTGGCAATCAGGTCGTAGAGGAAGCTGACCATCAATTCGATCGGCAAGGACGGACGCCCGTCGCGTACGGCATCCTTGTCACCGCCGCAGGCCTGGATGTCATCGAGTACCCACTTTTCGTGGCCGTATTCCTCCTCGATGTACTCGCACACCGCTTCACGCAGCCATTCCAGGCGTAATGGCAGGCGCGCACCGCAGGCCATCATCAACGGCACGGTATGGCGCACGTGGTAATAGGCCTGTGCCAGGAAGGCCCGGTAACTTTCCAGGCTGACCCGGCCTTCGAGGGCGTCGAGAATGATCGGCAGATTGAACAGCTCGTGGCGTTCTTGTTGAGTCGCTTCTTGCAGGGTGTCGAAAAAACTCATGGTACGGATTCCTCGGAAAATGCAGATTCGGTCAGTTGCGCCCGGTAGCGTTCGACAATGGCGTCGCGACGGGGGCGGCCATTGGCGGTCAGCAAACCGTTGGCGGGGGTGAAGGGTTGATCGAGCCGGGTCCAGTGACGGACCTGGGCGTACTCGGGCAAGGCCTTGTTGGACTCGGCCACAGCGTTGGCCAGTTGTTCGTCAGTGCAGTCCGGGCGATGCGGCCAGAGCAGGGCATGGTTGCCCGGCATGGCTTCGCCGTAGACGAAGGCCTGGGCGATATGCCGGCGCTGGGTCAATTCGGCCTCCACCCACTCGGGATTCACGTTGCGCCCGAAGCTGGTGACGAATTGATGCTTCTTGCGACCTTTGAGGTAGAGAAAACCCTCCGGGTCGAATTCGCCGAGATCACCGCTGGGCCACCACTCAGCGGTGTGCGGCGCGTCTCCCAGATAACCCATGAAGGTCGAACCCTTGATCAGCACTTCGCCGTCTTCGGCCAGGCGAATCTCCACATGGGGAAGAGGGCGGCCGACACTGCCGGGACGGCGTGCCTGCGGCTTGTTCAGGCATACCACCGATGCGCACTCCGACAGTCCGTAACCTTCGTATACCGGGACGCCTGTGCGCTGAGCACGCTGCAACAGTTCCTCGGAAACCCGGGCGCCGCCGACAGCGGCAAAACGCAGGCATTGTGGATCGAAGGCCTTCTGCTCGGCAGCGCTGACCAGCATCAGCAACAACTGAGGTACCAGAATCAGGCTTTGGGGGGATCGGCTGGTCAGGCACCCCAACAGTTTTGGCACATCCACACCGCTGGCGCCTTGAATGCCCAGGGTTTTCTGGCTGGGCAGGCTCAAGGTCGCGCCAGCGTACAACGCGGCATAACAACCAATGTTCTCAAGCAAAATGGCCAGCGGCAGGAGGGCCAGATGGTGTTGTGAGTCGGTGGGTTTGCTGGCCAGATCCAGCTCGCGGGTGACACGCAGAATGCTGTCGGCACTTAAGCACACACCCTTGGGTGTACCTGTAGTACCCGAAGTGAAGGTCAACTTGGCGGTGCCTTCGGGCATCCGGTCTGGGCCGTTGAAGGTGCGGCACCAGAACTCTCCGGTTTTCAGATAACCAGCCGCTTGCAGTTCATCTTGCAGTTGCGGCTCGGCAATTACCCGTTCGGCCTGGCTTTGTTCCAGGCAATGCTTGCGTTGCGCTGGACTGAAAAAGGGCGGCAAGGCCACGCAGGTCAAGCCTTCGAATAACACGGCCAGGTCCCAGAGCATGGCTTCGACGCCGTTATCCAGCGCCAGTGCAACCACCTGGACCTGCTCATCGCGCAGGCGCTGCTGGCGATACATGACTTCGGCATAAAGCGTGGCGTAGTCCAACTTCCGCCGATCGTCCCATAACGCGGTGGCATTGGCTTTAAGCTCGGCCTGGTTGCGCAGTGTCTGATTGAAACGCTCCACTTCAGGCGACATGGCAGAATCCCTCCGTGGACGTTGGCAAGCCCAAACGATTGAACAGGCCAATGTTGCGTAGATGAATGAACCCGCAGCGGATATTGCCAACGTGAACCCAAGGTTTGCTTTCGTAGTAGCTGCCCCAGGCGTGGCGGTCTTCGCCCAAACGCGCTGGGTCGGCAGCACACAGCGCCACAGGCTTCAATCCAAGGCGATGAAAGCTGTTCACCAGCCCCAGGTTCCCGGTGAAGGCGACCCATTCCAGACCCCCCATGGCGAGCAGGTAAGTCATCGCGATGATGCTCATCCGTGCACTTCCAGTGTCGCTGGCCGCCAGGTTGCCCACCTCTACGATGGCTGACCGGTCTACTGCCTGGTCTTCTGCGGCACTGATCAGCGGATCAATCGGCTCATCCAGATAACCTTCCAGAAACAGCGGTTCGGCGCCTGCCACGCGCACACCGACCACCGCACACAGCACACCGGTGGCATCACTCATGCCAAACAGCTCCGGCATGAAATGGCGGATGTCGGCACCGTGGGCCTTGCGGAATCGTTGCTGGATAAAACTTTCGAAGACAGGCCGTTGCGGGTCACCCGGCAATGCTCTGACAAGATTCATTTGCAGTTTTTCGGCTTGGCCGAAGTACAGCGGCAACTGAACATTCCAGTTGAAATCGGACATTGGAAAACACCTCCCCCGGATCAATTGGGGAGAAGTATCAAAGGCATTTCTTAACGAAGTCTGAAGGTGACAAAAGATCGGCCCAAATGGTCTTCAGATTGCCTTAAGACTCGGCGGGCAGGGTGGCGCCAGTCGACTCGGTGAAAGCCGCGTCCAGGCTGCTCGAATGAGTCGGCAGCCAGCAATGACGTTCATGAGGCCCACAATGACCGGCGATATAACAACACAGCGTTATGGGAAACTGTCGATCACGATGCACTGGCTGATGCTGGCGCTGTTTATCGGCGTATACGGCTGTATCGAAATCAAGGGGCTGTTGCCGCGCGGCGGTAACTTGAGGAGCTTGTTTCTCGGGCTGCACGGTTTGTTCGGCCTGAGTATTTTTGCCCTCGTCTGGGTCCGCTTGCTCGGACGGCTGACACCGCGCCCGCCGATCAAGCCGGCGCTGCCCGCCTGGCAGACCGGTATTTCCCATCTCATGCATTTGGCGCTGTATATGCTGATGATCGGCACGCCTTTACTGGCTTGGCTGATGCTGGCGGCAGGGGGCAAGCCGATGCCCTATTTTGGTTTTTTGCTGCCGGCGCCGGTGGCGGTCGATCCTGACCTGGCCAAGCAGTTCAAGTATTGGCACGAGCTGCTCGGGAGCGCCGGTTACTGGTTGATCGGCCTGCATGCGGTGGCGGGGTTGCTCCATCATTACTGTGTGGGCGACAACACCTTGACCCGGATGCTGCCAAGGAGTTGATTGCCTTTGCCTTGAGGTTTTGGCTGCGTATGTCCAAGGGCTCGCATCGGGTCAATAGAGGTCACTGAAGCGCAACAGTACTTCGTCAACGCATGCGCTAGCCACGCTGACCGGCACGGAAATTCGCTGCCATCCAGAAGTGAGAGTGCAAGTTTCAGTCATGTCGGCAGCGTTTTTTTATTTGCTGCATATACTGACCGAGCAGCCTGATCTTGCCATCCGTCGTGTTCCTTCTTGAGCAGTGTCGCGTTCACCGTGAACAACTTCAGGCAAAACAAAAACCTACAGAAAGACAAGGAGCGTTATGAGCTATCAAGTCATGAGCAACACGACATTGTCTATCGCCTGATGAGTAGTTAGCTGACCGACTCACTCATCTAATTCAAAGAATGGAGATTCAGGTTCATGATGATCACACTACCGAGAGCACTTGGCTGTGCAATGGTATTGCTCGCGCCCTTTGCATTCACGCTCGCCCATGCCGCGGACACCACTCCTGCCGAAACGAAGGCCATCGCGCAGGAGGGTTACATCTACGGCCTGCCCATCGTGATGAACTATGCGATCATGTACGACTACGCCGTCGACAAGCACTCCAGCCAATACAAGGCTCCGTTCAACCAGATCCATAGCCTGCACCATGTCGCTACTTATCAGGACACGGCCGTTGTTTCGCCGAACAGCGACACGCCGTATTCCATGCTGTTCATGGACCTGCGCAGCGAGCCGATCGTGCTCTCGGTGCCAGCGGTGGAGAAACAGCGTTACTACTCGCTGCAGCTCATCGATGGCAATACCTACAACTTCGGTTACATCGGCAGCCGAGCCACCGGCAGCGAAGCCGGCGATTACATGGTGGTCGGCCCCGATTGGAAGGGCGTGACCCCACCGGGCATCAAGAAGGTGTTTCGTTCCCGCACGCAACTCCCTTTCGTGATCTTTCGCACCCAGCTCTACAACCCGGCAGACATGCCGAACGTCGAAAAGATCCAGTCCGGCTACGCGGCCCAGCCGCTATCGGCTTTTCTCAAGCAGCCCGCGCCGCCTGCCACGCCATCGATCGACTTCCCGAAGATTGACAAGGACCTCGTGAAGACCGACTTCTTCAAGTATCTGGGTTTTGCGTTGCAGTTTGCCCCGGCCACACCGGATGAAGTGGCGATCCGCGCGAAGCTGGCCCGTATCGGCATTGGCGCCGGCAAGGACTTCAACTTCCAGGAACTCCCCGCCGAACAACAGGCCGCAGTGGTTGAGGGCATGCAGGCTGGGCATGCGAAGGTCCGGGATGCGGCCAATCATCTTGGCACGCAGGTCAATGGTTGGAACATCGTGGGGGCCGGCGGGGACGCCGCCTTCTACAAGGGCGATTGGCTAAAGCGTGCCGCCATCGCGCAAGCGGGCATCTACGCCAACGACGCCGAAGAGGCCACGTATCCGATGGCCAAGACCCTGGCCGATGGTAAGCCGCTTGACGGCAGCAAGCACAACTACACCATCACCTTTCCGGCTGGACAGCTCCCGCCGGTCAATGCCTTCTGGTCGGTGACCATGTACGACGGCAAGACGCAACTGCTGATCAAGAATCCGCTCGATCGCTACCTCATCAACTCGCCGATGCTGTCCAACATGAAGAAGAATCCGGACGGCTCGCTCACGCTGTACATCCAGAAGGATTCACCCGGCGCGGACAAGGAAAGCAACTGGTTGCCCGCACCGAATGACCTGATCTACCTGGTGATGCGCCTCTATTGGCCTCGGACGGTATCGCCTTCCATCCTGCCTCCCGGCAAAGGAACGTGGAGTCCACCGCAGATCGTCAAGGTCACGTGACCCGCTAACGCTCCGGTTGCAGCGGACGGCACGGGTGCGCCGCCGCTGAACCGGCGCGTCAGGGGTTACCACTGATCGAAAACTGATCCGGCAACAGCGCTTGTACCAGGCACTGACCCATTTGTTGTGCCGCCCCTGCCAGCAAGAGAATACCGGGGAGTCGAATGCGAAACAGGATAGCCGCCCTGGGTAAAATGTTGACCGGCAGATGGAGTCAGTTTTAGACCAGCGTCGACACTCTTCTGGTTGCATCGACCGGTTGAATCCACAGTCGATAGCTGCCCTTGGTGGCAGGCAGCAAACGGCCCAGAGTGTGTAAAAACGCATGCGCCGTTTTGAAGTCTGCGTTGCTACGTAAAATCCGCTGGTGCTTGTGTAATCAGCAGACCAGAGATTTGCGTAGGAGCGCGATTTTTGTTCAAGCCCC
The DNA here is from genome assembly GCF_900187535.1 of Pseudomonas sp. Irchel s3a18. Taxonomy (NCBI): domain Bacteria; kingdom Pseudomonadati; phylum Pseudomonadota; class Gammaproteobacteria; order Pseudomonadales; family Pseudomonadaceae; genus Pseudomonas; species Pseudomonas sp. Irchel s3a18. The sequence goes on along the minus strand of NZ_FYDV01000009.1, from coordinate 17,188 downwards.
GACTGTCAAACGTGTTCTAAAACGTTTTTACACAGCCTCGGCCAGAAGCAGCTGCTTGGAAATGATCCAAAATCGCTTTTCAGAAGGAGAAAACCGGGTGCCGGCAGCGCCAGGAAGTCAATTGATGAGCTATACCCGCTAATCTCCCATTGCAGTTTTTCAACACAGGGGTTTGGCAATGATACTCAGACATTCACTTGCAGCTCTCATGATCACCGCAAGCCTCTTCGGCTGCACCACGTCATCGGACCATGGAGTGTCCGTTCCTTTGGTTGCCACCCGGCATAACACCGGTCAGATCGGTAATGTAACGTTGGCAAGCTGGGACAAACAGACGGGACTCAGTTTCTTCATCAGTGGTGCTCCAAGCGGGGTCTCGCTGCCGTTGCGCCTCTACACGTTCATCAATAAAGGCAGTTGCCAGCAACCCGGGTCAGTCGCCTACGCAATGAATGATCAGGTCAACACCGAACCCCAACCCATACGCGGCTGGACGTTCTCTAGAAGCGCACCTGTCGAACTGCCCGTCCTGCTTTCCGGTGAGTACTCCATCCTCGTGCGAACTGCACCGGAAAGTGGCAACGTCGATATTTTTTGTGGGGATATCCAGCAAGTAAGCTCGATGAAATAGCCTCGGCCATTTCGACCCGTTCCATAGGTTTGCGCTGGTCAGCCACTCAGTGCAGGTCAAACTGGACGCTGCGCAGTGCAACCGAACCGGCAGAGATCGACCGAAAGCAGGCCTATGATCCTGTCCGGGAACCCAGGTTGTCTCTATGAAACCAGAGGCGATTCAATAAGTGTCCCCCTACGCTTGGAAGAATCGCTCGGGACGGCATGGGCTAAGGGCAGAAGATGCCTTGTCGTCGATTATCTCCTCGCTGGCAAGGCGGCCTACTATCGCCGCCAGAGTAACTCCAGGATGCATCGCGCAAACGTATACACCGCCGATATTGGGTAAATAGCCGATGATGGGGATGCCATCGACAGGAATGGGTCTGAGTCCGACACAAGCCAATTCCGGATCAATGGAAATAACCCCGTAGAGTTCGTTCTGTATGGCCTTGGCGGTTCGTAGCGCTATCGCTACTGGCTGGTTTTCCAAAGAGTCGCCCAAGTAATCTTCCGCCGCTAGCAACGTACCATCCGTGCTTTGTCTCACTTCCATTTCAGGGCTAGAGATGATGGTGTGCACGAGATTGGGTTGTGACTTGTAGCGGATGAATATTGCAGGAGAGGCCTCGATTGGAAGGGGCACTTTTAGCGTCTCTGTCAGCTTCGTGATGCCAGTCCCTGCTGCCAGCACGACAATGTCGGCATCGATGACGCCCATTGCGGTTTCGACTCCCGTCACCTTTGCACTCTGGGTTGTAAAGCCGAGCACCCGAGTCTGTGTGAGAACCTTCGCCCCATGAGCCTGGGCACCTGCGATCAAAGCATGCGTTGCTTGCACTGCGTCCAGCGCGCCTTCTTCAGCTTCATACAAAGCATGCCGAGGGGGATTCTTCAGGTTTGGCTCAAGGCCGAGAATCTGGGAGCGGGACACCAGGGTGGCCGAAGGCTGGTGACCTGAGGCTTGCAGCACTCCACCCAAGCTCGCGCTGTAAGACAGGGAGCCTGTCCATCGTACCTTCAGACCAGGCAGTTCGGTTTCGAGTCGGCGGTACTCGTTGATGGCGGCACCGCGCAATTGCGCGATTGGATCGGTCCCGCTGTGTGAGGTGTTGATCCATGCGAATGAGCTTCCAGTCACTCCAGACGCTATTCCTTCAGCCTCGACCAGGATGACATTCGCGCCTTTGCTAGCCAGGTGATACGCCAGGGACGCACCCACTATGCCTGCGCCAATGACAACGACTCGTTTGTCTACACCATTGCCCATATCAACCTCCGCTTTGTCGACCCGATGATGGTACGACATCCGGATGATCGAATGACCTGGAAACCTGGTCGTCCATGACTCCTTTGCGCGTCCGCTTCTGGCCGGGTCCGTTGAAAAACTCCCGTTGCGATTTCGGCCCGCAATAGAGCATTGCCTATGTCAACGGCTGGGAGTGGTCTGTCGTGAAGGGCTGCTATCGATGGAGGTCGGTGTTTCGAACCCGAACTTATTCGTTAGCCGTTACGCAGTCGCTCGCGGCGCGATCATCGCAGCGGCGAGGGTCAACGTATTCAGGATGGGGTTCATGCGGTTCTTCCTTACCTGCATCAGAGGGGCTGCCGAGGGTGTGGAAATACCAAGCCAAAGGGGAGTTCATCGAATCCATGAAGCACGCCGTTCATCAGCAGACTTTTCGAGGTCACGCTCACCTTTGCACATTACCCGCTACGGTTTACTTCACAGGCACGATCTGATTGAAAGTTGGCGTGAAATGAACAATCCGGATCATCAGGGTGCCGCAAGCTAGCGAAGGATCTGCGTGATCCTCAACGACAAGAATGGCACTCAGAGCGACGGCCCCGAGCACGTTGCGAGGTTTTCGTATGACTAAGGCAACCATGCCCGTTGGCTCCGGTGGGCAACAACCGGAGGCTCCCCGTTCGGTGTTCATCACCGGCGCCAACGGATTTATCGGCAAGGCGCTGCTCAAGCGCTACAAAGCGCTGGGCGCACAGGTTCGGGGCATGGATCTGTACGCCGACCCGGACAACGATGTCATTGCCGGCGACTTGACCCGGCCACAGGTCTGGGCCGAGCATGCCAGGGGTTGCGAGTTGTTCATCAATACCGCAGCGGTGGTATCACTCGCGGCGCCCTGGGCACTCTATCGCGAAGTGTCGGTGCAAGGTGTGCGCAACTGCCTGAACGTCGCGATTGCCGGTGGTGCAAAGCGTTTCTTGCACATTTCTTCAATTGCGGCGCTGGGCTGGAACTACCCGGATATGGCCGATGAGTCCAGCGACGTGGTGATCGGCGACCAATATCGCTACGGCGTGGCCAAGGGCGCGAGCGAGCACGTGGTGCTGGCCAGCCATGCGGCGGGGGAGATCGATTGCACCATTGTGCGTCCGGGGGATGTGTACGGTCCGGGTTCGCGAGCCTGGCTGATCGAACCCTTGAAAATGGCCAAGGCCGGGGCATTGATTCTGCCCAATGGTGGCAAGGGGGTTTTCACTCCGGTGTACGTCGAGGATTTGCTCGACGGCATCATGTTGGCGGCGGGCCTTGTTCAGGCGCGGGGGCATATCTTCCATCTGAGCAGCGCCAGCCCCACCACCTGCAAGACGTTTTTCGCCAATCACTGGCGCTGGGCCGGACGTAGCGGCACACCGCGAACGCTGCCCCTCACACTGGCGACCGCGCTGACCCACTTCATCTGGCGGGTGAACGGTTTGTTCAAGATCAACAGTGAAGTCACCCCGGACGCGATGTACATGCTCGCCCGTACCGGCGATATCTCGATCGCCAAGGCCCGGCGTTTGTTGGGTTATGAACCGAAGGTTTCCCTGGAAGACGGGTTGCGCCGGTCCGAGGACTGGTTGCGGGTGAATGGGCAGATTGCGCCTTGACCTGTGGGGGAGGGCTTGCTCGCGAACCCATGGCTGCCAGTCATTCTTAACGCATGAATCCATGATGTCTTCGTGCTAAGGCTTGAGCACGGAAGTCACCCTAGGCTTCAGCAGTGATCAGAAGGTTTCCAGCTCGTGTTGTTACATCACGATGGGCATCGGTCAGAGCGCTTGAGCACCGTACTGAGGACGCGCTGTCCGTATAAGCCGACACCTAGCCCCGACACGATGAGAACGACGGCAACTATTTTGTTGAGTGACAGGCTCTCATTGAAAATCATGACTGAACCGAGCAGTCCGAATACCGGCACCAATAAGGACAATGGCGCGACTGTAGACACTGGATATCGTTTCAGAAGTGAGTTCCACACCCAGTAGCCGAACAGTGTATTGGGGTATACCTGGAACAGGATCGACAGGACAGCGCGGTAGTCGAGTTGGTTCACCAATGCGCTGTAACCCGTCGAGCCGTTCACCGCGTAATCAAGCGCGAACAAAGGGATGGGCGAAAACGCGCTGGACCACACAAGGAAAGCGAAGACCTGAGTGGTCTTCGCTTTTTTATTGATCACGTTGGCCGCACTCCAGGCGACCGCTCCCAGCAGCGTCAAGACCAGCCCGGCCATCGTTACTGTCCCATCAGCAATTGAGATGATGCTCAACAAGCCACAGGAGGCGATACCTATACCCGCAAGTTGGTAGCGGGAAATCGCTTCCTTGAAAATCCATGAGCCCAGCAGGAGGGTGAAAAACGCGCTGAACTGAAGCACCAGCGAAGCGATTCCTGCTGATAGACCAGACTTGATGCCAATGTTAACGACGCCCCAAAGTCCGATACCGAAGACCAGACCGTAACCGATGATATAGCGCCACTGCACATCAGGTTTCGGAATGAAAAAGATTGCTGGAAGGGCGCAAAGCGTGAAGCGAATACCAGCAAGAATCAGCGGGTCAACGCTGATGAGGCCCAGTTTGATCACCGAGAAATTCAAGCCCCATATGGCAGTAATCGAGATTGCGAGTAGTAGGTGCCCGGCTTTCATGCTGATCTTCCTTGAGTGGTAGTCGAGAAATGACTCGTAAGAACCCACAGCGCCAAAGCTGTAGCGCTGATCAAGGCGCCCAGCAGGCTTACTGCCATCCAGCCCCAGAGCGCATAAACCTGTGTCGCGGCTGCCGCCCCCAGCGCGCTACCGACCGAGTAGAAGCACATGTAGGCGCCGACCATGCGACTTTGGGCATCGGGTCGTGCAGCAAAAATGAGGCTCTGGTTGGTGACGTGTACTGCTTGCACCGCGAAGTCGAGCAAGACCACTCCGCAAACCAGCGCGATCAGGGACGTCTCGGCAAAAGTGATGAACAACCAGGAAAGCGTCAGGAGCCCCAGCGAAATGCCGGTAACTCGTTGTCCCAAACCTTGATCGGCCCAGCGACCTGCTTTTCTGGCAGCAAGGGCACCGGCGACGCCGGCCAAGCCAAACATGCCGATGGCAGTGTGTGAAAGCGTCAGTGGCGGAGCGCTCAACGGCAGCACCATAGATGTCCATAGCACGGAAAAAGCGGCAAAGATCAGTAAGGCCAGCAGGCCCCTGATCCGCAAAACCGGTTCGGTCATGAACAGCTTGAACAGTGACCCGATGAGCGCTTGGTAGGAGTGTTGATTGCGTGGCGACACTGTGCCAGGAACCACTTTCCAGAACACCGCCGCGATGGTCAGCATCAATCCTGAGGAAACGAAATAAACGGCGCGCCAGCCCGCTAGATCTGCGATCAGCCCAGAGGCAAACCGTGCCAGAAGAATACCCAGGACAACTCCGCTGGTTACTGTTCCCACTGCCTGCCCACGTTGTGATGGCGTTGCCAGCACGGCGGCATAGGCCACAAGCACCTGAACGACCACTGCCAGTAAGCCCATCACGATCATGGCCCCCAGCAGGGCCAGCCATTGCTGTGATGCGCCAACTGCCGCCAGCGCAATCGCAGACAGGATCACTTGAGTGAAAATCAGCCGTTTACGGTTGACCATATCGCCCAGCGGTACGATCAATAGCAACCCCAGTGCGTATCCAACCTGAGTGGCCGTCACCACGACCCCGATCAATCCTGAGGTGACGCCCAGGCTCTGCGCCATTGAGGCCAGCAAGGGTTGGGCAAAGTAAACATTGGCTACTGCAAGTGCGCAGGTGACGGAAAACAATAACGTGAGTGACGGAGAAAGCCCCGGAGACCGGTCGGTCCTGCTGATTTCTCCGGTATCCGTATGCGGCAATCCCGAAGGCTGCCTGGAGAAACGTTTGGTGGCTGAGTCGGCATCTGCTGTCATGTACGCCTCCATGGCGTTAAACTGGTTTCAATTCAAAACCTGTTTCAATTGTTGCTGGATCAGGTTTCAAATTGCAACTACATTGAGCCAGATTGATCGACAGACTTGGCAATCCTTATCCAAAAGGTAAATACGATGGTCGAAGGTGCTTCACCGCAAAGCAGCGAATGCCCGGTAGCAAGAACACTGGAGGTAATTGGAGATCGCTGGTCGCTCATGATCATCCGCGACGCATTTGACGACATTCGCCGATTCAGCGAATTTCAAAAAAGCTTGGGCGTGGCCAAGAATATTCTGGCATCGCGACTGAAAACGTTGGTTGAGGTCGGTGTATTCGACGTTCGACCGGCGTCAGATGGCAGCGCCTACAAGGAGTACGTTCTTACGAACAAAGGACGGGAAATCTTTCCGGTTGTGGTCAGTATGAGGCAGTGGGGCGAACGTTTCCTGTTCGAGCCGGGAGAGATACGTTCTGTGCTGTTGGACAACGAGTCCGGACAGGCTCTAATGCCGATTGATGTTCGCTCATCAAGCGGTCAAAAACTTGGACCGTCTGACTGCCACAGAGTGAGACTTGTTGCCGACGAGTCGTGAATCGACAGCAGACTTACCTCATACCAGAACGACCCTAGGGGCATTCGAGCCAGTTTGCTAGGTGTTCAGTCTCGCAGAGTCATGATGCTTGCGCCTCTTCGCGAGCGGTAGGTACGGGTCGAGCCATGGCCCTTGTCGCATAAAGTTGAAATGCACGGCGTTGCTCGACAGAATTGCGCCCCGATCCGGCCAGAGGTGCCGGACGTTCGTGGTGAAAAGGGGCTGCAGTTGAACGAACAGACATTGTCCATGCGCCTGGAGCGCGTGGCGGCGCATGTGCCAGCAGGTGCGCGCCTGGCCGATATTGGCTCGGATCACGGCTACCTGCCAGTGGCGTTGATGCGCCGTGGCGCCATCGCGGCGGCGGTGGCCGGCGAGGTGGCATTGACGCCGTTCCGCTCGGCCGAACGCACCGTGCGCGAGAACGGCCAAGACCTGCGGATTACTGTGCGCCTGGCCAACGGCCTGGCGGCGATAGAACCGGGAGACGGGATCACGGCGATCAGCCTCTGCGGCATGGGCGGCGAGACGATCCGCGACATCCTCGACAGCGGCAAGGCGCGCCTGAGCGGCCAGGAACGCCTGATCCTGCAGCCCAACGGCGGCGAGCAGCCACTGCGCCAATGGCTGATGGAAAATGGCTACTGCATCCTCTGCGAGGAAGTGCTGCGGGAAAACCGCTTCGACTACGAAATCATCGTCGCCGAGCGCGCCGGGCCGGTGCTGTACACCGCCGAGGAGCTGTACTTTGGCCCGCTGCAGATGCAGGCACGCAGCCCGGCATTCCTGCGCAAGTGGCAGCGCATGCTGCGCCTGAAGCAGCAGACCCTGACCCACTTCGCCCGGGCGCGGCAGGCCGTGCCCGAGGAGAAGGTGCAAGACATCGCCCGGCAGGCCCGGTGGATCACCGAGCTACTGGCTTGAGTCCGGTCCAGGGGTTGTACGAAAAGTCGCCGAGCGGCGATCAGGCAAGGCAAACACAGGCGAGGAGCGGCCGGGGTCGCGCTCGACTATTGGGTTGTCAATGAGCATTCCGACCGGGCTCGCGTCCGAGCCGGTTTTCAACGCGGCATGATCGGCGCGTAGGCACTTTTCGTACAAAGCTTAAGACGAATCGAGGGCCAATTTGAATCGCCCTCAAATTCGTAGACACATCTGAATGACAGCTTCCGGCCGACTGCTGCCTGGCAGTGAGAGCCGCTATCGGCCCATTGCAGATGTTCACAATGCCCAGTAAGCATTCGGCCCACACCCGTCACGGCTTACCTGAAAGCGTATGATGGCCAGCCTTCATTGCCGATATGGAAATCGCCATGCTCCCTGACAAGGCCTGCTCAGTAGTTCTTTCATCCACGCGGCTCCCCAGGATCCTCTTGTTCCGTCATCCGCAAGCTGGGGTGCAACTGGTAAAGGGCACCATTGAAAAGGGGGAAACACCGGGGCAAGCGGCCCTGCGTGAACTAGCGGAAGAGTCTGGTATAAGTGCAGCCATAATCAAAGACGATCTAGGGTGTTGGGATACCGGTCATCACGGTCAGATCTGGTCGTTTCAACTGTGCCAGCCAGGTGGACCACTACCTGAGCAATGGTCTCATCAGACGCTCGATGACCATGGCCACCTTTTCGAATTTTTCTGGGCTTCGCTCGACCAGTTACCCTATACCGATTGCCACCCTGTCTTTCGTCGAGCGCTGGTCTTTTTGTGCGAGGCTTTGGAAGCGCGTGGGCACTGGACGGACAAGCATCCCTGATTCATCTGCCGAACGACTGCTTTTGGCCCAGAGTGTGTAAAAACGCATGCGCCGTTTTGAAGTCTGCGTTGCTACGTAAAATCTGCAGGTGTGCTTGTGTAATCAGCAGACCAGAAACTTGCGTAGGAGCGCGATTTTTGCTCCAAGCCCGACTATCAAACGTGTTCTAAAACGTTTTTACACCGCCTCGGCCGAAAGCAGCCGTCCACGAATGGCCGCTTACGGCCCAGCTCTCATCCCAGGCCAACGATCCGAGAGATTGCATGGGCGCTAAAATGGCGCCTACGGCGTTTTCGTTGAGCCGCGGCAAGTCAGTACTATCAGTTTACAAACTGTCTTTTTTGTAGCCAGGTGATTGCGCCAGAAACTCTGCTATCAGTGATGTAATTTGCTGCTGAATCAACCCACGAGCGCGACCGTTATCGCCATCCCGGCAAATGATGCCATCGCCTGGTACGTCTTCTTCGAGCATTACCTGCGCACCAGGTTTGCACATCGACATGAAGCTGAAATGGCTTGCGTCGCTGATCTCGACGTAATGGCTTGACGCCGCAGGCAGGCGTTTGGCCAGGTTGGCAGACTCCAACTCAGCGGGAAGTTCGCGCGACGGTACGCCGGCAGCGATCACCAGAGAGGGTACAGGCAGCGCGGCCAGGCTTTCATTGGTTAGACCCCGTGAAAGGCCCAGGTCCAATGTAACCACGGCAGTGACGCGTTTATCGCGCCAATCGGCGGCCAGCGCGGCCTTTGATTCTGAGGTGTTTGCGGGGCTTATCTGTCCGTAAACGATGCAACCGGCTAACTGCGGGTGGGCTTTGCAGTCATGGGCGAACAGGTCTGGATCGAAACGAGCACCGGCGATCTGCAGGGCGGTCCAGCCGCCGAGTGAATGGCCCACTACTGCAATTCGGCCATTGGCGACCTGGCCAAATTTTTCAGGTTGAGTCGTGACCCTATCAATGGCTCGGCGCAGATCAACGGGCCGCTGCCATAACTGCGCAGCTGCTTGAGGGCTGAGGTCATGGGTGGTGGTGCCAGGGTGATTGATTGCGGCGACGATGTAACCCCTATGAGCCAGAGCACTGGCAAGCCAAATCTGGTTGCTCCAGTTACCCCTGTATCCGTGGGATAGCACCACCAATGGATGTTCGCCGGCAGATGGCGGCGCGTTACGAACGGCAGAGGCACCAACAAACACCACAGTATCGGCGATCAGTTGCGTGGCTGCGGTAGTTGCACTCGGGTACCAAACAACCATCTCCAGTGCGCGGTCATTGTGCGAATCCGGCAGTGTGGAAGATTGGAAACCGACGGGGTTCTCGTCAGCAAATGCGATAGTCGTCAGCCAAGCCAACAACAGGGCGCCGAAAGCTATTTTCAATGTCGTTTCTTCCTTGATTAGACAAGTGCATAGCACCTGACCCCGCCGTAAGGCGCATCCACCTTCCTACGGAGTCGAAATTAATGTGGTTGCATACAAGCACGGGCATTAAAGCCCAGATTCGAACCGCCGCTCATAATTTTCATCGTTAACGCTATTCGCGGTCTTAGCGAGAAGGCTGACGTTCGCTTTTGGCCGAGGGTGTGTAAAAACGTTTTTGAGCGCGACAGGTACTCAAAACTGGACTGGAAATCGCGCTTCTACGCGAAACCCACATCTGCCTGACGTGCCGATAAATTTCAGATTTAACGTAGACGCGCACACTTCAATTTTGGCGAAGCGTTTTTACACACTTTGGGCCGACTGCTGCCGGTCGCAAAGAGCCGCTAACGACCGAGGCTGTGTAAAAACGTTCTCGACCAGTAACGGCGATCTGAATCGGGTCAAATAACGCGATCCCACGCAAATTTCAGGTCTTGATTTGACCAGAACTCCGGCAGATTTCACGTAGCAACGCAGACCTAAAAATGATGCAGGCGTTTTTACACAGCCTGGACCCATAGCTGGCCTCGGTGTCGGAAATTCCGTGTCCGGAACAAGTGGTTGCTATCCGAGGTGCCCCAACTGGTGTGTCAGGCCAAAGAGTACGCTGCCCTCGATACAGCAAGGGCAGAGTCGTTGTCGCGCTGGCAACGGATGCCAGCTGCTGTCCAGTTGTTTACATGACCTGGATGAATGTCGGCGGTTGGCGCCGGTTAGAGCTTTGCAAGCCGCGCGCCTGCGCCGCCTCAGTGTACGATTTGCGCAAGAAACGCCTTGGCCCGCGCGCTTTTCGGGGCGCTGAAGAAGTCCTGGGGCGGGGCGTCCTCGATGATCTGGCCGCCGTCGAGAAACAGCACGCGCTCGGCCACTTGCCGGGCAAAGCCCATCTCGTGGGTGACGCACAGCATGGTCATGCCGCTGCCTGCCAGCTTCACCATCACATCCAGCACTTCGCTGACCATCTCCGGGTCGAGCGCCGAGGTGGGTTCGTCGAACAGCATGATTTTCGGTTCCATGCATAACGCCCGGGCGATGGCCACGCGTTGTTGCTGGCCGCCCGAGAGCTGGCTGGGGTACTTGTCGGCCTGGCTGGCGATTCCGACTTTTTGCAGGAAATGCCGGGCCAATTCCTCGGCCTTCTTGCGGCTCAGGCCGCGTACCGAGATCGGGGCCAGGGTGCAGTTGTCGAGCACGCTCATGTGCGGGAACAGATTGAAATGCTGGAACACCATGCCCACTTCGCTACGAACCTTGGCGGCCTCGCGGGTGGTCTGGGACAAGTCGGTGTCGTTGACCAGGATGCGGCCTTTTTCGGCGACTTCCAGCCGGTTGATGCAGCGGATCAGTGTCGATTTTCCGGAGCCGGAAGGCCCGCAGAGCACGATGCGTTCACCTTCGCGAACTTTCAGGTCAATGTTGTGCAACACATGGAATGCGCCATAGAACTTGTTCAGGCCGGCGATATCGACCACCACTTTACGGGTGTCGGGGCGAGCGGCGAGCGGCGTATCTACAAGGGCAGAGAGGGCGTTCATGGTCTGGTCTCCGGCAATCAGTGGAAGCGCTCGGCGCTGTATGGGGCAGGGTCGGTAAAGGGCATGGCGCCGGTCATCAACTCGGCCAGCAAACGGCCGCAGACCGGGCCGAGGGTCAGGCCATGGTGGGCATGCCCGAAGTTGAACCACAAACCCTTGTGCCGCGGTGCCGGGCCGATTACCGGGCACATGTCCGGCAGGCACGGGCGGCGACCCAGCCAGGGCTCGGCGTCCAGGCGTTCGCCCAGCGGGTAGAAGGCGCGTGCCAGTTCTTCGCAGCGACGCAACTGGATTTCGTTGATCGGGTCTTCGCTGTCGGCGAACTCGATACCCGTGGTCAGGCGAATGCCCCCCACCATCGGTGCCAGGACATAACCGCCCACGGGGTCGAGCAGCGGCTGTTGCAAACGGGTGCCAGGCAGGGCGGCATAGTGCATGTGGTAGCCGCGCTTGATTGCCAGCGGAATGTCATACCCCAAGGGTTCGAAGATGCCCCGGGCTTGCGGGCCGAGGGCCACGACGGCTTCGTCGGCAATCACCAGGCCCTGTTCGCTCTGCACGTCCCATTTACCGACGCGCTGGCGCAGGGAGAGGGCATCGCCGAGCACGAACACGCCACCGCGCTTGACGAACAGTTCGGCATAACCACGGGTCAGGCCGCCGGGGTCGCTGACGGTCTTGGGGTCCAGCCAGTGAATGCCGCCGACCACGCTGCTGTGCAAGCCCGGTTGACGGGCATGCACCTGGTCCCGGTCGAGCACTTCATAATTCAGGCCATAGTCCTTGAGCGCGGCGGCATCGCGTTGGGCCTTGGCAAACGCCGGTTGCGCGCTGTAGGCCTCGACCCAACCACTGGCCTGGATCAACTTGTCCATGCCGGCCGGCGCCGAGAGCAGGTCATGTTCGCTGACGCAGCGCTCCACCAACGGCAACATGGCCCGGGTCGCGGCGGCCAATCCCTTGGCCCCAGAGTGCCGCCAGTATTGCAGCAACCACGGCCCGGCCTTGGGCAGGTGTTTCAGGCTGTAGCGCACGTCCGACTGCTGGTTGAGGGCGTAGCGCACCAGGCTCGAGAGCTGGCGCGGGAACGCATAGGGAATCACGCTGGCGCGCTCGATCAGCCCGGCGTTGCCGTGGCTGGTGCCATTGCCCGGCTGTTGGCGGTCGATCAGTACGACCTTGCGGCCACGGGCCTGTAACTGGAGTGCGGTACTGACGCCGACAATCCCGGCGCCCAGAACGATGGTTTCGCAATGCATGGGTAGATCCTTGATGCAGGGGCGCTCACGGCAGCCCGAGAAAAAACCGGTTTACTGCAGGTGACGGCCGAGGCGGCCCTCCAGCGCTTTCAGGCTGCGCCTCACCACTTCCACGATCAGCAGGTAGAGCACGGCGGCCCAGAGGTAGATCTGGAAGTCGAAACTGCGCGAGAAGGCCAGCTTGGTCACCCCCATCAAGTCGTAGATGGTCACCAGCGAGGCAATGGCGCTGGCCTTGATCATCAGGATCAGTTCATTGCCCAGCGGACCGATGGCCACCAACAGGGATTGCGGCAGGATGATTTTGCGGAAGGTGGTCCAGCGCGACAGGCTGAGGGCTTTCGAGGCTTCGCGCTGGCCCTGGGCCACGGCCAGGATGCTGCCGCGCAGAATCTCGGCCTGATAGGCCGCCGTGTTCAGGGTGAAGGCCAGGAGCGTGCAGAACCAGGCGTCACGGAAGAACCACCACAGGCCCACGTCCTGCCAGAAGCCTTTGAACGAACCCAGGCCGTAATAGAGCATGAACAGCTGGGCTAGCAGCGGCGAGCCGCGGAAGAAATACACATAGACGCTGGTAAAACGGCTGATAAAGCGGTTATTCGACAACCGGCCCAACGCGATCAGCAGACCGAGCAGGGCGCCGAGCGTGAAGGAAATGGCCACCAGCTTGGCGGTCACCAACAGGCCATCGATGAAGCGTGGACCATAGCGCTCCAACAAGTCAGGGCTGAGGAACAGGTTCTGCAATTCATCGAAGCTCATGGGCGAACGCTCCGTTGATGGCGGCTGAAATACTGCTCCAGGAACTGGAACAACCGGCCGGAAATGGCCGAGAAAAACAGGTAGCCAAAGCAGGCCACCGTGTAGAACAGCATCGGTTCCTTGGTGACGCTGACCGCCAGGTTCGTCTGGCGCATCAGGTCGACCAGAGAGATGGTCGACACCAGCGAGGTGTCCTTGAGCAGCGACAGCCAGTTATTCGACAGGCCCGGCAGGGCAATGCGCACCAGCTGTGGCAGTACCACCTTGGTAAAGGTGGTGCGCCGGGACAGGCCAAGGGCGGCCGCAGCTTCGAACTGGCCCTTGGGTACGGTCTTGAAGGCGCCCAGCCAGATCTGGCTGGAGAACGCGGCGAACACCAGGCTGAAGGCGATCATCGCGGCGACGAAAGGATTGATCGCAACTTCGGCCTCGTAGCCCATCGCGGCCAACAGTTTCTGTGCGCCGATCTGGCAGCCGTAGTAGATGATCAACAGCGTCAGCAACTCGGGCAGCCCGCGGAACACGGTGGAAAAAACCGTGCTCATGGCCTGCGGCCAGCGTCGTCGCGAGCGGGCGGCCAAGGCCAGGCCCAAGCCCAGCGGCAGACCGATCGGCAGGCAGCTCAGGGCCAGGACAATGGTCACCAGGGCGCCGGCCACCAAGGCCGAACCCCAGCCGCCGCTGGCGAAGGATAGCAGTGACAGGTTTTCGAACATGCTCGAACCCTCTCGGTCAATTAAGCTCGCACGTGCTCGCCGCCCCTGGGGAAGGGGCGGTGCAACGTGTCGGCACGGAACGACCCTCAGGCTCGCCTGAGGGCCAGGGGATCAATAGATATCGAAGGAGAAGTAGCGGCTGGAGATCTTCTTGTAGGTGCCGTCGGCGACGATTTCATCCAGCGCTTTGTTGAAGCGCTCGCGCAGGGCGTCGTCACCCTTGCGCACCGCGATGGACGCATCGGCGGTGGTGCCGTTGACGTCACCGATGATCTTGCAGCAGTCCTTGCCGGCGCTGTCGATCCAGGCCAGCAGCGGGAACTTGTCGGCAATCACCCCGTCGACCCGGCCGGCAGCCAGGTCGCTGTTGGCTTCATCCAGGGTCGGGTAGAACTTCACGTCGGCTCCCGCCGGGCCGTAATGGTCTTCGGCATAGATGGCTTGGGTCGAGGATGCCTGGGCGCCGACCGTGAGGCCCTTGAAGTTGGTCTGGGCGTCAGTGATGTTCGAGTCCTTGGGCACGGCCACGGACAGGGGAGTGCGGTAGTAGTGATGGGTGAAATCGATTTTCTGCTTGCGTTCATCCGTGGCGATCATTGAGGCCACGACGGCATCGTATTTCTTGGCCATCAGCGCCGGGATAATCCCTTCCCAGTCCTGGGCGACGATGCTGCACTGCACGTTCATGCGTTCGCACAGCGCGTTGGCGATGTCCACATCGAAACCGTGCAGCTTGTTGTCCGAGTCAACGTAGTTGAACGGCGGGTAAGCCCCTTCGGTGGCGATCTTCAGTACTTCAGCCTGCGCCCCGGTTGCACCGGCCAGGACCATTGCACATGCACTGGCAAAGCGAATGACGTGTTTCATCTAGCACCTCGTTTTATTGTTTTGAGCTGGGTGACGATGTGTATCCAACGAACTCGTTGTGTAGGACCGCAATCGCTTCAAGACGCTTTTCGACTTCCGGGCCCAGCTGCTTGCAGACGTCGTTGACCAGCAGGTGCACCAGCGACAGCATCGCCGCCGTCGATTCCCAGAACAGGTTGAACTCGGTGGGCACGCGGAACACTTCGTCGGCGTTCTGCTCGGCCCAATCGCAAAAGGTATCGGTGACCAGGGTCACGGGGATTCCCGCCTCGCGGGCCTTGCGGCACAGAGTGAGGGCGTGACGCGAATAGCGGCGGGCTTCGAACACCACCAGCGCACTGTCCTCGGGGGCGCTGAGCAGCACTTCGGCGTAATGCCCGGCGGCACCGTCGACCCAGTGCACGTCATCGCGCAGGTACTGCAGCAGATGCACCATGGAGGCAGCGATGCCGCGTTCGGTCTGGAACCCGGCGACGAACACCTTGCGCCGAGTGGCCAAGCGCTGGCTGACGGTGTGCCAGGCCTGGGTGAGGCTGTATTCGTAGACCTTGACCAGCGCCGCGACTTCCAGCTCGAAACTGCGGGGTAAACCTTGCGGGCCTTGACTGGCCTGCTGGCGGAACTCCTGCAAACGATCGCCAACCAGCCACGGGCCATCGCCCAGGTCGGCCTTGAGGTCGTTTTTCAGGTCTTTGAAGTGGCTATAACCGATGGAGCGACAAAAACGCCCGACGCTGGATTCACTGACGTTCAACTTCGCGGCGATATCGGCAGCGGTCTGGAACGGCAGCTCATAGAGGTTGGCCAGCATGTAATTGGCAATCGCCCGACCGGAGGCGGCGGCGGTTGACAGACTGCTTTCAAGGCGTTGTTTGATCGGCTGGCTCAAGGCTGTTTCCTGTTGTTATTCAGCGCTTGCGGAAGAAAGTGGATGTTTTCTGTCATAAAGTCAATATTTGACAGATAACTGTCACGGCCGGATAGTTCGTCACGCTGTTCCACAGCCATAACAACAACTCGACTGGAGCCTCAGCATGTCCCAACTCAACGCCGCCTTGCCCGCAGTGGAGCCCGTTTCGTTCGCCGATCTGAGTCAGATGTTGCAACGGATCCTCGAGCGTCATGGCACCTCGGCCGAGGTGGCCCGGGTGCTGGCTCACAACTGTGCCAGTGCCCAGCGTGACGGTTCCCATAGCCATGGGGTGTTCCGCATTCCCGGTTACCTGTCGTCGCTGGCCAGCGGCTGGGTGGAGGGTCGGGCCGTGCCGTTGGTCGAGGATGTGGCTTCGGGCTTTGTGCGGGTCGATGCCGGCAATGGCTTCGCCCAGCCAGCCTTGGCCGCGGCCCGTGGGTTGCTGGTTGAAAAGGCCCGCAGCGCCGGAATCGCGGTCCTGGCGATTCGCAACTCTCACCATTTCGCCGCGCTCTGGCCGGACGTCGAACCCTTTGCCGATGAAGGCCTGGTGGCCTTGAGCGTGGTCAACAGCATGACCTGCGTGGTGCCCCATGGCGCGCAACGGCCGCTGTTTGGCACCAACCCGATTGCCTTTGCCGCACCCCGCGCCGGTGGTGACCCCATCGTCTTTGACCTGGCCACCAGCGCCATCGCCCACGGCGATGTACAGATTGCCGCGCGCAAGGGGCAGTTATTGCCCGAAGGCATGGGGGTCGATAGCCTGGGCCAACCGACCCGGGACCCTCAAGCGATACTCGCGGGAGGCGCCTTGTTGCCCTTTGGCGGGCACAAGGGCTCGGCCCTGTCGATGATGGTCGAACTATTGGCGGCCGCCTTGACCGGCGGGAACTTCTCGTTTGAATTCGACTGGTCCAAGCACCCCGGCGCACAAACGCCGTGGACCGGTCAGTTGATCATCGTGATCGACCCGAGCAAGGCCGCAGGCGCCAACTTCGCCAGCCGCAGCGAAGAACTGGTGCGGCAGATGCGTGCGGTGGGCTTGCAGCGCATGCCCGGTGACCGGCGTTATCAGGAGCGGGCCAAGTCCCTGGCCGAAGGCATTGCGTTACCGGCGTCCGAGCTTGCGCGGTTGCGCGAACTGGCGGGTTGAGAGCGTTGGTTGTAGTCCCTTACCACTGTTCAACTTGGGGCCAAGGCCGGGGTCTCGAGACCTGAGTTTGTGGGGGGCTTGTTTCAAGGGTTCAAGTCTTGCTCGGCATGGGGTGGAACCAGCTAGTCGACACCCCAGTGGGGGGCCATGCCTGTACCCATCGGCCAAAAATGTCTTTCACGGTTGTCTGTGCTTTCAGCCAATGGCTGCCTGTCATGACTGCCTGTTGCATCGACCGGTTGAATCCACAGCCAAAAGCAATGGGATGGACTCCTCCTCACTTCGGCATCTTGAGTGCCAGACTGAAAGTGCGAACCACAGTCAACGGTGAGAAGGAGTCCACACATGAAGCTTATGCGAATTGGGGTCGACCTGGCCAAGA